>DASTJB010000089.1:0-11563 GCA_035717005.1 Candidatus Angelobacter sp.
AGGGCGGCTGTGCCACATGGTTATCGTCGCCCCACAGAGCAGCGCAATTTTGGCGGGAATGTCTAAAGCGCAGGCGAGGGCGCCTCCACCCCATCACGCGCAAAACCGGCGCGCGATGGGGACCCCGGCGCCTGCGCTCCACCATCGACGAAATCAGCACAGCCGAGGGCGGCTGTGCCACATGGTTCTCGGTTCGTCGCGACGCGCCTCCGGCGCTAAATTTTGTGGAAACTAACTATTTGTTCTTGCGCTCGTCCGAGGCGACGACGCCGTCGCGGATGTGAACGACGCGATGAGCGTGCTCGGCGATGTCGGCTTCGTGGGTGACCAGGACGATAGTGTTGCCCTTCTGATGAAGCTGGGCGAAGAGGTTCATGATTTCCTGGCCGGTCTGCGAGTCGAGGTTGCCGGTGGGCTCGTCAGCAAGGATGATCGACGGGTTATTGACCAGGGCGCGGGCGATGGCGACGCGCTGGCGCTGTCCGCCGGAGAGTTCATTGGGCTTGTGGTTCATGCGCTCGCTCAGATCGACGGCCTCAAGCGCGGACTTGGCGCGGGCGATGCGCTCGTCAGCGGGCGAGCCGGAATAAATGAGCGGCAGCTCGACGTTGTGCAGCGCGGTGGCGCGGGCGAGCAGGTTGAAGGTCTGGAAGACGAAGCCGATCTCTTTATTGCGGATGCGGGCCAGCTCGTCGTCGTCGAGCTCGCTGACCAGGTTGCCGTTGAGCCAGTAACGGCCCTGAGTTGGCGTGTCCAGGCAGCCGATCAGGTTCATGAGCGTGGATTTGCCGGAGCCGGAAGGGCCCATGATGGCAACGTATTCGCCGCGATTGATGCGCAGGTTGACGCCGCGAAGAGCGTGCACCTGCTCAGCGCCCATCTGGTAGGTCTTCCAGAGTTCTTCGGTGCAGATGATGCAATCCTGCGGGGGCGCGATGATGCTCTCAGAAATGTCGGCGACCTGCGTTGCCATTCTTTTCTCCTGGTCCAAATCAGAGGCCTTTCGTTATTAGACGTAATAGATCGGATAAAGTCCGGTTTTTCGCAGGGGCCTGCCGCCGTTTCAATTCCGGCGTTCGAGACGTAGCATGCTACGTCCTCTATATTCCCTCTTTCGCGGCCGCACGCCTAGATGCGGCTAACCGGTTACCACTTACGATTCGCTCTTGGTCTGCACCGAATTGTCGACCTTCACGCCGGCGCCGTTACGGATCGTTTTCAGGACCTTGTAGCTGCCGGTGATGATCTCATCGCCTTCTTTCAGGCCGCTCTTGACCTGGATTTCCGCCGTGCCGGTGATGCCGGTTTCCACCTTGCGAAACTCGACCTTCTTGTTACTGGTGATGACGAAGACGCCCTGAATATCGTTGTTTTCTTTTTTGGCGCCGATGGCCACGGAAACTTCTTTTTTGGCGCCCTTGGGATTCTTCTGCGCCTCCAGATCGTTCTTGTCACGCATGGTGAGCGCCTGGATGGGAATGGCCAGCGCATCATGGACGGTGCCGGTGGTGATTTTGGCGGTGGCGGAGAGTCCGGGGCGCAGGTTGGGCGGCGGCTCAGTGAGCGTGACGACGACTTTGAAATCCTTGGCTTCCTGGCTGCCCGAGAGGCTCGTGGAAGTGGAGACGCCGGTGGAGCGGATGATGGCGTTGTCACCGATCTCAGTGACCTTGCCTTTGAAGGTCTGGTTGGGCAATGCGTCAATGGTGACTTCGGCGGGCTGATCGAGTTTTACGTTGACGATATCGGTTTCATCGACCTGGACTTCAGCGGTGATGATCGACATATCAGCCACGGTCATGAGCGTGCTGCCGGGCGCGTTTTGAATGCCCATCACGACGGTCTCGCCTTCATGCACCGGCAGATTGGTGACGGTGCCGTTGAACGGCGCGGAGTAGGTGGTCTTGCTCAAAACATCGTTCACGCGGACCAGCGAAGCTCTGGCCTGGCCGACGCGGCCGTGCGCGGAGTCAACCTGCGCCCGGGATTGCGCGACGCGAGCAACGTCCTGCGCGTGGACGGCGTCGGCGACTTCATAAGCGGCTTTTCGGGTGTCGTAGTCGGCCTTGGAGATGAGCTGGTCTTTGTAGAGACCCTGAGCGCGCTGATAGTCGAGCTTGGTACGCTCAAGATCGGCAGTGGAGCTTTTGAGCTGCGCCTGCGCGGTGTTGAGCGCGGCTTCAGCGGCCACGGCATCAGTCTGCGCGCTGGAAAGCGTGGCACGGGTCATCTCGACGTCGGCCGCGGACTGGACGTTTTCCAGTTGCGCCAGGACCTGGCCCCTCTTGACGCTGTCACCTTCTTTAACGAAGAGGCGAACGATGCGGCCCATGGCATTGGCGCCGACGTTCACGATGGTCTTGGGCTTGATCTGGCCGGATGCGGTGACGGTGGAGGAGATATCCTGCTTGACCACTTTACCGGATTGGACGGTGACCGAGCCTTTCTGGCTTTGATTGACGGTGAAGCCGACAATCGCACCCAGCAGGACGATGATTCCTACAATGAGGACAATTTTCTTCGCTTTCATGAACTAACCTTCCGGCGCAGCAGTCATCCGTGCACACTTTATATACGCCAGCAGTATCGGGAAAGTTCCTCTACGGACGAGCGTACCTGGAGTTTGTTTGCGGCAGAATTTCCATTTTCGATTATATGGTAAGTACAGCGCGGCAGGCCAGATGATTGTGAAGTGAAAAGGGCCGGTATCGAACATAAGAATGGCCTGGATGGATGATTTTGAAGTGAAAATAAAAGCGCAAATCGGGGCGCGGAACCTTGCTTCGGGACTCGCAAAGGCCGTAAAATCTAGAGTACCTGTACTCTCTAGAGGAGGTACTTTGGTGTTACCCCGTTTATCCCGTTTTTATTGGTTCTTTTTACTATCAGGATTCGTAGTTTCCGGTTGTTTTGCCGTCCAGGCGCAGGTGTCTGACCAGCCCAAGAGTGATCAGGCGGCGAGTTCGAGCTCATCGAAAGCGAAGAAGGCCAAGGCTGCGGATGATCAGCAGGACCCGCTCAAGCGCGAACGTCCCAAAGACAACAAAGCTGCTCAGGTTGAAAAGCTGGGCGGAGTGTACAAAAAGTGGCTTGACGAGGACGTGCGTTGGATCATCACTGATGAAGAGCTGTCGGCTTTCAAGAAGCTGACCACCAATGCCGAGCGGGATCAGTTCATCGAAGCTTTCTGGCAGCGGCGCGATCCCACGCCCGATACCGCGGAAAACGAGTACAAAGAAGAGCATTATAGGCGCATCGCGTACGCGAACGAGCATTATGCCGCAGGAATGCCGGGGTGGAGGACCGATAGGGGAAGAATTTATATCATGTATGGGCCGCCGACCTCGATTGATTCGCATCCCATGGGCGGTCCTTATCAGCGGCCTGCGGAAGAAGGCGGCGGTTCCACCACCACGTTTCCGTTCGAAGTCTGGCGATACCGCTACCTCGAAGGCATTGGCCAGGAAATTGAGATTGAATTCGTAGACGACTGCAGCTGCGGCGCCTATGAAATGACACTGGACCGCTCCAAAAAAGACGCGCTTCTGCACGTGCCCAACGCCGGCCTCACCGACATGGAATCCATGGGCCAGGCCAACAAGGCAGACCGTTTCCGCGGCGGCCTGGAGAACATCGGCCAGGGCTTCTTCAATCGCAACAATGACACCAAGCAGTTTGACCGCCTGGAGACCTTCTCCAAACTGAACCGCGCTCCCGACATCAAATTCAACGAGCTGCGGAATGAAATTGTCCGCCACCGCTTTGTCAATCCGCTGCCGTTCGATATTCAGGTGGATTTCGTCAAACTGACTTCTGACACCGTGCTGGTGCCCATTACCCTGCAGGTCCCGCTCAAAAGCCTGACCTTCGCGAACAAAGACGGCGTACAGCGCGCCGTAATCAACGTTTACGGCCAGCTCACCAAGCTTTCCGGCCAGATCGTGCAGACCTTCGAAGAGACGCTGCACAAGGACATTCCGGCGGAGCTGCTGGAAAAAGAAGTCAACAATACTTCGCTTTACTGGAAGGCGCTGCCGATGCGGCCCGGCCTCTACCGTCTTGACGTGGTGGTCAAAGACGTGAACGGCGATAAGACCGGCGTCTTCAGCAGGAGCTACAACGTCCCCGACTACGGTGACGAGAAGCTCTCCACCTCCACGCTCATCCTCGCCGACCAGATGGAGCCTGTGCCCTCGCGCGAAGTAGGAACCGGCAATTTCGTGATCGGCACCAATAAGGTCCGGCCCAAGGTTGCGCCGTCTGACGGCAAGCCGGCCGCCTTCAACAAGAAGGATTCCCGGGACTCCAAAATCAATTTCTGGCTGCAGGTTTACAATCTGGGGCTCGATCAGAAGACCAACAAGCCTTCAGCCACGGTGGAATACCGGGTTGTCAATACCGCCACCAACCAGCCTGTGGTAGACTTCACGGAAACAACGGCCCAAATGGGGAACATTGGCGAGCAGGTCACGCTGGCCAAGAGCATTCCTTTGAGCCAGCTTGATCCCGGGGTTTACCAGGTTACTATCAAGGTCAACGACCAGATTTCGAAACAATCGATTTCGCCAACGGCCAAATTCGTCGTCCAGCAATAGCAAGTGGGCTCCCACTTTCACGGTAGGTGGTGGATATGACCCGCAAACTCGGATGTTTATTGGTGGTCCTGCTGGCGTGGGCGCCCGTCCACGCGGCCGGCCCCGGGGCTATTGCCGGCTACGTCAAGGACACCTCCGGCGCGCCACAGATGGGCGCGGTGGTGGAGATCTTTGTCTCTGCCGCCAACGTGGGCACCACCGTCTTCACCGATTCGCGCGGTTATTACACGGCGGGAAACCTTCCGGCGGGGACCTACCAGGTCAAGGTCAGCGCCAGTTCGTTCTTGCCCTCGCTGCGGGAAAACGTTGTCCTGCGCTCGGGCGCGCATCTGATCATCAATCTCACGCTCAACACTCTGGCGGATGCGCTCAAGCTGATGCCCGCCCGCCACAGCGCCACTGACGATCCCGATGACTGGCACTGGACCATGCGCTCCGCCGCCAACCGCCCCGTGCTCCGCGTGCTCGATAAAGACAAAGATAAAGACAAAGACGCGAAGAACGAGGGCGAGCTGGAAGACTCCGGATCGCTCGTCGTGGTTTCGCGCAATAATAATGAGCGCGGCGACGGCCGCTCCCTGAAGGCCAGCGTAGCCTTCATGGCCGGACCTGAGGCCGGAGGCTTCGGTGGCGCAGGCGACGTAACCACGTCCTTCGCCCTGGAAAAGTCACTTTTCTCCTCGGGCACGCTCTCCTTCAACGGCAATATTGGCGCTTCCGCGGGCGATCCTACAGGCGTCCTGCGCGCCAGCTACGCGCACGATTTTGGCGAGAATTCGCGCCCCACCTTCACCGTAACCTATCGCCACTTTGCTGCTCCCGGCGCCGCGGTGCTCAATTCGCCCTACTCGGCCATTGAGATGTCGAGTTCGGACAGCATGAGCGTCGCCGGCTTCATTGATCTCAATTACGGCGCCGATCTCCAGTCCATGCAGTTCGCCGAGCGTGTCACCGCCATCAAGCCGCACGGCTCCGTGGACGTGCATCTTGGGCCCAACATGGTGGTCGAGTACCGCTATGCGACCTCGGAACCCGACACGCGCGCTGCCAAGGGCTTTGATACAGCGCCGGCCGACTTGAGCGAATCCGGCCCGCGCATGGCCCTGGCCAACGGCAATCCGGAGGTCGAGCGCGCGTCGCACCATGAGATTTCCGTTTCCCGCCGCATGGGCGATACCCGCGTGCAACTCGCCGCCTTTGTCGATCGCGTGCACGACCTGGTGCTCACCGGCGCCGGCGATCCCACCAGCTACTCTGATGACGTCCTGCCCGACGTTTACTCCGGAACTTTCTCATACGCGTACGCTCCCGGCGTGAGCAGCGCTGGCGCGCGTGTAGTGGTGCAACGCAAGATTTCTGATGAAATGACCGCCACGCTTGATTACTCCACAGGCCAGGCCATCTCGGCGTCTGACAGTCCTACAGCGTGGCAGGCCCTGGTCCAGAGTCTCGGCGTCGAGCGGCAGCACTCCGTGGGCGCCAAAGTTTACGGCTTCATTCCCGCTTCGCGCACGCGCCTGATCGCGTCGTACAAATGGACCAGCGGCAGCGCGCTCTCCACCGTGGACGCCTTCAACGCGTCGCCCGGCCAGATCGATCCCTACCTGAGCATCTTTATCCGCCAGCCGCTGCCCTGCGGCTCGTTTATGGCCGGCAAGATGGATGCGCTGCTCGACGTCCGCAACCTGCTCGCCCAGGGCTACGTCCCCGTTATGGGCCAGGACGGCCGGACGGTGTACATGGTGCAATCGGCCAGAGCGCTCAGGGGCGGGTTGGCGTTTACCTTCTAACTTTCTGGAAGCTGCGACGCTGGGCGTTTCTGAAATCCCGGGCCAAGGGCGAGGGATCCCTACCCTCTGATTTGCTCTTCAGGCATTCAATTCCTCCAGGAACCTCCCGCTCCCCGCGGTGTCTCTAATTCGGTAGAATCGGCTTCGATGCCCGCTCTTTTGCTCATTTTCGCGCTCGCACCTTTTTTCGCCACCGTCTCAGGGCAGGTACTCGACCGCGAAGGGCATCCGCTCACCGGAGCTACAGTAACTTACAAATACATCGGCACGGTGGACAAACAGTACCAGAAGATCCCTGGCGGGCTGTACGAAGACCCCAAAATGCTCGAGCGCGGCGGCCGTACTTTCACCACCAAAACCAGCAAGAAAGGCGCCTTCTCCATGACCGGGCTGGAGTACGGCGTCTATCAGGTCGAAATCACCGGCCCGGACGGCATGCGCGTATATTCCGGCAGGAAGGTCGTCGGCGATCCCGGCGACGAGAATTCCCGGAACCTTCTGAATGTCGACCTCTCCACCGTGTACCGCGGGCCGGCGGAGCCGGGCGAATCTACCAGCCTGGCCGAGGGCAAGAAGACCAAAGAGCAGCTTGAGCTGGTCCGGCAGGAGAACGCTCACGGCGCAAAGATCAACCGGCTCATCGTTCGCTATCACGCTGAACTCGATCTCCAGGACTGGGCCGGTGCAATGGCCGTGCTCAAGGAGCTCATTGCGCTCGATAACCATCGCTGGGAGTTCTACCAGAACCTGGGAACCCTTCAGGCCAATCAGGGACAGAATCAGGAGGCGGTCCAGAACTATGCGAAAGCCGTTGAGGTGGCGCGCCGGACCCTGGCCAACGCCACCGATACCGATCGCGCGCTCTCGAGCATCGGCGACCTGCTTCTGGCGCAGGCCGATGCTTACGAGCGGCTGGGCCGAATCGACGAGGCTGTGGCGGCCTATGATCAGGCCGCCCTTAACTATCCCCGCCCCTTCATGGCGCATTACCGCGCGTGCAACACGCTGGCCAATAACGGAAGGCCCGATGAAGCGATCGAAAAATGCAACCAGGCTTTAACCGATGATCCCGCGCGTTGGGAGCCGTATCAATTGCTGGGCGGAATCTTTGCCGGCGCCAACAAACCGAATGATGCGGTCGCGGCCTATCAAAACGGCGTGACTGCGGCGCGGAAGGCCGTGGACGCGCAGCCGCAGTCGCTTGCGGCGAAAGTTGGGCTGGGACAGATGCTGAATGCCGCAGGCAACCTGCTGGTACAGCAGAAAAAATATGAGGAGGCGCTTCCCGTTTTTAGTGAAGCTGCAGAAGCGTCGGCCTATCCCGCCATGCCGTACTTCAATCTCTGCGCCACCCATTACAACCTCAAGCGCCTGCCGGATGCGCTTGCCGCCTGCGACCGCGCCATTGCGTCCGACCCGAGAATGGCCGACGCCTACTACATCAAAGCCGTGATTCTGTTCGGTCAGGGAGAGGTCGAACACGGGAAGTTCGTGGCGCCGCCCGGCGCCGCGGAGGCGCTCAACAAATATCTGGAATTCGATCCCGAGGGAACGCACGCGAGCGCTGTGCGGGAGATGATCAACCAGCTGGACCGGCCTGTGAGGACCAATTACTCCGCCCCAAGGAAATAAATTACCGCTCGTCGTGCCCGTTTTTCCAGATATACAGGTGGTCTCCGTCTGCGGCCGTGGCCACCAGCAGCCTCCGCTTCTTGCTTTCGCGGCTCAGCGCGGCGCGGACGTTTTCCTTGCTGTCACCCAGGGCATTCATCGGCACCTTAACCGCCTCGCCCGGCTTCAGGTGCTCAACGTCTTCCAGGATCGCCGTGACGACCCGCCGGTGCTTGCCGTTGCGGCCATGGGGAACATCGATCTGCTGCATGGTTTCAAAGGTCGCTTTGAAGGCGGCCGGTTTTTTTGCCAAAACACCCGCTCCTCTCTCTTTAGACCGTATTGTTAACGTATGAATTCAAATCGTACAGTAAACGTAAGATGCCGAATCCTATCATCCGGTAACTTGCCCTGCAAGAATGTTTTGGACGACTTTTTCGTCTTTATTTCCAGGAAGATGCAAGGCTTAAAGAGTTTCCCCGTATAACTTCGTCGCGCATAGCCTTGAGCTATGGCTCGCAACTCGAGATCGGCGTCAGGTGACGGACGCAAGACCCACTTTGAAATTGTTGCCAAGCCGGATTTCGCTCCCGAGGGTGGCCCGCGCCCGCAGCGCATTCTCTCCGTCAGCTATGACTCAACTCTGGCCCGGACGCGCGAAATGATTCTCTCCGCCGCCGGCTTACAGGTCGCTACCTATACGGACGCCGAAGATGCCGTCCAGTCGTGCCGCCGGCACAGCTTTGACCTGATCGTGATCGGGCACAGCATTCCCCTCAGCGAAAGAAGGGATCTTTTGACGCAGGTGCGCCGGCTTTGCCAAACGCCTGTGTTGGCGCTGCTGCGTCACGGCGAATCGCCGTTGCCCGGGGCGGACTTTGTCTTTGATGCCTCCCAGAGCCCGGTTCAGTTGCTTGAGACGGTGATGAACATCCTCTCAGCCAAAACATAGAAACCGCCGGTCTGCCTCGCCGTCTTCTGAAATCCCGCCGCTGATTACCAGTTTGCCGGAATGGCCGTCTAACAGCGAAAATGGTCGCCATGCGCTCAAAGCTCATCCGCCAGGCGCTTGCCTGCGCCTGCATCCTTTTATTTTTTGGCAATAGTCTAAAGTCGGACACGAGGCCGCTCCCGGAAGACCGCGGGACGCTGCATCTCTATCAACTTCTGACCAAACTGAAGACCACGGCGCGTCTCATGCAGACCACGGCCCACCCGGACGACGAAGACGGCGGCATGCTCACTCTGGAGTCGCGCGGCAAGGGCGCCGCGGTGATGCTGTTCACCATCACGCGCGGCGAAGGCGGGCAGAACAAGTTCGGGACGGAGAGCTCGGACGAACTGGGGATCCTGCGCACGCTCGAGCTGCTGGAAGCCGACAAGTACTACGGCGTGGAGCAGCGCTTCAGCCATGTGACCGACTTTGGCTTCTCCAAGACCGTGGAAGAAACCATGAGCAAGTGGCACGCGCATGACGTTGCGCTGGGCGACATGGTGCGCGCTATTCGCGTCTTCCGCCCGGACGTGCTGGTGGCGCGCTTCAGCGGCACCAATCGTGACGGCCACGCCCATCACCAGGCCTCGGCGCTGCTGACGGTCGAAGCATATCGGACCGCGGGCGATCCCACGAAATTTCCCGAGCAGATCAAGGAAGGCCTGCTGCCCTGGCAGCCGAAAAAGCTCTACGTCGGGAATCCGCCACGCATGTTCTCCGGCGGCAACGTGGCCGATGAAGATTACACGGTGAAGCTCAACACCGGAGAGTATTCGCCGGTGCTGGGCATGTCCTACACGCAGTTTGCTCTGGAAGGGCTGGCGCACCAGACCTCGCAGGGAACGGGCGGCATCCGCGTGCCTCCTGGGCCGCGGTATACCTACTACAAGTTGACGGATTCCACGCTGACGAAGCCCGCCGGGCATGAGCAGGATTTTTTTGATGGCATCGATACTTCGCTGGTTGGGCTGGCAGCGCGGCTCGGAGGCGAAGAATCCAAAGCTCCTTTCTTGAAGCCCGCGCTGGAGTCGCTGCAGAAGCACGTGGAAGCGGCCGGCAAAGCTTTCTCCATTGACAATCCGTCTGTGTGCGCGCCGGAGTTGCTGGCTGGACGCCACGAAGCGGAGCGGTTGATTCACAAGATCGAAGAGTCGCAGCTATCCGCCGCTCAAAAAGCAGATTTGCTGCCTGCTCTGCGGGAGAAGCTCGAGCAATTCGAGCAAGCCGCCAACGAGGCCCTGGGTATTTATTTTGAAGTCACCGTGGACCCGCCCGGTCCACCGCCCGGTCCGTCCTACTTCCCGCGCATGGAGCAAACGATGAGCCTTGCGGCGCCGGGGCAGACGTTCCGGGTCACAGCAAGGCTGTACAACCGTGGCAAAGCTACGATCACGGGCACGAATTTCACCTTGATAATGTCCGATCATCCTGAAATCGAATACGGTTCTTTTCAGCCAACCCCGATTGAATCCGTGAAACCAGGAGAAATTGCCACAGCCCGCTTCGAGCTCAAAGTGCGGGATGATGCGTCTTACACCAAACCTTATTTCACCCGCGGCAATGACGAAACCGAGACCGTGTACACAATCCCCGATTCAAAACAGCTAACGCAGCCCTGGACGCCTTATCCCGTGCGCGGTTCGGTCCTCTTCACAACTAACGCTGGCAGCAGCGAAGCCTCGGCTGTCGCCAAAATCAAATTCGTCGATCCCACGCTCGGCCAGTCCGAGCGCCCGTTGATGATCGGCCCGCCGATCTCGGTCCTGCTGACCTCGCCCGTGGTGGTTGCGCCGGTGGGGACGATGCGAACGTCGCAGATCGGCGTAAGCGTCCGCAGCAACGTGCAGACGCCGGTGCACGCCAAGCTGCGGCTGGAAACGCCGCCGGGATGGAAGGTGGAGCCGGCGGAGATCGCGGTCGATCTGGACCACGATGGCGACCTGAGCAACTATAACTTCCAGGTCACGCCGCAGGACCTGCACGAGGGCACTTACAAAGTCACAGCGCGCGCGGAATACAACGGCAAGCAGTACGCCGAGGGGTTCAAGATCATCACGCGGCCCGATCTTGACTCCTACCCGGCCTACCGTCCGGCCACGGAAAATGTGGCGGCGGTCGATGTGAAGCTGCCGCCGAATCTCCGCGTCGGCTACCTCATGGGCGCGGGCGATGAAATTCCCTCGGTGCTGCAAAGCGTGGGCCTCACCACCACGCTGATCACAGCGCAGGAACTTGCCACGGGTGACCTGAGCCGCTACGGAACCATCGTGGTCGGCATTCGCGCCTATGACACGCGCACCGATGTCCGCGAGCATAACCGCCGCCTGCTCGACTACGTGAATCGCGGCGGCACGCTGATCGTGCAGTACAACCAGTCAGTCGGTCTCTTCAATGACGGCCATTACACGCCCTATCCCGCGACCGCGGCGAACCTGCGCGTCTCGGTTGAGGAGCAGCCGGTAACGGTCCTTGCCCCGGAAGAGCAGGTGTTCAACTGGCCGAACAAGATCACGGCCAAAGATTTCGACGGCTGGGTGCAGGAGCGCGGGCTTTACTTCATGTCGCAATGGGAC
>DASTJB010000090.1:0-27441 GCA_035717005.1 Candidatus Angelobacter sp.
AACCTCATCATGCGCTCTCGGATGCCTTCCAGACGGCAATGCTGTGGCAGCGGCTCATTCCCGCACTGGAAGCTCACGGTATCAGGACGCTGGCCGAGCTGCTGCGCATCGGCCGCGCATCGCGCTAAAAGCGTGCAGCAATGAAGCGGTGAGGCCAGGGTCCCCGACGCGCGCCGCTTTTGCGCGCGTTGGGGTGGGACGCCGGCCACGCGCCGAGCCACGCGCTTCAGGAGCTGAATGCGTTCGGCAGCGCGAAGTCCGCCGCCGGTTTAGAGCGAAGCGAAGAAAAAAAGCGGCGCCCTCTCGGGCGCCGCTGCTGAAAAACAGTTCCTGGTTTAGTGGCCAGCGGTTGCCTGCTCGGCTCCCAGACCAATGTTGGCGCGGACCTCAAGCTCGGTGAACTTGGCCTCCGCGGCAGCGTCCCGGCCACCGAGCAATGTCCCCAGCCAGGCGCCGAGGAATCCTAGCGGCACGCTGATAATTCCAGGGTTCTGCAAGGGGAAGATGGGTGCGGCGCGATGGAACCATGCCGTGGGACCAGGCCCCATCAGGCTTGGACCTATCGCGATCAAAATAATAGAGCTGAGCAGACCGACAACCAGTCCGCAGACCGCTCCCGCGGTGTTGAAGCGCTTCCAGAAGATCGAGAAGATGATCACTGGAAGATTGGCCGAAGCAGCAACAGCAAAGGCCAAAGCCACCAGGAATGCCACGTTAAAGGTTGGGCCTAGCAGAATTGCAACGGTAATGGAGGCAGCTCCCACCACGAAAGCCGTGATCCTGGCTACGCGCACTTCCTCACCTGGGCTGCGTTCCGTGCCTTTGTGCACGACGTTCGTCCAGAAATCGTGGGCGAAGGAAGTAGAAGCGCTGATGGTCAAGCCGGCTACCACCGCCAGAATCGTGGCAAAGGCAATCGCGCAGATGAAGGCAAAGAAGAAATTGCCTCCCAGGAAGAGAGCCAAATTGGGCCCGCTCATGTTCTGCCCGCCGTTCTTGGCAATGAAGTCGCGACCGACCACCGTTGCGGCGCCAAAGCCCAGGAACGTCGTCATGATGTAGAAAGCTCCGATCAGCACCATGGCCCACACCACGCTGTGCCGCGCCGTCTTCGCGTCTGGAACCGTGTAGAACCGGACCAGGATGTGCGGCAATCCGGCGGTGCCAAAGATGAGGGCGATCCCTAGCGAGATAAGGTCTAGCGCGCCGTACGGCGGCTTGTACATGCCTCCTGGCTGCAGAAAGTCCTTGACTACTGTCGCTCCCTTGGGATCGTGATAGGTCACCTTGGTGATGGCGTCAAAGAAGTTGCTGAAGCTCCATCCAAAGTGGTTCATCACCAGGATGCTCAGAATAATTGTTCCTCCCATCAGCAGAATGGCCTTGATGATCTGCACCCAGGTGGTCGCCAGCATGCCGCCGAACACCACGTACACGATCATCAAAATGCCTACGCCAATGACCGCGGTATGGAAAGTAATGTGGGAATCCTTCAGAAGCAGTGAGACGAGCGCGCCTGCGCCTATCATCTGCGCGATCATATAGAACGTGCTGACAGTCAGTGTGCTCAGAGCGGCCATGGCGCGGACCGGCCGGGGATGGAGGCGATACGCCAGCACGTCCGCCATCGTGTATTTCCCAGCGTTGCGCAGCGGTTCGGCTACCAGCAGCAACACGGTAAGATAGGCCACTAGCCAGCCCACCGAGTACATGAAGCCGTCATAGCCGTTGAACGCAATCAGCCCCGCAATCCCGAGGAAGGAAGCCGCGCTCATGTAGTCGCCGGCGACAGCGACGCCGTTTTGCCAGGCTTTGATCTGGCGGTTGGCGGCGAAATAGGCGCCTGCGGTGGCCGAGCGCTTCGCAGCCCAGTAGGTGATGGCCAGCGTGACCACGATAAAAATCAGAAACAGTATGAGTGTACTGTTCATGTTTATTTGCCTCCCTTCAGGCGGTTCAGGATGTTTTTGGCGGAGTCATCCCATTTCCTGGCGGCGCGCACGTACAGCCACGCGATCAGCCAGGAAACAAAGAACTGCGACAAGGCAAACAGGTAGGCGATATTGACGGAGCCCCAGACCCTCTTGTCCATCTTCTGCGGGTAGTATCCCACCAGCCAGGGAAGCAAAAAGTAGTAGACGATGAAGAAAATCGTCGCCGGCACAATGAATCTGGCTTTGGATTTCAGCAGCTGTTTGAATTCATCCATCGCCGCGACGCGGTCCCACTGGCTCGCGCCATCACCCGAAGGTGCGGATGTGGCGGAACTGGCGCTGGTCGCTCCCGGTGTGGTTTTGGTATCGGCCATCTAGTCCTCCTCGGTATGGCGGGGCAAGCCCGCCTGGTTAGGCCTGCGTATAGCCGGCGTTTCTGCCGGAACATCCACGAACGAAATCTGGCTTCGCAACACTGGGCGCTCCGGTCGCAGCTTGGAAACTCGGCCGCTTTGCTGACCTCGCAATAACGCACTGCTGCCGATCTCGGTGGTGCAGGCCCAGGGACATACCTGCCCCCTTCTGGCCGTGACTGACCAGAATGCAGGGCAGTGGTTTGGCAACCTAGGGTAGTCGGATTACCGCAGATGTCAAGCGGAATCAGCGGTCCAGAACCAAAATCCTTCACCGAACCGTCCCGGTTGGCTCACATTCAGGATGTAACCAGCTCTTCCGGCGCTTCCGAAACAACACTTGTGAATATCTGCTGCGGGGGACTATCATGCAGCCTTCTGTTCTACCAGCCATCAATGCGCGGGATTTTTTGTGAATTCCGGTCCCCTGCCAGCTGTGGGCCGCAGACTGCTAAAGGGAGAGAATCATGAGAACACACCGAAATTTTGCTTGCACCTGTCGCTGTCGCACGATCCTGCTCGTGCTCTTGCTGCTCGGAGGGATTGGGCTTTCCAGCGCCCCTGCCGCCGCAGCCACCGCGGACGACACCATCACCATCGGCGTAGTGCTGCCTACCACCGGCAGTGAGAGCAAGCCCGGCCAGTATCAGAAGGAAGGAATCGAACTGGCCATCAAGCAGATTAATGATGCGGGCGGCATCATGATCAAAAGCAAGGGCAAGAAGTACAAGATCAACGAAATCTTCTACGACGACAGCACCGACTCTAAGAAATCCGCGTCACTGGTCGAGCGCGCCATGAGTTCCGACAATGCGGTGGCCGTCATCGGCGGCTATTCCACCGCGCTGGGCACGGCTGAGTCCGTGATGGCCGATCGATACAAGACGCCATGGATCACCACCGGCGCCGGAGCCACAGCCATTTTCGGCAAAGGCTATCAGTATGCATTCGGCAGCCTCAGCCCCGTAGCGCTCATCGGCACCACCAGCGCGGAGTTTCTGGGCAGCCTGATTGACCAGGGCAAGCTCAAAAAAGGCCTGAAAATCGCCATGGTGGTTGAGAACACTGACCACGGCACGGATTACGTCAACGGCTTCAACGAGTGGGCCAACAAGCACAAGGGCTATTTCGAAGTCGTCATGAATGAAAAGTTTGAGCTCGGCGCCACCGATTTCTCCAGCATTCTTCAGCGGGTCAAAAACAGCCACGCCGATGTTTTCCTCTCTGACGCGCACCTGCCGGACTACATCACCATGCAGCGCCAGTACCTTCAGAACGGCCTGCATCACCAGATGGTCAGCTATGGCGCTCGCGGTCCCGAGGCCAATGCTCGCCAGGCGCTTGGCGCCGGTACTGATTACATCTTTGCCGGCATCTGGTGGTCCAACAAGCTGCCGTACGCGCAGGCCAAGAAATTTGCCGCCGACTACAAGGCCTTCACCGGCCATGACGTCGACTCCTGGTACGCCGCCCCCGCTTACGACGGCATGCGCATCCTGGCCAAGGCGATCGAGACCGCTGGATCGCTCGACAAGACGGCGATCCGCGACGCGCTCAAAAAGGTCGAGCTTACGGATTCCGTGCTGCCGGGCCAGAAGCTGAAATTCTCGGCCAATGGGCAGGCCGATTATCCTTTCGTGATCACGCAGAACAAGCCTGACAACAAAGTGGACATCGTCTTCCCAAAAGACGCGGCCACCGGCGACCCAGTGGCGCCTTCTCCGAATAAATAGGCGCCCCAGCTTAAATGACTGCAGTCGAGTATCTCGACCTTTTGATCAAAGCCCTGCTGCTGGCGGGCGTGTACGCCGCCATGGCCGTGGGTATGACCGTGGTGTACGGAGTCATGAAGATCGTGAACCTGGCCCATGCCGGGTTCCTGATGCTGGGAGCCTATTTTTCTTTTGAACTGTTCACCCGCTTTCACATCGACCCGATTCTTGGCGCCGTGCTCGCCCTGCCGGTCTTCTTTGTCTTCGGCATGCTGGTGCACTGGGTCCTGGTGCGCTGGCTGCCGAAGTCAGACACGCCCACGCTTGCTTCTCTGCTGCTGATGTTCGGCTTCTGGCTGGTCCTGCAGAACGTTGGCTACGCGGTGTGGGGCAATGAAGACCAGTCAATCCTGACTCCGCGCACGCTTTCCGCCGTGCACATCGGAGACGAAATCTCGATCCCGAAAGTCAATCTGGTGGTCTTTGCCGCGGCGGTGGTCTGCATGATTCTCCTGGAGATTGTTTTTCACCGCAGCTGGTTCGGCCGCTCCATGCGCGCGCTCATCCAGAACCCCTACGCCGCGCAGATCGTCGGCGTCGACGACCAGCGCACCTCGCGCATGACCTTCGGCCTAGGCACCGCGTTCGCTGGATTCGCCGGAGCGCTGCTGGGCATGCTCTACTCCTTCAGCCCCGATTTCGGGCGGCCTTTCCTTCTCCGCTCCTTCGTCATCATTGTGCTCGGCGGGCTGGAGTCGGTCTCTGGTGTGGCCCTGGGGGCGATTGTGTTGGCCATTCTTGAAACCTTCAGCACCGTTGTGCCGCTGCCCTGGTACTGGCACGGATGGCATACTTTTTACCTCCCGCCCAGCTATCAGCCCGTAATTCCTTTTGCCTTGCTGGTCGTTGTGCTGGTGATCATGCCAAAAGGCCTCGCGGGGCTGTTCAATCGCAAGTGGAAGACCGCATGACGCGACCTGCAAATGTCAGCGGCTGGCTCAGGCTGATTTTGCCCTGGACGCTTCTGGCGGCATTGCTGCTGTTGCCGGTCGCGCGACCCAGCGATAACCTCATCCGCCTCCTCTTTCTGACGGCGGTCTATAGCACTGCCGGTCTCGGCTGGAACCTTCTGGGTGGCATGGCCGGCCAGGTTTCCTTCGGTTTTGCCGTCTTCTTCGGCCTCGGCGCTTACACCACAGCCCTGCTGATGCACGCCGGTCACAGCCCGTACTTCGGCTTCATTGGCGGCGCGTCCATCGCCATGCTGGCATCTTTCTTTATCGGACTGCCCACCTTCCGCCTGCGCGGACCGTACTTTGTGATCGCGACCATCGGCGTAACGGAAGCCGTGCGCGTCATCATGAACAATCTCGATATCACTGGCGGCGCCAGCGGCTATCGCATCGCTGAAGACAAGCCCTTCAATCCGCTGGAGCACTACTACACCGCGATCGTCGCCGTGGCTCTGGCGGTTCTGGTCTCGACCATCATCGCCAACAGCAAGTTCGGCCTCGCCCTGCGCGCCATCAAGCAAGACCAGGACGCCGCGGCAGACCTTGGTGTCAATCCCTTCACCACCAAACTCTGGATCCACGCCTTCGCCGCGGGGCTCACCGGTATTGCCGGCGGGATTTATGCGCGGCGTGCGGGCTTCTTCTATCCGGGTGACGTCTTCGCATTTCAAACCGGCATCAACATTCTGCTGATCCCGGTGATCGGCGGCATTGGCACTATTTGGGGGCCAGTCCTGGGTGGAGTTGTTTTTATAATTGTGGAGGAAACAATATCGGCCAAATATCAGGATTTTCACCTGATGATCTATGGTGCGCTCTTAATCCTGATTGTGCTGGTTGAGCCTGGTGGCCTGATCAAGTCCAAGCACCTGTGGGTCAGACTGGGTAAATTGCTGATCGGACTTTTTACCGGGGAAACGTGGAAAGCTCTTTTTGTGATGATTCGGGAAATTCTAAGGAAGCTGCGTTTCCTGAAGGCACAACATATCGAGGAGTAAATGTGAGTATTCTTGAAGTCGAAAAGCTGACGAAGTTCTTTGGCGGCGTAGCGGCGCTTAAAGAGGTCAGCTTCGATATCCCCGAAAATCAGATCTGCGGTTTTATTGGCCCGAACGGAGCGGGCAAGACCACTTTGTTCAGCGTCATCACCGGCGCTCACCGCCCATCCGGCGGAACCGTCCAGCTCCATGGCAAGGACATCACCGGTATGGATTCCGCATCGCTGGTGAAAAGAGGCGTTGCCCGCACGCACCAGGTCGTACGTCCGTTCAAAGCAATGACGGTGCTGGAGAATGTACAGGTCGCGGTGCACTATGGCCGGCGGGCAGTTACCCGCACAAGCCACGCGCGCGAGCATGCCATGGAAGCCCTGAGGCTGGTGGGACTGGACCAGAAAGCCAACCAGATCGCCTCAGTGTTATCGCTGGGAGAGCAAAAACGTCTGGAAGTGGCGCGCGCTCTGGCCACCGCGCCCGAACTCCTTTTGCTCGACGAAATTTGCGGCGGCCTGACCGGAGCGGAAACTCGTTCCATGATGGATCTGCTGCATCGCATCCGCGAGGGCGGAACCACAATTATGTATATCGAGCACGAGATGAAGGCGATCATGTCAGTCTGTGACCGCATCACCGTGCTCAACTTCGGGCAGAAGCTGGCGGAAGGCAAGCCCGACGAAATTCAAAACGATGAATCCGTAATCGAGGCTTATCTGGGCAAGAACACGTTCAGGAGCGCACCGCGTGCCTGAATCCCCCGCCGCTGCTCCCAGCGCTGACCAGCTTCTCATCGCGCAGGACCTGGAGGTGAGCTACGGAGTCACCCAGGTGCTGTGGGGAATCTCCTTTGCGGTTGCGAAGGGCAAGGTCACCTGCATCATCGGATCGAATGGCGCGGGAAAAACCACGGCACTCAACACCATTGCAGGAGTGCTTCCCGTCAGGAAAGGCAAAGTTCTTCTCAACGGCGCTGACGTTACTTCCCTGCCGACGCGCAGCCGCGTGAAGCGCCATCTCAGCCTGGTTCCGGAAGGCCGCCAGCTTTGGCCGGGAATGTCAGTCGAGGAGAACCTCCTCATGGGCTGCTTTCTGCCCGCCTTGCGATCAAAAGCTCACAGCGGCCTGGCGCGCGTGTACGAAATGTTTCCTCGTCTCAAAGAGCGCCGCCACCAGATGGCTGGAACGCTCTCCGGGGGCGAGCAGCAGATGTGCGCCATCGGCCGCGGCCTCATGTCGGAGCCGCAGCTCCTCATGCTCGACGAGCCTTCGCTAGGCCTGGCGCCCAAACTGGTCGATGAGATATTTCAATTCATCACCAATATCTCACGCCAGGGCGTAACCATTTTGCTGGTCGGCCAGAACGTCAACTACACGCTCCAGGTTTCGCACTACGGATACGTTATGGAAACCGGCCGCATCACGCTCGAAGGCACCAGCCAGATGCTGATGAACAACGAGTTCGTCCGCAAGGCTTATTTGGGTGTGGCGGAAGGCCACGAGGCAAACCCGAGCTGATCCGGAAGTACCGCTTCGCGATGGCAGGGTGGAGCAGGCCTTCAGGGCCCCCGGACCCAGGGCTCCCGGATCGCGCCGCATTTGCGCGATCTGGGATGGCGGTGCGCGCCGCTTTTGCGGGCCCCAGCCGTTCCGCGTACTTTGCGGAAGGGATGGGCAGGCGGGCTGGGGCAGAGGCCTGCGCCAAAAGCCGGCTGGCCTTCGGCTTCAGCCGCTGAGGTACACAGTGCTAATAGCTACCTCAGAGGCTAAAGCCAGGTCACTTGTATTTCGATTAACGCAGGCATGAATGCCTGCTCCACCCCGTTTTTGCTATGACTCTCGCAAGGAAAAGAAACCCTCAGAATGAGAACATATCGCCCAGATCGTTGCCCATCTGGTTTCTTGAGTTGAGCGTCGACAAGCCAAACGTGTTCTGGATGAATTTCAGGATTGAGACATCATCCATCTGCACGTGTGAGATGAAATTCTTCTTGGCGAACGGCGATATCACCAGCAGGGGAACGCGTGGACCCAGCCCTTGCGCATCCACTTGCGGCGGCGGAACATGGTCCCACCACCCTCCGCTGCTGTCCCAGATCACGATTACCGCTGTATGAGACCAAATGGTCGAAGCCTGAATCTGCCGGATCAGGCTATCCAGCCAGGTGATCCCGTTGGTGATAGGTCCGCTGCCCGGGTGCATGCTGTGGCCCGGCCCCGGCTGAATGAACGCGACTGCCGGTGGTGCGGCGCCCAGGTCCGCGGCAAACCGGGAAAAGTCGCGCACGTTGGACGAGGCATGCGAATCCGTGAAGAACTGGAAAGGATTCTCTTGCGGGACGTACAACGCACAGTCCCCAAGATTCTCCTGATACCACGCCCAGTTCAGGCCCTTTGCCGCGAGCTGGCCCCCGACATGCTGAAAGGTATAACCGGAACTGGCCGTCACCTGGGTGTTGCATGGAGGATAGAACGGCTGCAAAAGGCCAGGATTGTTGTTGTCATCAGCGGCCACCAGATACAACTGGTTTGTTGGCGCATCGCTCATGACGGAAGGAAAGAAGTTATCGGCCAGGGCAAATTGCTGGGCCCAGCTCCATAACGTGCTCATCCCCGGGGTGGTATTGTCGTAATGGCCCATGGAGACGTCACCGTTGTAGAACGCATACTTGTCCATGGCCCCGTTGTCCCAGACCCGCAGGAAATCATTGCGCGTATGCGGCAGGTCAGCCGTGGATGTGGAGGACAGAAGCATTGGCGTTACCGTAGCGCCGGTGGAATCTTTCTGGGTAAAACCGGGAACACCGGGTTGAATTCCGGTTGCCCCGGGAAAGGTGCCGAACAGATGGTCAAAAGACCGGTTCTGCATGATGACAACGATGATGTTCTTAATTTGATTTTGTGGGACCGGTGTTGGCGTCGGAGACGAAGTATGAGCGACACCACCACAACCGATGATTAGGGCCAGAAGGGGAACAAGGCACAAGAATACAAGCTTCCGTGTCAATGGCACTTACCTCAGATAGCTTTGAGCTAAGACTAAGGTGTACAGTTGGCTTAACTTTCACGGTTTTTTAAAAGAGCTGCAGCTGCGCCTTACACCCGATGGCCTAAGGACATTTTTCGCCGTAGAGACGGCCACATTCATGACGCCGCTATTCCGCCTTGTATTCCGATGCTGACCGCATGCCGCGATTTTCTGCTGTCGTTCTGCCCTGCTGCTGTAAGGCGGAATGCTCCACCCGAATCGCCACAGCGCACCTTGCGCGCAGCGACCTGGGGCGGCCTGGCGCAATTCCTGATCGCCGCCTTCGTGCTCCTGGTCCGCTTCAAAAGTTACTTCGTCCTGCGGGCGCAACAATACGGACCGCATATCGGCGGAACCACGGAAGTAATCGAGGCGGGCATTGCCGTTTTCATCACACTCGAATATCTTGTGCACCCGGTTTCTTTCCTCCTGCTTTATCTCGCCATCGAAGGCCTGGCGCGTTTTGCCGGCGGGCTGATCGCGGCCGAAGTGCTTCCCAGCTTTCTCGTATTTCTCGGCTTCAAAGCTGCGCAGCTTGCAAAGCGCAGGGTTGAACGCCGCGAAAAGACGGCGCTTCCGCCCGACACCCTGGAAAAAACTTCCGATGGGCGCATCCGGATCGCCTGCGCCGAACCCAGGCAGCGATGGAACGCAAGCATCACCATCGGCATGAGCGGAGAGTGGTTTGAGGTGGAGCGGACTGAAACCGGCGCGCCACCGCGTCCCTTTCTGTACGTTCTCCGGCCGGCTTCGCCGGGAAAGGTCCTGCGCGGTTACGAAGAATATGATCTTTCTTCCGCCGTCAACGTTGGGCCGCTTCAGGCCGCTCAGGGAACCGCACCGGCAAGTCCTAAAGCAGATTAAAAAATGAGTTGCTGAAATTTTTCGCTGTCGGGTTACAATCCGAAATTAAATATGGCAACCCAACCTGCTCCGATCGCTCCGGCTGACCCTCCGGTGATCAAAGCTGCCGGCGGAATTTTGCAGCGCACCTCTTCCCGCGGCGATGAAGTCATGGTCGTCTACCGCAAGCGCCATCAGGATTGGACGCTGCCCCGCGGCAAAGTCAAAGATGGCGAATCATTCCAGGAAGCGGCCGTGCGCGAGGTCCTGGAAGAAACCGGCTGCTCGTGCCGCATCGGAAATTATCTCGGCACCATCAGCTATTCCGCTGAGGGCGTACCCAAAGTTGTCCTCTTCTGGAAGATGACCGTGGTCGACGACCGCGGCGCTTTCAACCCGGAAGAGATCGGAGAGGCTGTCTGGCTGCCGGTTCCCGCCGCGATCGAGCGACTCTCTTATGCGCAGGAGAAAGCGCTGCTCTCCCGCCTTGGCGCCGCGCAAAAGCAGGCAATGCCGGAAAGCTTAGTCGCGCCTGAGCCGGTCACGCAGCCGCTGCCCCTGGCGCCGCAGAAGCATTCCGCGGCGGAGCGTCACGCCTATTCGGGCCTGATGCGCGAAGCGGAAGCCTTCCGCGTGCAACTGGGCTTTTTGGAACGCCGAAGCCCGCATTCAGACAAGGCCTGGGCCACGGCCGCACATGAGCAGCTCAATAATGTCCAACGTTGCCTTGAGAGTAACGACATCGAAGATGGCTGGTTTTGCCTGCATGCGGCGCAGCGCTACGCCTTGTTTGGCATGAACCAGACGGAGCTGGCGAACCAGGCCTATATTCTGCGCGAAGAAGCCGCCAGGATAGCTTCGTGGCGGGGCGAGGCTATCGATCATCTGCTGGCCGGAATTGATGACCAGCTCACCCCGGAGCGCGTGGCCGATGCCATGGCCCTGCGCAATGCCGACTCCAGCTACCAGTCCTATCGCGCCGAAGCCACCGGTAACCACCTTCGCGTCCTGCTGATCGTGTGTGCGCTGGCCGCCATTGCCATTGGTCCGTTCATGATCTTCTCCGGGCGCATCCGCATGATTGCCGGAGTGCTCTTCTTCGGGCTTGTAGGCGCCGCATTTTGCGGGGTGCAGTCGCTGATCCGTGGACGCAACGAGTCCGCGACGCAAAATGTTCTGGTGACGCTTACGCCGGTCGTTTTCGGCGCCATCTGCGGACTGGCCGCATTTGCCATCCACGAATACACGGTGTTTGTCGGTTTGCGGACGGCCGAACAGTACACCAGCGCGATCATGGTCCTCGCTTTCCTCTTCGGCTGTCTCGGCCAGCGGCTGTTGGCATTGATCGCCGGTGCCCGGAAAAAGCGGAAGAAAGCCGCTGCTTAATAAAAGGACATCGTCGACCGCAGGGCGGTGCGGAATTCCCTCCTGCATTGCACGTCCTGCTGTCCTTTGCCGGGCCCCTCACTTACTATTGCCCGGTCAGGAAAACCCTTGAGCTCCCCTGTCTCACAAAGCGAACCGTCGCCGGCGCAACCGCTGGCGCGGCGGCTTGGGTTGTTCGATGCCACCATGCTGGTAATGGGCGGCATTATCGGCACTGGCGTGTTCATGAACCCTTACGTGGTGGCCCAGCGCGTGCACACGCCGGCGCTGGTCCTGGGCGCCTGGGTCGCCGGCGGCTGCATCGCACTGCTGGGCGGATTCATCTGGGCAGAACTTGCCGACCGGATGCCGCAGGCCGGAGGACAGTACGCGTATCTGCGCGAAGCTTACAGCCCGCTGGTGGCGTTTCTTTACGGCTGGGTATTGCTGCTGGTCATCCAGACCGGTGGTATGGCCGCGGTGACCGTTACCTTCTCACGGTATTTTCTTGAACTTTTCGGATTTCACGGCGGCGAGACCTTCGTGGGCATCTTTGCCCTGGCACTCCTCACTTTGATCAACTGCATGGGCGTGCGGGCCGGCGGCACGGTGCAGAGCGCTCTCATGGTCCTGAAGATTCTCGCCATTTCGCTTCTTGTCTTTGCCGGATTCTTCCTGGTTCGTGGCCACATCACCTGGAAGCCGGTTCTGGACCACCCTCCATCGCTCTCGCTTCTTTCTGCTTTCGGGGCGGCCATGGTCCCCGTGGTGTTTGCGTTTGGAGGGTGGCATACGGCGACCTTCGCCGCCGGTGAGATGCGCAACCCGCGCCGTGATTTGCCGCGAGCATTGATCATGGGCGTGATCGGCGTTGCGCTGCTGTACCTCTCAGTGAATTTCGTTTGCGTGCGCGTCCTGGGCGTGGCGACTCTGGCGCAGACGCAAGCGCCCGCCTCAGCGGTCATGAGGATGGCCATGGGCCAGCGCGGCGCCACCATTATTGCGCTTGGCATCGCGCTTTCTACGCTGGGTTACCTAAGCCAGAGCGTACTCACGGCCCCACGTGTCTACTTCGCCATGGCGAAGGACCGGCTGTTCTTCCGCCAACTGGCGGAGGTCCATCCCAAGAGCCACGCTCCGGTGCTCGCCATTACTCTCCAGAGCATCTGGACCGTCGTGATCCTGACTACCGGAAGTTACGACAAGATCCTCAATTACGTGACGTCAATGGACGTGCTCTTCTGGGCGATCACGGCGGGCTGCCTGTTTGTCTTGCGCCGGCGCCAGCCCGCACGCTCCGCCTTTTCGATGCCCGGCCATCCTTATTCGACGGCGTTCTTCTGTGTGGCTTGCGTGGCTGTTGTCATCAACACCATCTATACGTTTCCCGAAAATACTCTGATCGGCTTCGCAATTCTGGCGAGCGGATTCCCGGTGTATTACATTTGGAGGTGGGTTGCACATCGATGACCTTCTCCAGAAGCACGGCATATTCCCCCTATATGGAGTGGGCCAAGCTCCATTCGGCCGCGAAATTCAATCTGGCCACGAGCGGAATGCTCAACTTTCCTTTGGCGCAACTGGGAGTGACCATCGACCAGCTGGAAATCAATGGCCCATCCATCTATGGCTACGAGCCGCTGCTGCAGGCGATCGCCCGGCGTTATCGCGTGCCGCAGGAATGCGTCGTGAGCGCGGTTGGCACCTCGATGGCCAATTACCTGGCGCTCGCCGCCACCACCGAACCGGGCGACGAGATTCTGGTCGAGCAGCCGACCTACGAATTGCTGTTGAGCACGGCGCGCTATCTCGGGCTTGAGATCAAGCGCTTTCCCCGCCGGGCCGAGAACAATTTCGCCATCGATCTAGCGGACGTTGAACGCAACCTGACGGGGCGCACGCGTCTGATCGTCATTTGCAACTTACACAATCCCACCGGCGCGTTGACGCCAGACTCGACTCTGCGCGAGCTCGGCCGTTTGGCGCAGAAGGCGGGCGCCTGCGTGATGGTGGACGAAGTTTACCGTGAGATGCTGTTTGAGGAGGCGCCGCAGAGCTCGTTTCTTCTCGATCCCGAGCGCTTCATCGTGACCAACAGCCTCACCAAGGCCTACGGACTGAGCGGGCTGCGCTGCGGCTGGGTGTTTGCCTCACCCGAACTGGCCCGGCGCATGTTCCGCATCAATGATCTGCACGGCGCAACGTTTGCCCATCCGGCGGAGCTGCTGAGCGTGATTGCGTTCCACAAATTAGGAGCGATCGCCGCGGACATGAAATCTACTCTGGAGGTAAACCGCAAACTGCTACGGGATTTTCTCGCCTCTCGCGATGAGTTGGAGTACTTCTGGCCGGAAAATGGCACTATCGCATTCCCGCGGCTCAAGCATGGCAGCGTCAAAGCGTTCAGCCGTTTGCTCCGCGATGAATTTGAAACATCACTCGTGCCCGGCGAATTTTTTGAGGACCCGCAGCGGTTCCGCGTCGGCGTGGGCGCACCAACAGAATCGGTCAGAGAAGCTTTGCAGCAGCTCAGCCGCGGGCTCGACCGCTACAAGGCTGCGGCCCTGGCTGGCGTCTGAAGCATCAGCTCCGGTCCACGCCCCACTTACCCGCACCACGGCAGGCTATATACAGCGCGACGAAGCAGTAGATCACTGCGAGCTCGCCGCCATTCTCGATAGGAAAGAAATGGTGTGGCCGGCCGGACGGCAGAAAATGAAAATTGAAATAAGCAACTGCCATTTCGCCGCTTGCAATGAATCCCGCCAGAGGCGTAAGCAGACCGATCAGGATCAGCGCTCCGCCAACAAGCTCAATCCCCGCTCCGGCCCAGGTGAGCGTATTCATTGGTTTCGGCTGGCCCCAGAGACCGAGGATCTTTCCCGCCCCATGGCAGGTGAACAGAAACCCAAAGACGATGCGCAATGCAGCGTAAGTGTACGGTTCCAGCTTCTTCAAAGCACTCATATTGCGTCCCTCAATAGTGAATGTTTGTAGCGACGGATTATAGCAACGGTATCTCTGCAAAATCCCGGCGGGAATCGGGATTGCAATCTCATAGAACGGGATTCCGAGCTTACAATCCGATTCCAAAGCCAATGGACTGAACCCGGCCCTAACCAAGGAGCTTCCATGAAGTGGCTGCTGATCGTCGTGCTGTCACTGGCCGGGCTGTTGATCGCGATCGTGATCCAGCTAAAACTGCTTGAGTTCGGTATTGGGATAGTAGTGCTCAAGAATCTGTTGAAAGCTTGCGCCTTTACGCGCCATATCGGCCGCGCCGCGCTGGCATAATCCGATCCCGTGCCCAACGCCGCTCCCCTCCAGGATTACCTCGCCATTCTCTGTGCGCGATGAGTACGAGTTTCCAGGAATGGTTTTCCATCCCAGCCTGCGCGCCAGCTTAAGGCGCGAACTTTCCGTCTGCTGGAGTCCGGCTGCGTCCGCCTCGCTGATCCGGGCCACCCACTTCTCAGGATGGCGATGGCAGTAGTCACAGGTCACAGAAAAATACGGATAGCCCCGCGTGGCGACGCCAAGCTCGTCGAGTGAGTGCGTGCGGCCTCCGCAGCTCGCGCTGTACATCGCCGCAAACGCCTGCCCTTTGTAAGCCAGCACCAGCCCTCGCGTCGCAGCCGCGGCCTGGGCAGCAGGAGCTCCCTCCAGCGGTGGCAAACGCAGAAACTGGCAATGCGTGGTATCGCAGAAATCAAAACCGTTGTGCCGCCCCTTCCCGGCAATGAGAAAGGAGCGTGTGGCCACAGCCTGGGCCTTCAGCGCTTCCACCGGCGCTTGCGGCGGGCTTTCAGCAGCCACAATGGAGGCGACCGCCACTTCCAAATCCATCCGCACGGCGACCACGAGCTCACCCGTCTGCGCCTGCAGTTCCAGCTTGCCCTGATATCTGCGCGAGATTTTTCCCGGGACTGCGACCATGAATTCGGCGGCCCCGCCCTGGCCGTCGCTGCAGGAAAGAGACGCGATCTCCGTGGCTTTGGGTCCTGACGTGCGCAGGCGCTCTCCGGCAAGCACCACATGCATCGGCTCGCCCACCGCCCAGCGCTCTTCACCGGCAGAGCACTGAAGAGGCTTCCCATCCCTGGGCGAGACAATGATGACTTTCGGATGAAAAAGGCCAAGCACGCCGATTCGTACCTCGTGGGGCTGGCTTCGCGCCCAGCAGGCGGCCAGCAGCCACAGCAATAAAATTCTCCAGGACCCTTTCATCGTGCTGCTCCCGTTTCGATCCTGGCAATCATGCGCCCAGCGACGGCTGCTGCCATATAGCCGGGCCGGCCGTGCAAGCGGACCAGCAGAACGGCGCCCGGCTTTTCCACGGTGTACATCACCAGGGCAAAGCCGTCGCCCGGAGCTCTCTTCTTGTGCGTGCAAGGCGCCGTACCGGTTTTTGCGAGCACGTTCATCTCCGGCAAAGCTTCGCCTATTGGTTTAGCGGTGCCCGATTTTGCCGAAAGAGCCAGCCCTTGAAGCACCGGCGCGACCGCAGGCTCATGGCCTTGTCGGGTCAGCTCCAGATAAGCCCGCGCCAGCGCCAGGGGAGATGCCGTCGTAACGGATTGGCTGCTCGCCTGGTCGCCTGCCGAGTGCAACGCAAAGTTCGCCATCGCCGCGGGAAATTCGGGACCTCCATGGGCGACCAGCTGGTGAAAAAAAGAATTGCAGGAGAGCGCGATGGCTTCCCGCACCTTGAGTGTCCCGTGGCCGCGGCGAAGCCAGCAGGTCTTCCCGCCGGTGCAGCGAAATTTCGGGAACGACGCGTGGGTGCGCCCATAAGCCACGGCCATAAATGGCTTGGTCAGCGAACCAACGGGAATATCGCGCTCCGCGTGCTCCCAGCGCTCCGCCACCACCCGGCCATCTTCGTCGAGCAACAGATAGGAGAGATCGGGATCGGCAAAGTCATGCGTCAGGACTGCGGCCGCTGATTGTGAATGCAGATCCTGGCCTCCGGCGCGAATAGGTGCGCAGGTCCCCAGGAGAGCCAATAACAGCGCGCCCGCAATACTGCTTCGATTTGCTAATGAATCCAACGATACGTTACCGTCTGTTGGATTCTATCCTTTGTCTGGCGAGTTATGGCCTCTTCCGATTCCAGATTGCTGAAAGTCCGGCTGAAGCTGGCGATGTTCTGCGAGAAGAACTGCGGCTCCTGTTCTGTGGCGCGCGCATTCTGGTCAAGCAGTGAAGTCAATTTGTAAAAGTTCTCGCGCTCGCGCGCATGGCTGAAAGCGCCGGCATAAGTTACTGGCCCGGAAGGCGGCTGGTTTCTTGCCTGCAGGGCCGTACTCAGGAGCTCGGCGTCATTGGCGAAGTAAACGATCTTGCCGCGTACCGCGATCTGCACCGGATTGAGCCCATCAAGCTCAAAATAGCCGCCGGCGTCCTTGACTTCGCGCCATTGCAGCCCAAGATCAGATGCCGTCATAGCGGGCGCAAGCATCTGCTGCGCCGCGCGCTCGAGCCCGGCCAGATCCCAATCACCCGCGCCGGCAATAGCCACCACCGTGGGAATGCGGAGCAGCACTCCATCGTTTGTCTTCGCCGTCGCTTGCACCACCATCATCGCTTTGGGTGTCGCCTTTCCCAAAGCTTCCAACAACGCCTTCCCTGGATCATCGGCGGCGCCTCGCAACGCAGGTTCCACGTCGATACGCGTCTCCAGATCGGCCGCCGACCCGGCCGTACCGCTGGTCAGCTGCACCTGCGGGGCAAGTTTTCTGTCAACGAATGAGCTGGCCCCGGGCGCAAGGATTTTCTGCCGCAGGGCGGCGACGCTCGCCCGCGCGTCGGCCATGGAGACCTGGTAAAAGCCCGAATTCATCGGGACCACAGAAAGCAGGCTGGAAACTGCCTGCGACGATTGCGCTAGAGCGCTCTCGTCCGCCGGCTCTTCCGGAAAGATGATGCGTTCTTCGCGATAGACCTGGCCTTCGCGATACAGATCGGAGATCGCAGCCGAGTAGCTCTGCATCTCGGTGATGTTTTGCTGGACCCAATAGGTACGGAAATGGGGCGTTACCGCAAGCTTCTTGAGGTTCATCGCCATGCGAAGCTCACCCGCAGTTTTGGGCGCCGCTGCCACGGCTTGCGCGTACCACCCTTCCTGTTGCAGGCTGCGTCCCTTGCTGCCGCCCATCAACTCAAGCGTGCCGGCCAGCAGGTCCTCTCGCGTGGCCAGAATTAGGTAGTTGTCGACCACGGCAAATGCGACCACGCGCCCGGAAGCGTCATCTTTGCGGACGTAGAACTGCTTGCCGGCGGCTGTCCGTGGCTGGAACTTGCTCCGCGACTGCCACAGCTTCGACTGCAGAAAGGTGGCCGATGAGAGCCGCGTGAGGAAGAGGAATTCCAGATTGCCGATATCGTAAAGCGCGACGGCGCTCTCCCTGCCCGCGGCCTCGGTGAGGAACTCCATATTCGGAGGCAAACCGGCAGCGGCAGCAAACTGGTCAGAGGCTTCGCCCAGTCGCAGGAACAGACGCGAGGTGGAGAAAACGCGATAGTTGTCACTCTTCAGCCACTGCAGGCGTTCGCTGCAGCTGTTCCACTCCTTGAGCAGCGCGCCGAAATCCTTCGCCTCGATGTACAGCATGGAGCCTTCAGGCACAAGCTGGTCCAGCGGCCGCGCCGGCGCGCTCTGCGGCCTGAAGAGACTCCAGGCGACGATCCCGCTCACGCACAAAGCCAGCACTCCCATGGTCAGCGATTTGCGGTGCAGCCTCATTGCGCGCCTCCTTTCTGTACCTGGCTTCCCGAACGTGTTTGCTTCGGTGGTGCCGGCTCGGGCAGCCTTGGTCGGACCAGGTGCTGCTGCTCAAGCTGCGAATGTATTTCCGGCCGGCGGTTCTGATTGCTGGTCCGCCGCCGCTGCAAGAGCTGGATCTGCTGAACTTCCTTGTTGAGTTGCGCTTGGAGCGCGGCATCGGGTTCCAGACGCGCGGCTGGTTGCAGATAGGACAACGCCTCGTCAGGCGATCCGGTTTTTTCGTAAGCCGTTCCCAGTTCGCGGGCGATCTCCGCTTTCTCCTTGGCAGACAGCTTGGCAAAGGTCCGAGTGCTGTTTTCCTCTTGAAATTCCGGAGGGGAATTTTCCCCGTCGTCAAAGTCGCGGGCGATCTCGATGGAATTACGCCAGCTATAGTTGTTGAGGAATGGGTGCATCGCAGCCAGGGCGAGATGGTAATCGCCGGTTTCGCTGGCCGCTTGCAGCAGTGGAACGCGAGCGTCATCACCGTCAGGATTGTCTTCCAGAGCGGCGCGCAAGAGTTTAACGCGCTCCGCTGCCGGCGCACTCTTCGCCGCTTTAAGCCGCGCCGCGAAGTAGAACGATTGGTCGGGAGCAACGTTTCCGCTGGCGCCGCTGCCATGCGCCAGGTAGTCCAGCTCTCCGCTACCCAGGGTGGCGGGAAGAGCGGCACCCTGGAGTCCGTCAGCGAAAGTGACGCGATCTCCGTAAATGGTATAAACCTTGTCGGAAACAATGGCGGCCAATTCCTTCTGCGCCGCGGCAACATCCTGATTAGCCGCAATCCGTGCCTGTGCCAGCCGGCCGCGATACTGCGCGTTCCACGGCACGGCTTTTACCAGCTCCTCGAGGAAGCTGATCGCCTGCGCCGGATGCCCGGTGCGCACCAGCAGGGCCGCAGCTCCGTCCTGCGTCTCAAACGGGTTGCCGACCACCAGCGTCATTCGCCGCAGCAGCGCCACGGCGCCTTCAAGATCGCCGGCATCGAGGCGGATCTCCGCCAGCCCGAGCATGTTAGCCGCGGTCAGGTTGCGATCATCGATTTCGCGAGTGAATACGAACTCCAGAATCTTGCTCGCAGACGCCTTCTCGCTCATGAATTGCAGATCGGTTGCTGTCTTGCGCAGCAGGTCGCCGGCGGGCGCGTGCGCGGGATCGCCACGGTAGCCGGCGATGATCGCATCTACGCCTCCTGTTTTTGCCGCCAGCTTCAGCTGCAGTGACACCAGTTCGGTCCGCCGTTCCCATGTGGACTTAGGCAGCGTGGCCAGTTCGCTCTTTAACCGTTCATACTGTTTGCTGTCGAACAGATATTTCAACCACTCCAGCTGAAGGCCGTCAAACTCCTCCTGCGCATAGCCTCGCGAGACGCCTTCGGCCTTTTGCGCGGCTTCCTGCGCCAGTTCCAGCGCACGGCGATAGATGGGCTCTTTATCAATCTTGGAGGCTCGGCGCGTCACCAGGGCTCCGCGCAGGAACGATAACTTTTCCGGCGCATCAGCTGAGAGTTCCAGCACCAGCGCGCTCGCGGCCGCGGGGCTCTCCGCGTGAGCGAAGGCACTTTGCAGAAGCGGGTCCACACGGTACGCCCCGTTGCGCTTCACGTAGTAATGCAGGACCTGGATCACGTCCGGCTGGAACTGCGCCAGCAATTTGTGGCCGGCCAGATTATTGACCGTTGCGGCAAAATCGCCCCAGAAGGTCTCCGGCGTGCGCGCGGTGGTTGTCTGGATTTTCAAAAGCTCCAGCGCCCGCTTCAATTCGGCCGTAGCGTCGTCAGTGCGGTTCTGCTTCAGGTAGATTCCCGCCAAACGGTTGTGCACGTCGATGCGCTGCGAATCGAAGTCAACGACGTGTCCATAGTCGGCGATGGCGGCGGCAAGATCGCCCTTCTCTTCGTAGTACAGGGCGGTAGTAAAGTACGCAGCAGCAAGCGTCGGCGTGTGTTCGATTTCGGCTGGCAGAAAGTCTTCTGCATCAGTCTTCTTCACTGTGCCCAGATATTCGCCGTAACGCGAGGCATAGTAGAACCAGACGTCGCCGGCCAGGGTCTGTTTGCGATTGAGCGGCCTGGAGAGGCGGTCGCCGATGGTGGCGTCACCCAGGGCGGTGCTGAACGCAGTTTGTATCTGTGGGCCCGGATTTGCAAAGTAAAGCCCGACAAGGCCAGTGTAAGCCGAGCGCCAGACGGGCGGTTCCAGCGCGCCGCGCGCGTCGACTGCGGCCAGCGCCAGCTTGCCATCACCGTGCGCGATCACATAATTGGCTTTGTCATCGGCCAGCGCTTTGGTGTTGTTGGCATACTGCAAGAGACGCTGCGGATTCCGTTTCAGCAGCAGTTCGTAATACCGCTCCTGCCGTTCTTTGCCGGATCGCGATGTCTCCAGCACGCGGAACTCATCATCTTCGTCTCCGGCCCGGTGGTACGTATCCTGCGCCTTGGCCAGATATCCCGTTCCGCTGTATTGCTGACCGGCCAGCCTGACCTCGGCAATACGCTCGAACTGCTGGCCCATTTCCTTCAACTTGAGACGGCGTACCTGCAGGTCCTCAAGCTTGGAAGAATATGTGGCGATGTTTGGCCGGGCCAGGGTCGCCTCGTACATCAGCTTCACCTGGAACTCGGGGATGCCGGCCTTTTCCGCCGCGGGCAGCAGGTAATCGTAGGCATCGGCGCGGTTCATGGCCGCATTGTGCGCGTCCAGCCATTTGGCGAACTCAACTTTTTCTTCCGGCGTAAAGTACTTGCCCACGGCGGAGCCGATCTCGCGCATGCAGGCCGTCATGCCGGCGCGGGCGTTGTTGCTGCTCGTCCCCTGCATGCTCTTGCGCAGCTCAACGTTGCTGGCCGCTTCAACTCCGTTCTTCGGTGGACGATCGGCCAGCGACGGAAACATCCTTGCGGCTTCAATGGCCGATCCGAGCTTCTGATACGCCGCATCCTGCTGCCGCAACCGGGTCATGATGCGTGCGTAGATTTGCGCTCCCGCGTGATTGTCAGAATTGGCCAGCAGCTCCTGGCCGGCTAGCTCGATTCCCTTCTCCGCGTACTGCCGCGCGGGCGCCAGCATGCCCCAGCCTTCCAGCCGTTCAGCCACGATGAAGTATTTACCCGGAACTTCCGGGCGGCCATCGATCAGCGCGGTCTTCAGCGCCTGCACCGCCTGTTCCGGCTTGCTCTGGCGCGCGCGAACCTCGGCGACCTTCTCCATCCAGTGCGAATCGTGATAGGCCCGCTCGTACAACGTGGCATAGTCGCCGGCGGCATCGTCAAAGCGCAGCAGCCGCTCTTCCAGCGTTGCTTTTGCTACAGCCAAGTCCTGGCGGTCAGGGCGGACCTTGATCGCCTGCGCGTAGGTGCGAATGGCAGCGTCATAATCTTCATAGCTGGTTTGAATGCGCGCCAGCACCACCGCCCAGCGCGAGTCCTTCGGCGATTGCGTCACCGTTTTCGTATAGAAGTTGAGCAGCTGGTCCTTACGCTGATATCGCTGCGCGTAAACCGCGGCTTCGCCCACCAGTCCGGCGTCTTCAGGATAGGCGTTGATGACCTCGATGTACTGGTCCATCGCGCCGGCATAGTCCTTGAGCGCGGTGAGCGCCGGAATCAGCCCGCGACGCAAAGTGCCAATGCGCTCCTTGCGATCGTCGGCAGACAATGTTGATTTCTGAAAGATCTTGATCTTTTCCTGATAGAAGTCGCGGAGGCCTGCGTTGTCTCCGGCGCGCGAATAGGTTTCGGCCATCGCGGCCAGGTATTCGCCGTTGTAGGGCGAATCGTTGAGCAGCGCGAGCAGCAGCTTGCGCGCCTGATCGTACTGATTCATGTCGGTCAACTTGCGGGCTGCTTCAAAGGTGAACTGCGACTTCAGCGCCGGGTACGAATCTTTTGCGGCCTGGCTCAAGACGTCCACGGCGCGCTGCTGCATCTTGTTGCGCCAGTAGAAATCGACGGTTGAGCGGACCACGCCCATGATGCGCGGATTTTCGCGATAGAGCGCTTCGATGTTCTGCTGCGCCGCGCTCAGGTCTTTCTTCTGCTCGTAGAAATTCACCAGCGCATAGCGCAGCTCCAGCCGGCGGACGGGATCGGTGCTCACGGCAACCTGCCGCTCCAGCGCATGCTGGCGCACCGCTTCGAGCGACTTGTCTTTGGCCATGTTCTCGATGTTTTCCAGCGTCTCTACGGAGCTGGAGTGATCGAGCGCCGCGACAAGAAACGGCGTCACGTCCTGTTTGCGCTGTTGCGCTTCCAGAACGTCGACGCGCAACTGGACGGCCGCCAGATCATAGTTGCCCGCCGTAACGGCTTTCTGGGTTGCGCCATCCACGGCGTCGCGGGCGGCCTTGCGCGTGGCCAGTTGCAGCAGCCTTCCCCGGGCCTGGCTGTATGCTGTCTCCGCCAGCGCCCCCTTCACGTACTCATCGACTGCGCGGGGGTAATCATGCCGGCTCTCATAAATTGCGCCGACCTGATAGGCATAGAGCGCATCATTGTGCAACTTGCTGCGGCCCAGGTTGAGCAGGCGCAGGGCGTCGTCAAAAAAGTAATAATCCCAGAAAACCGTTGCTGCCTCTTCATAGCTTCGCGGGCTGCCGGGTTCGGTTTCCGCCATCTTGTTCCAGTAGGGCGAGGCTTTCGCGAACTGCTCGCGATCGGAATAGATGTCGCCGATGCGCGCCAGACGGTTGCGATCCGCGGGCGCCGCGGCGAGCAGGTTGGTTTCGATGGCAACAGCAACATCGGTCGCTTTGGGATCGAAGTACGCAAGCGACCGATAAAGCGAAGACGCACGCTCTCCAATTTCGGCGTCAGCCGGATATTGTCTGGCCACCGCAGCAATCACCGGAGCGCCGGCTTCAAAGTGCGAGCGCCACAGCTCAGCTTCAGCGATAAAGCGCTGCGCCACCGGATTGGAGGCAGTCTGCCCGGCATTGGACGACGAGAGCGCGTTCAGGACATGCAGCTCGTTTTCCAGTTTGCCGCTGCTGGAGAGATATTCGAAGAAGCGGCTGCGCAGCGTCTCGTCGGCAAACCAGTAGTTGCGCAGCAAGCCTTCCCAGGCCACCTGGTTGTAGAAAGGCTTGCTGTGGTAGAGGTCCAAAAGATTGCGCACGAAGGTGAGATTGTGGGGGAAGCGTTCATGCGCCAGCTGATTGAATCGCAGCTGAAGCTGCTGCGGCGCGCCATAGGTGTCCTGGATATAGGCTTGCAGGTCGCTGCCGGAAAAGATCTGGATCACCTGCGCCGAGAGCGTTTCCAGGTCGCGGCTGCGCTTTTCCTTCAGATACCAGCGGGCCAGCTTGTGATACCAGCTTGTGCCGGGAAACTGCTGAATCGCTTTTTTGTACACCGCCTCCTCTTCCGTGCCCAGCCGGTTGCCATCCAGGAAGCGCGCAAACTTTTCGTACAATCCCGGATCATAGGGATTGCGGTCCAGCTCCTGCCGCCACACGGCCAGCGCCGCGGGAACCTGATGCAGCGAGACCAGCCGCGCGATGTAACGATCGAGCACGCGCTGGTACTCCGGCGAGCGCACGCCGCCGGCCGCTGACGCCGTCTTCTGCACGGTAAAGGCCTGGCGCTGCTGAGCAGAGCCGCGGCGATTAACAACACGCCCGCTGCTTTCACTATCATCGCTTTCGTCGGCGGACTGGTCGCCGCTTTCCGCGGATTCAGCGCTTTGCTGGGGCCGCTGATCGAATTGCCCGCCCAGGGGCACGCCTTCCGCCTTGCGCGCCAGCTCCTGAAGGAGCGTGTCATAGATCGCGAATTCGCCCTTGGTGTTGCCGGTGCGTGCGTAAGCATCGGCCACCAACAGAGCGACCTGGTTGCGCTCTGCGGCGGCGGGGAAAGCATTTAGGAACTCATTTCCGGCGGCGAGGACGGCTGCGTCTTCTCCGTAATTTGCGTAGGCCTGGATCAGGCCGGCATGCAGCTCTGGACGTGATGCAGAATTCGGGAAGCGTTTGTCGAAGAGGGCGACCAATTCGGCGGCGCGGGAGCGGTGGAAGTAGGGAACGGCCCGCTGCTGCTCCTGGGAATACTTTGAAGCCGGCGAGGTGGTATTGAGAACCAGCGAAAGGATGCCATTCAGGTAGCCGGGGCCGGTATCCATGGTGCCGATGTCTTTGTACATCGAGATATCGCCCGTGCCGAAGCGCACCGGCTGCTCCGGCGCCAACAGCAGGATGTTGGTCAGGCCGGCCAGGCCTTTTTCCGCGGAATCCGCGCCGGGTGCGTTGTACAGCGCGAAGTAATAGCGCGCAGCTTCGGGATAAAGGTGAACGGCATCAAGCAGGCGGGCAAAGGTGTAAAGCTCTGCCTGCGTCCAGGCGGCCTTGCGCGCGTCTTTCTTTAAACGATAGTCGGTGATGGCCTGCTGCGCCGCCGGAAGATCGCCCTGCTGCTGGTAGTAATAAAAGAGGCGGGCCGCGGCGTTGAGATCGTCAGGATTGCGGGCGAGGTCGGCGTGCGCCTGGTCCAGGAATTTGCGCAGGCTGCGGGTCTCGCGCACCAGGTCGAAGTAGTTCTTGATCAGCTCAGGCGGCCAGAGCGGCTGAAAGTTTTTTTCGTAGATCGCCAGGCCTTCGACGACGGAACCTTGCTTATACGCAAGCAGCGCGCGGGCGCGGGTGGGAAAGACTTCATCGTTGGGAAATTTGGTGCGATATCCGGCGATCAGGTCGGACGCAGCCTTGAAATCCTTTTCGTTGAGAAGAAATTCAAAATAGCGGCCATACAGCCCCTGCTCCTGCGGATAGCGGGCGATCCACGCGTTGTACTGCTCCGTGGAGACGTTCTTCCCTAACGCTTGCGCGTCAATCACGCGAAAGATGCGCTCGAAGGCCTGCCATGAGCGCTGGTCGGCAACAGGCGTGAATTTCTCCGTTGGCGGCGAGGGCATGCGCGCCGCAGCGGAGAGAGCATTGACCTCATCCTGCGGACGGTGGCGGCGGTGGTAAAAATCGGCGAGAGAAATCTGCGCAGCGGCCTTGTCCGCGGTGTTTTGCAGGTAGAGCTTCCAATCCGCCTCGGCGGCCGTGAAATCCAGTTTCTGCTCTTCTTCAAGCGCCTTAAGGGAATAGAGGTCGGCCTGCTGCGGATGCTGCTTTACCAGATCAGCCAGCGCAGGAACGGTCTCAGAAGGCGGACGGCGAACGGTCACCGGGCCGGTGGGCAGAATCACCGTGCCGAAGATCGCGCTGTCAGCCAGAGAGCCGAGAGCGATGTTCTGGATCCACTCCGGCATGGCGGCGCGCGCCACCATCAAGCCGGCTGCCAGACCGATCAGGACAAGGGAGGTTTTGAGCAGGGCTTTACGGCAGTACTTCAATTTGCACCTCCTGCGCGCCGATGTTGTGCGCAATGTCTTCGGCAGTCACGGTCAGGCGATAGTTCCCCGGAGCAAGTTCGCTGGGCACCAGGAGATCGCCGCTGCTGGCGGCCTCGTCGGGGTTCCAGCGCAGGCTGACGGGCGCCGCGCCCTCTAGCTGCGCCAGCACGGTGCGCGTGCTTGAAGAGGCATGGATCTTCAGGTGAATGGTCTCGCCTCTGCGGAATTGTTTGTGCGGCAAGATGATCTTCAACGTGGGCGGCTTGCTGACGATGACAAAGGTCTTGGATTCGCGATACACAGCCCCGTTGCGGTCGCGCAGCACCAGCCGCACCGTATGCGTGCCATCTCCCATATCGACGGGAGCGAGGAAGCGCGTCTGCCAGACATCTTCCTTATCCAGGTGGCGCAACGGCTTGGTCAGGCCAAAGGGAAACAGCGCGACCACGGAGACGATCGAGGGATCGGTGTGCACGCGCAGCACCGGATCTCCGGGGCGGATCACGCGCGGGCGCAGCAGCGCGCGCGGCACCGCCAGAAACGATGTGTACGGCGTCACGAATTTGTACTTCCGGGCCAGGCGGATGATTTCGTCGATGGTGGCCTGGTCCTCGCCTTCGCGCTCGATCTTCTCCAGCAGCGCATCCACGCGGGCCCTGGCCCAGAGGCGCGGAAGCTGGTCATGCTCCAGCGATTTCTGCGGCAGGTCAGCAGCGCCGTGAAGCTTGAAAGGCGCGCCGTCGCGAACGCCCGCGACATCAAAGCCAACATTCTTCTGCGCCGATTTGTACTGGCCGACCCATGACGCCATGGAGCCGGCGAACGAGGTGTCCTGAAGCGGATAAACGAGATCAAGCGCGGACTGCGGCGACACCGCGAGCCCCATGTCGCCGATGGGATTCATGTTCATCTTGGCGATGAAGGCATTCAGCTTGAACTCCGCGGGCTCGGTGGAGAGCACGTTTTCCAGCAGCCCGTCCGTGCGCGTGAGCATGCGCAGCAGCGGGAGGTTGGCGTCGTCGCCCACGGCGAAGACAAAGAGCTTGGGGCGGCTTGCTTCCGGCAAGGCTTTCCATTTGTCCGCGTACCAGGCGGCCAGTTTTCCGCTGACTACGTTCCCGCGCGTGGCGGAGCCATCGGTCAGCAGGACCAGGTAGTTGTTCGAAGAGCCCGGCGAGCACTGCGCCAGGCCGGCGGCCAGCGCACCCTGAAGGTCGGTGCCGCCGCGCAGCCGGCTGCCGCGTACAAAGTCGGTCACCTTCTGCAGGCTCACCGGAGTCGCGCCGCTCAGGCCGGGCTGAAATGGCGTGACTTTGCTGTTGAACATCAGCAGATTGAACTGATCATTGTTATTGGCGGAAAGCGAATGCAGGACCTTCTGCATGGCTTCATAACTACGCTCGAGTTTGTCCCACTGCATCGAAAGCGAGTTATCAAACAGGAGGATGACGTTGTGCGCCGGGCGCGCAGACGCTGCTGCCGCAGGCTGCGTCTGCTTATTCGCCAGCAGCGCCTCCACCTCGGCAAAGCCCGGCTCATTGGTACTCCTCTGGGGAGAAGTTTCCGTGGGATCGGGCTGGCCGGAGTCAGGATTGCGATAGGTGAGCACGCGCAGAGAATCGCCGGCAGAGTGATCGAGCTCATACTGCACGCTGAAGTCCTGGGTCAGGGCAACGTTGTCGGCGCTGAAATCGCCGGTGATCAGGTGCGCATTCTGCGCGGAAATCTTGAGCGGATAAATCGTGCTGCCCAGCTTGAAGTCACTGATCGGGTGCTCCGAGCGCAGCTCAAAATGGATAGTCAGGCGCCGCGCGGTCTGCGACTGATACGCCTCCGGCTTGAGCCCGATCCCGAAATAGGACTTGAAGCTCTCCACCGGAATGCTCTCGTGGTACTCAAACTCCAGGCGCTTGGTGCCGTAGGCCGGAATGGGGACGATCCGCGCGCTGAAAGTGGAGGTGTGGCGGGCTTCGCTGGCGGTGCGCTCGCCCATCTGTAAGAGTCCCGGGTCGATGGCCTGCTGCTTCAGTTCGTTGTA
>DASTJB010000091.1:0-6674 GCA_035717005.1 Candidatus Angelobacter sp.
GCACCACGGTGCGTACGTTCTCATTTGCGATGTTGAACGCCAGCCGCAGCTTCGGCGCCAGCGCCAGCACTACCGGCAGTTGCAGCGCCACCTGTAGCCCGCTCCCGGCCACCGATCCCCAGGCCGCATAAACCGCCAGGCCCGTCATGCCGGCATGTCTGAAAATCAGCAGCGCGCCGATGATCGCCCCGTTCCACACCACCGCGGAAACGTACGAGAGAAAGAACCGGCGATGGCTGTTCAGTATCCCCAGGCACCAGGCGGACATCACCAGCAGTCCCACGCCGGGAAAGAGGATCCGCACCAACCGGATCGTCAGCTCGCGCGTCTCGCCTTTGAACCCCGGCACAATCACGCCAATGATCCACGGTGTGGCCAGCACACCGGCCAGCACCAGAACCGCCACAGCAAAGACCAGCAATGAGAAGATCGCCCCGGCCACGCGCCCGGACTCCTCTTCTTCCTTCTGCGCCAGCAATCGCGCATACACCGGTATGAACGACGCCGAGAGCACCCCTTCGCCAAAGAGGTTCTGCAGGATATTGGGAATGCGTAGCGATCCGCGCAGCGCATCGGCCGCGACGGAAGCGTTTCCAAGAAAGTGCGCGATCACGCGCTCGCGTACCAGCCCGGCAATGCGGCTCAGGAAGATTCCCGCCGCCACCAGGAAGGCATGCCGGCCGACCCCGGCATGTGCTGCATCCGTTTTTGATATTCCAGCTTTGTCCGCTGCCGTCATCCCCGCCCGAATCCCAATTTCCCTTCTCCTCCACTATACTGGGCTCACGCGCGGCAATATATACAAGGGAATTGACTCATGCACCTCATCGCCATTTTCGGGTTGGCCTTCCTCGCAACTCTTTTGTCGCAGGAAAAGACTCCCGCCTCGCCGCAGGAAAACCTTCCCGCCGGTTCCTACCAGCAGACGTGCACTGATATTTCCATCAAAAATGGCAACCTCTACGCCAAATGCCAGGACGCAAAAGGCAAGGCGCATTCAGCGAAGCTCTCGCATTATGAAAAATGCAGCGGCGAGATCGTAAACAAGAAGGGCAGCCTGGAGTGTTCCCATGGGCCGGCGTCCCTGCCGCCCGGCCCGTACACCGAAACCTGCAAGAATCCGCAGATGAAGGGTTCAACCCTGCATGCGGTCTGCCGCAGCGCCGATGGACGGGAGATGCCCGTCGCGCTCAAAGAAGCCAACCGCTGCTCCCAGGGCGTGGCGAACCTCAACGGCGTGCTGACGTGCGTGGTGAATGAAGTCATTCCTCCCGGCTCCTACATGGCCACCTGCAAGGACATTCGCGTGCAGGGCACCACGCTCTACGCCTCCTGCAATGACGGCAGTAATAAAGATCGCTGGATCGATGCCCGCATGCGTGACGCCCACAAGTGCTCCGGCGATATCTCCAACTACCACGGCGAGCTGCGCTGTGCCGAGATTAAAAAGATGGAAAGACGCTAGCAACCCTCCGGCCGGGTATCTCGGGGACTTCCGCAAGCTTGCCACGCAGCGTGGAAGAGCGGCCCTTTAGGGCCGCGTAAGCGTCCTCGAATTAAACGGGGCTTTAGCCCCTGAGGCTTCAGGCGAATGCCCCTACTACCTAGTGTCCGCTAAAGCACATTCCGGGACGTTTTCAACAAACTTTTTTTCAAACCACCTCCGTCGCCCTCAGCTGCCTAATTTCATCTTCCGAATACCCCACCTCGCGCAACACCTCGTCCGTATGTTCTCCCAGTAACGCCGCTCGTTGCCGGATGCCAGGCGGCGTGGCCGAAAGCTGCACCGCGGTGTTCGCCAGCGGGACCGGCTTGGGTGCTCCGGGATGCTCGACATATTTCAGCAATCCGCGCGCCTTCACCTGCGGGTCGTCGAGCACCTCATCCAATGAGAATACCGGCCCGGCGGGCACACGCGCCTTCTCCAACTCTGCGGTCGCCTGCTCCGTCGTCCGCGAGGCCAGCCAGACTTCCATGGCCAGTGTGATCGGCCCGCGATTTTCGGCGCGGAGCTGATCGTCGGCGAACCGGGGATCCGCGATAAACTCCTCATGTCCCACCAGCCGCGCCCAGCGCGCGAACATCTCATTGCCTACGGCCGAAACCACAATCCACCCGTCCTGGGTACGATATGCGTCCGATGGCGCCGTATAAAAACTGGTGTTGCCCAGCTGCCGGCGCTCCACGCCCAGCACGGACCGTTCTGCGAGCAATCCCTGAACGAACGTCACGCCCGTGGCCAGCAGCGAGCCATCCACGATCTGCCCCTGGCCGGTCCGCGCGCGATGGTAAAGCGCCACCATCACGCCGAAGGCCGTATGCAGCGCCGTTCCGTAATCTTCAAAAGGGACAATGTCGCGTACCGGGGCGCCATGAAACCCGGTGAGCGCCATGGCGCCGGTCATCGCCTGCGCCACGGTGTCAAAGCCGACGCGATTGGCATACGGGCCGTCCGGCCCAAAAGTCGAGATGCGGGCAAGAATAATGTCCGGCTTCATCGATCGCAGCGCGTCGTAGTCCACACCCATGCTTTTCATTACGTTCATGGGCAGGTTTGCCACTACCACGTCCGCGCTCTTCACCAGCCGGCGGATGATCTCCGCTGACTCGGGCTTCGCGGTATCGAGCGTCAGGTTGCGCTTGTTGCGATTGAGTGAGAGAAAGCCGCCGCCATCGCCGCTCTCCGTGATCGGCGCAATGTAGCGGTCTTCGCTGCCCTGGCGGCGGTCCACGCGAATCACGTCCGCGCCCATGTCGGCCAGCAGCATGGCGCAGTACGGCCCGGCGATAAATCGGCCAAAGTCGATAACGCGAATGCCCGCCAGCGGCAAAGAAGATTGCATCGTTTACGCCGCGCGCCGCCGCAGTCCGCACAAGACCAGAATCGCCGACAAGACTGTCGTGATCCCCACGGACAGGAAGAACACGGTGATCATGGTCTCCTGCCAGGCCTGGCCGGTATGCCCGGCTGCGGTAATGGGTGACAGCGCCGCCGTGCCCAGGACGGCAGCAAGCGATGTCGTCAGCCAATTCATGTATGTGCCGTACAAAGCTATCCAGAATGTGGCGGCTTTGAGCCCGGAACTGAGTTTCACTTCAACCCAGACCGCGCCCAGCGCGATCAGGAAGGTCCCGTTCATCACACCCTCAAGATGCGCTGCCAGCCCCATGCGCGGGTTTGCGAATTTCTGCTCGGCAAATCCGGTGAGCAGTCCCAGCAGAAATAAAAAAATCCCGTGCCATATCAACCTGCGCTTGTTGTCATCCATGTCGTCGCCTCCGCAGAATGCCTTGCATTTTCGAGTAACTGTGGCTGCTTCATTTCTTCCCTGGCTGGCTTTCAACCAGCAACAGCACCACCGCGTCAATCGCCGCCAGCGCCTTGCTTGCCGGCATGTCGTGGTTGTTACAGAAAATCGCGAACGCAAAGCGCCGGCCCTGCCTGGTCTCTCCGTAGCCGGAAAGCGCATTCACGTGGCTGAGCGATCCCGTCTTGGCATGCACCAGTCCGCCGGCGGGCGTGTTCTGGAAACGCTCGGCCAGGGAGCCGTCCACGCCGCTCACCGGCAACGACTCCTGAAACGCCGCGCCCCACGGCTGCCGCGCAGCATAGAGCAGCAACTGGACGGTCGCGGCGGGAGTGACCAGGTCGCGGCGCGAAAGTCCGGAGCCATCCAGAAAACTAAACTCGTCTTCCTTGATCCCGGCCTGGAGCAGGAACTGCTTCACCGCAGCCGCGCCTCCTTCGAAGGAACCGCCCGGACCGGCAAGTTTGCCTACCAGCCGCAGCGCCAGCTCGGCATGCAGGTTCTGGCTGGTCTTGTTGGTTACGCGGACGTCGTCCAGCAGCGGCGGGGAAAAGTGTTCCCCGAGGACCTTGTTCTCTGACGGCGTGTCTGCACCGGGCCCGCGCTGCGCCGGTGTGGCAGAAAGAGAGTTGCTCTGCGGCGCAACTCCAGCCTGCGGATTGGCGCCGGGATTGTCGATTCCCGGCTTGGGCAGCAGTGATGGGGCTGGCAGCTGGTCGTAGAACTGCGCCGCATCGCCATGGCGTGCACGAGTCTTCCCTCGAACCACGATGCCGCGCCGCTCCAGCATCCCGCGAAACAACTGCGCGACAAATTCCGCCGAATCCTCGATCGCCAGCGGCTCTTTCATGCCCGGATCGCCCAGCGGCAGCGATCCCCACAGCACGATCCTTCTCGCTCCCGGATCGCGATGGATGCCGATCTTCTTCGCCACGCCTGCCACCGAGGTCATGATCCGGTTCTCGATTTCGTAGTAGGTCGTCTCCGGCTCCAGTGTGATCGCCGCCTTCTCGCCGGCGTGCTCCGCCGGCTGAATATCGAGAAAAACTACGTTGTCATTGAACGTCAGCGCGGAAACTGGCGCGCCGTCGATCCATTGCAGGTCGTCCTGCGCCCAGCCCTCGCCGTAGCGCTCAAACGCGTAGTAGGTGTCGTCGCCGATCAGGTCGCCGTCCACCATCTTCAATCCGCTCCGTGCCACCTGGTCGGCCATCTCTTCCAGGATCTGCGTGTGCGGCGGCGTGCGCTGCGTCTTGAGCGCATACGGGAGCGTGCGCCCGGAGATGTTCGGGTCGCCGCGGCCTATGATCACCAGATCGCCCAGCAGACGTCCCTTGCTGTCGATTTTTCCTTCCGCTTCCACCGTGGTGCGAAAGTGATAGTCCGGCCCGGCAATCGCCAGCGCCGCCGCCGTAGTGAACAGCTTGGTGTTCGAGGCAGGAATGAAAAGCTGTTCCGCGTTCTGCGCAAAGACCGTCTTGCCTGAATCAAGATCGACCACATCAATGCCCCAGTGCGCGTGGTCGAGCGGCGGCTGCTCCAGAAGCGCCCCAATTTCCTTGCTCAAGTCCTTCCTGGGAGCGGCAGGCTTTTTGCCGGAGTCCGCGGGGTGGAGCAGGGCTTTAGCCCTGCGTTGGTTGCCGGCGGAAATTCCGGCTTTAGCCGCTGTGGTGTCTTGCGCCCCACCGAGGATTGCCGGGAAATGCAGTGACGAGAGGAGAACGAGCGCAGGAAGCACCTTTGCTAATTGGTTCTGCATTGGAGTGCCGTGATTATAAGGGATTGAACGAACGTTCAAATTGTTTTTCTCCGTGCCTCCGTGGTGAGATTTTGAAGTTCCGATGACGACGATTTCGGCGATGTCGGCGATGCGGCTCTCAGATACAATCCAGCCATGCCCCGCCTGCTTTACACCTGGCGACTGCGCACGCGCTCCCTTGATCTGGGCGCGCGCACACTGGTCATGGGCATCCTGAACGTCACCCCGGATTCCTTTTCTGACGGCGGTAAGTTCCTCTCGCGCGACCACGCCGTGGCCCACGCGCTCAAAATGCTCGATGACGGCGCCGATCTGCTCGATATCGGCGGCGAATCCACGCGCCCGGGCACGCCGGTGGCGGAAAGCGGCATTCCTGCCGCCGAAGAGCTGCGCCGCATCATGCCTGTGATCGAAGATGTTCTGCGTGAGCGGCCTGACGCCGTGCTCTCGGTGGACACTTACAAAGCCGAGGTCGCGCGCGCAGCTGTGGGCGCCGGTTGCGAGATCGTGAATGACGTAAGCGCCCTGCGCTGGGATGCGCTGATGGCTGCGGCCGTGGCTGAACTTGGCTGCGGCGTGGTCCTCATGCACACGCGAGGCCGCCCTCAGGAGTGGCATAACCTGCCGCCCTCAGCCGATATTGTCGCCGAAGTGAAAACCGACCTGCGGCAATACGCTGACAATGCGCTCAGCCACCGCATCGCGCGCGACCGCATCGTGCTGGACGTGGGCTTTGGCTTCGGCAAAAAGTTTGACCAGAACTATCCGCTGCTGGCCGGCCTGGACCAGCTCCAGTCGCTCGGCTTCCCTCTGCTGGCCGGCACCTCACGCAAGTCATTCATCGGACGCACGCTGGCGAGCAACGGCAAAGACGCCCCGCCCAACGAGCGGCTCTACGGCTCCCTGGCCGCGGTCACAGCCTCAGTGCTCCGCGGCGCTCACATCGTTCGCGTGCACGACGTCCGGGCCGCCGTGGAAGCGGTGAAGATCGCCGACGAAGTTTTGATTCATTGACCCTTCTGAAACGCTCAAAGATTTTTTGTCACTATTCACTGACGGACTGCGTCTAACGTTCATACGCACGCAATGAGCAGCAACCTGCAACGTTTTGCAGAAAAACCGTTTTCCGGTTTTGTCCGTACCTGATGTGGAAGGGGAAGGAGTTTTGGATGTTTAGCCGTAGACAGAGCCAGCGCGCCCGTGAACGTGCCACCGAATACGCAACCTGCAAGGATTTTCAGGAGATCTTCCGGGAAGACATGGCTGGGCTGCACCTGCTTGCCTACCTGCTGACCGGAGACCCGGCCAGGGCTGAGCAATGCTTTGTCGCCGGCCTGGAAGACAGCATTCACGGCAATCCTGTGTTCAAGCAGTGGGCACGGGCATGGAGCAAGCGCGCCATCATCCAGAACGCCATCAAGACCGTCGCACCACTTTCTGCCCCGGCAAATGCTGCACCGCCACGACAGCTCGAAATCGACGGCCAGTCTCCGCTGATCGCCATGGTTCTCGGGTGGACGGCGTTCGAGCGCTTCGTCTTCGTTATGTCGGTACTCGAAGGCTACGCCGTGCGCGAATGCGCTGCCCTGCTCGCCTGCACTGACCAG
>DASTJB010000092.1:0-4536 GCA_035717005.1 Candidatus Angelobacter sp.
ACGCCATGGATGAAGATTACATCCGCGCACTCTCCTACGGCCTGCCGCCGACCGGAGGCGAGGGCATCGGCATCGACCGGCTTACGATGCTGCTGACCGATTCGCGCTCGATCCGCGACGTGATTCTGTTTCCGTTGCTGAGACCGCAGCAGGAAAGTTCGGAAGAATCGCCGGAATCGCCGTAATCGCGCGTAATCGGAAAACCAGAGTACCGCGGATGAACACGGATTGGCGCGGATTAGAAGAGAATCCGCGTTTATCGGCGGAAATCCGCGGTAAGTCTTTCGTTACAATAGAACCATGCCGACCGGCCATGAAATTCGCGAGAAATTCCTGCGCTTCTTTGAAGGCAAGGGACACAAGCGTGTGCATTCGTCGTCGCTGGTCCCGGCCAACGATCCTACGCTGCTCTTCACCAACGCGGGCATGAACCAGTTTAAGGACGTCTTCCTGGGAGCGGAGAAACGCGACTACAACAAAGCCGCCACCGCCCAGAAATGCGTGCGCGCCGGCGGCAAGCACAATGACCTGGAGAACGTGGGCTTCACCAAGCGGCACCACACGTTTTTTGAGATGCTGGGCAATTTCAGCTTCGGCAGCTACTTCAAGGCGGAAGCGATTTCCTATGCCTGGGAGCTGGTGACGGCCTCAGACTGGTTCGGCATTCCCCGCGACAAGCTGTACGTGACGGTCTTTCAGGGCGAGCAGGGCATTCCGCGCGACGATGAAGCGGAAAAATACTGGCTCGAGGTCGGCGTGCCGCGCGAGCGCGTCTTCGCCATGGGCATGAAGGACAACTTCTGGCAAATGGGTGACACCGGACCGTGCGGCCCGTGCAGCGAGATCTACTATGACATGGGTCCGGCGGCCTCCGATGACGGCCACACCGACTGCAAGTTTCCCTGCGAGTGCGGCCGCTACGTCGAGATCTGGAACCTGGTGTTCATGCAGTTTGACCGCGATTCGACCGGCACGCTGAATCCGCTGCCCAAGCCCTCCATCGACACCGGCATGGGCCTGGAACGCACTGCGGCGGTCCTGCAAGGCAAGATTTCGAACTACGATACCGATCTTTTTACTCCGCTGCTCGCTGCTGCCGCGAAGTTGACGGGCGTCGACCTGAACAAAGAGCTGGCGGCGGAGAAGACTTCACGCGGAGCGGCGAGCCTGCGCGTAATCGCCGACCACGCGCGCGCGGTGATCTTCCTCATTTCCGACGGCGTGCTGCCCGCCAATGAAGGCCGCGGCTACGTGCTGCGCAAGATCCTGCGGCGCGGCATCCGCCACGGGCGCCTGCTGGGCGCGACCAAACCGTTCATGCATGAGATGGTGATGGCCGTCCGCAACCTGATGAAAGACGCCTATCCGGAGCTCACGGAAAGCGCGGAGCGCGTGGCCAGGATCGTCTTTGAAGAAGAGCGGCGCTTTGCCCACACGCTGGATGCGGGCCTGGACCGGCTGGAGGCCGACCTCTATGAGCTGCGCAAGCAGCAGGCGGCCGGCCAGAAGGTGGTGCTTTCGCGCGACCCGGTGAATGAGTTGGGTGTTTCGCCGGCGGAGCTGGCGCAATTTCAATATCAGAGCGCACGCGGGCTGCGCTACCGCGGCGACCACGCTTTCAAGTTGTATGACACGTTCGGGCTGCCCTTTGATTTCATCATGGACACCTGCCGTGACGCAGGCGTGAGCGTGGACGTGGAGGGCTTTGAGCGGGCCATGGAGGCGCAGCGCGAGCGCGCCCGCGCTTCATGGAAGGGCGGCGCCAAACAGAGCGCGTCGCCGGTGTATCGCGACCTGAACAAGACGGTATTTGAAGGTTATCGCTATACCGAGTCGCACGACTGCGAAGTACTGGCGATCGTTAGAGTCGCGCCGGGAGGCGCGCATGAATCGACGCCGCAAGGCGTGAAGGAGCTCAAACCCGGCGAAGAGGGCGAGATCGTTCTGGACCATACGCCGTTCTACGCCGACTCCGGCGGCCAGGTGGGCGACATCGGCGTGCTCTATGACTCGACGCACACCACGGTCGTGGCGGAAGTAAACGGGTGCTACATGCCGGTGCAGGGCGTACGCGCGCACAAGGTCAAGGCGCGCCAGCCGATTCATGTAGGAATGAAAGTGGATGCCTCGGTGCACGCCGAGGTGCGCGAAGCCACCATGCGCAACCATACCGCAACGCACCTGCTGCATGCGGCTCTGCGCGAAACCCTGGGCGGCCACGTGAAGCAGGCGGGATCGCTGGTGGATCCAGGGCACCTGCGCTTTGATTTTTCGCATTACGCGGCCGTTGCCGACGAAGAACTGCAGGACATCGAAGACCTGATCAACAAAGAGGTGCTGCGGAATATCAAGGTAGAGACGATCGAAGATGTGCCTATCGACGTGGCCATCAACGAATACAAGGCCATGGCGCTCTTTGGCGAGAAGTACGGCGAGCGAGTGCGGGTGATCAGGATCGGCGATTTCTCCACCGAGCTCTGCGGCGGCACGCACACCGCAGCCACGGGCGAGATCGGGCTGATCAAGATTCTCAACGAAGGCAGCGTTTCGTCAGGCGTGCGGCGGGTGGAGGCGGTGAGCGGCGAGGGCTCACTGAAGCACTTCCGCATCGACCACAAGCTGGAAAACGTGGTCGCCTCACTGGTGCCGCAGGCGCAGAAGTCCGGTTCGCCGGCTGAGGCGCTGCGTCATGAAATGGAGAAGAAAGACGCCGAGATCAAGAAGCTGCAGAAAGAGCTGGAGCAGATGCGGATGAAGTCGGCTGCGGCGAACGTGGCATCCGCCGGCGACAAGGCGCGCGACGTTCGCGGCGTAAAGGTTTTGGCGCAGCGTGTGGACAACCTTGATCGCGGGCAGATGCGGACGCTGGTGGACAACCTGCGCAACAAGCTCGGCTCCGGCGTGGTGGTGCTGGGCTCGGTGCAAAGCGAAGACGGGAAAGTTGCGTTGATCGTGGGCGTGACCGCGGACCTGACTTCGCGCCTTCAGGCGGGAAAGATCATCAAGCCGGTGGCGGAGAAGGTCGGCGGATCGGGCGGCGGACGGCCTGACATGGCCGAAGCCGGCGGCAAAGACCCGGCGCAGCTCGATGCGGCGCTGAATGAAGCCTATGCGGCGGTGGAAGGGCTGCTTTCCTGACATATATCTATCCATTTAAGAGGCTTGCTTTGGGTTTCCTGACGTGTGCCGTTTCTTTATCGGCCTCCGCGGAATGTGGAGCCGCGATCAAGAATGCAGGCAGCAACCTAAAGATCATCAAGTCCGGTGATCTCGTCGGTGACGGCGCCCGGGAATATGTTGCGGTGCGTATGCTCCCGAAACAGCCCAAGAAAGGCACCTACGTTTCACGCCTGCTGATTGCGCGTGCGGAACACGGGCACTGTTCGATCGTCTTGGACGCGGGAAAGAGTGGTCCCAAAAATCCTGTTGGGCATATCGGCATTGAGTTTATCGACGATGGCACCGATTTCTATGGATACTCTGTCGAGTTCGGTTCTGACGTTAACGATCGCGAACATCAAGGCGACGTGTACCTCACTTGGCTCAATCCTAATCACGAACTTGAAGGAATGGCAATTGAGATTGGTTGGAATAAGAGAGTAGGCCGCTATCAGGAATACCGTCTGGAAGAAGACGGCTCATCGGAGATGTTCAAACCGGAACTTCGGAAACCGCCTCATCGCAACTCCAAGCATTGCGGAGGATGCCAGAAGTAGTTTCTTGCGACCGTCTCAGCTCTACGCGGCGCTGAATGAGGCTTACGCGGCGGTGGAAGGGTTGCTTTCTTAGACGCGAGTTAGCGCAGCTCATTTTCTAGTCGTGCCGTTAGCAAGACCTCCGGGGCCAGTCATTGACCTTGACTTAATGACTTTTTCGCGAACCGCCAGAATGCATAAGATCACACCCCAGACGATCGCTATCAACGTTATCCATCGGTCAAACCTGAAATACCAGCTGGCGAACGCCCCATAGAAAATGTAGGGGCCGAAAAATGCCTTTGGGATTTTCTCCCATGGAACCCACTTCTCCCAGGGTAGCCACCAGGTGACCAGAATCGGCAGAGCAGGAATCAGCGGTAATAGAACAAGGACGTCAAGGGCGGACATCGACCTGAGTCTACCCTATAAGCAAGCTCCGGGAGCCATGTTGAGACAACGATCGCTGTCAGTGCAAGCCTACCCGTCCCCATGCATACAGGGCTGAAAGCAGCATCAGTTCCAGGGTCGCGAGAGCGTAAAAGACGAGCCGCAATTTTTTGTTGGTCGCCATACCTGCTTGAACGGCGCCTCTTTGCGACCTTGCAGGGCAATTACTTAAGTTTTGTAAGTCGCACAGTCGGGGGCGCCTGCGGTCCACGCTCTTTCTAAGGGTATTGCCTGTTTTTCTGCCCTGTTCACCCCCTAGATTCGTCTGGTTTTAGCCGATTGCCGCCCGGTTTCGGCCGTCATATAATCCCTCTACTCTGGCAGGTTCTCTAGTATCAGGTTTGGACAAGAGGTGTGTGGCCTTCCGTGAGATGGCGGAGGCCTGCGGGAA
>DASTJB010000093.1:0-23914 GCA_035717005.1 Candidatus Angelobacter sp.
CGAGCCCCGTGTGGCGGCGAGCGGCGTGTGTCAGGAGCATAGAAACGTTTCCAAAGGGCAAAGCTCTCTAGCGGTTTGGAGCGCAGCGACAGAAATGAATGATCACAAAAAGTCGCCGCGAGCCCCGTGTGGCGGCGAGCGGCGTGTGTCAGGAGCATAGAAACGTTTCCAAAGGGCAAAGCTCTCTAGCGGTTTGGAGCGAAGCGACAGAAATGAATGAGTGCTGCTGACAACTCGCGGAGGCGAAATGCCTTCTTACCTACTTACCACAGATTTTCCTTAAGGACTGGTATTTATGCGCGGACTACTCTGGCGCAACAAGGTTGCGCTCCTGAATCTGATTTTCATCTTCCTGCTCGGTTTTGCCGTACGCGCGAACGCGCAGGTCGTGGTCGCCCAGCTCAGTGACACGCATCTGGGCGAGCCGCATGCCCCGCACGCCTTTGACAATCTCCGGCGCGCCGTCGACATGGTAAATGCACGCCATCCTGACGCCGTCATCGTCAGCGGCGACATCGGCGAGAACTACGACCAATGGCTGATCGCGCGCGGCATCCTGAAGTGGCTCCATGCGCCTGTTTACTACGCGCCCGGCAATCACGACGTCCATACCAATGACGTGGCCCGCTATCGCGAGGTCTTCGGGCCGGACTATTACCGCTTTCAGGTGAAGGGCGTGACCTTTGTAGTGATCGACTCCCAGCTGCTCGGCAATTACGACAACTTTGACGCGCAATCGCCGCAGCCTCTGCCGGCTTCCACGCAGGCTGAAGGTGAGCGGATGCTCGCATGGCTCGGTGAACAGCCTGGCAGCCGCACTGCCGACAATCGCCGCCGCCGCTGGTGGAACTTTGGCCATGGCCGCCAGCCGCAACGCTTCCAGAACCAGGATAATGACCAGGACAATGATGACGACGACCGGCGTGGCGGAATCGTGATCGGCATCCAGCACATCCCCGCTGCGCGCGGTGACAACATGCCGCCCGATCCCAAGCCTTACTGGACCGTCAACGAGCCGTACCGCTCGCGCGAAATCGCCGCCCTGCACCGGCTCGGGATCCGCCACATGCTTGCCGGCCACTGGCATGTGGGAACCATATTTGAACGCGACGGCATCACCTGGCACATCGCCCCGGCCACCAGCCGCCTGCTTCCCTGGAGCAGCCCGCTCGGCTTCGCCATGCATACCATCTACCCGAACGGTGACGTCAAAACGGAGTTCGTTCCCCTGGGGACACAACCCTAGTGAGTGGGGTTGCCGATTGTGGGAAATCTACGGCCTGGCCGGCCTGAGCTGGGCTTCGCCATCCACTTTATCGATCATGCCGCGCACCTCGCCTGCATGCTGCCCGAAAGGCGCATACTGCAGGTACTTGTTCAGTGACTCGGTAGTCCCGGGTGGGACCATATATTTTCCGCCTACCGTCCTGCCTTCGCCGAAAAGGACGGTAGCCTTGATGTAGTAGGCATCAGACAGCGTCGGGTCGGAGGCAATGGCGCGATCGCACGCTGCCACCGCGTCATCGGTACGCTTCATGTTGTAGTAAGTTGCGCAGAGGTTGAAATACGGCATCGCGGGATAAACAGAGACCTCGGCCGCTTTGTTGAACACCTCAATCGCCTGATCATATTTCCTGATGTGCACCAGGAGGTTGCCTTCCGTGTTCAGGATCTGTCCCAGCCCGGTCTTCGCCTTTCCGGAATCCGGCTGCGCCTCCAGCATCTTCTTCGCCACCTCGGCGCCCTGCTGGTATGACTCCAGCGCGTCTGCGGATTTTCCCTGCACGTTCTGCGCTTCACCCATGGACTGATAAAACTCCCACTGGTTCGGATCAGCCGCGATCGCCAGCTTGCATTTCCCAACCGCCTCGCTGGTCCTTCCGTTATTCAACAGGGCATTGCAGGCGTGAAAATAAGCGGTCGCCGGCCTGGGCGAAATCTCCACCGCATTGGCATAACTCGTTAAGGCCTCGTCGATCTTTCCCAGCCGGTTGTAGGCGTCGCCCTGCGAGAGAAACAGATCGCCGATGTAAATCTTCAGCTGAAAAGGATCGGCGGCGTTGGGCAGCAGCTTCTTCGCGGCATCGATCCCCTTGCCAAAACTCGCAATCGCCTCCTGGTAATGCGTCAGGTTCGCCTGGATCGTAGCCAGATTCTGGTAAAACTCCCAGCGGTTCGGGTCCAGTTCGATCAGTTGATGCAACAGGTCAGTCGCCCTCGTCCAGTCCTTTGCGTCAAGTGAGGCCTGCAATTGCACGATCAGACGGTTGATCTTCTCCTTGTGCTCATTCTCCTGCTGGATAAGGTCGATCTGCTCCCGGGTCTTTTTGCTTTCGTGCAGGTTGGTTTCCGCTCCGGCCTCCGTACGCGTTGTTTCGGGTTTAGAAAGATCGATCTGTAGATCGTTCTGCGCTTTTACGGTTTTGTCATTGGGGTCGCCAATGTTCTTCTCACCAAAGTAGACGCGCTTCCCGTCCGGCCTGAACACCTGCACCTCATAAACGCCGAAGATCATGCCCAGCAGCGTGAACGTTCCGTGTTTGTCGGTTTTGATTTTGTAGCTCTGCCCGGTCCCTTCGGTCACGCGCAGCCCGTCGCGATCGACAGTACCCACGTGCTTGAAGGTCACCGTAGCGCCGGACATCGGTTTGCCTTCGCGATCCAGAATCCGGCCGGTCACGGTAGCATTCCAGCGTTGGACCGGCAACAGCAGGGTAAGAAGGATGAGACAACAGCTCTTCATGAAACGACCAACCTGCAATTTTACTTCGCTTGCCGCGCTCCTTCGAGCGTCTTATTCCGGGCGATGATCCGCCGGTTTGTTTGACACATGGCATTTGTGACTGCGGGGCTGGGCCGCCTGTTCTGAATGGTATTCCCCATAGCGGGCCCGCAAGCGCCGCCCCCAACTTATTGATTAGATCGGAGCGCCTGAAAATTGGTTAGCAGTTTATCTCTTGAGGTAACGCTGAGTTGCTGTCTTCCTTTTACTCGGTCCAATCGAACGACCTCGTGACCGCCTTCTTCCATTCGCGATAAAGCTTCTCGCGTCTTGCTGCCTCCATCCGCGGCTGCCAGCTCTTCCCCTGCGACCACTGCCCGCAAAGGTCTTCTACATTCCTGAAGAACCCCACCGCCAGGCCGGCCGCATAGGCAGCGCCCAGACTCGTGGTCTCCTGCACTGCGGGAAGCACAACCGGCCGGTTGATTATGTCCGCCTGGAACTGCATCAGCAGGTTGTTTGCGACCATGCCGCCGTCCACACGCAGCACGCTTAGCGGGGTTCCGGAATCCTGTTCCATGGCCTCCACAACTTCACGGGTCTGAAACGCAACGGCCTCCAGCACGGCCCGCGCCAGGTGTGCCTTGTTGGCAAAGCGGGTCAAGCCGGCGATCACGCCTCGCGCACTCTCCTTCCAGTAAGGCGCATATAGCCCGGAAAATGCCGGCACAAAATAAACTCCTCCGTTGTCTTCCACGCTCGCGGCCAGCTCTTCGATCTCCGGGCTGCTGCGGATGATTCCCAGGTTGTCACGCAGCCACTGCACCAGCGCGCCCGCGATCGCTACGCTCCCTTCCAGCGCATAACTTGCCCGCTGATTGCCCAGTTTGTAGCCTACGGTTGTCAGCAAGCCGTGCCTCGACTCCACCGGCTTCTCACCTGTGTTCATCAGCAGGAAGCAGCCGGTGCCGTACGTGTTCTTTGCCTCGCCGATCTTAAAACAAGTCTGCCCAACGAGCGCGGCCTGCTGGTCGCCTAAGATGCCCGCCACGGCAACGCCGGCGAGCGGCCCCTCTGCCACGCGGCCATAAACCTCGCTGCTCGACCGTATCTCCGGCAGCATCTGCCTCGGAATCGCGAACACGTTCAGCAGCTCCGCGTCCCATGCCAATGTGTTCAGGTTCATCAGCTGCGTTCGGCTCGCGTTCGTAACATCCGTGACGTGTTGCCCGGTCAGCTTCCAAACAAGAAACGTATCCACGTTGCCAAAGAGCAGTTCGCCCGCTTCGGCCTGCCGGCGCGCGTTCTGGACGTTCTTCAGAATCCACCGCAGCTTGAGCGCGCTGAAGTAGGTGGAAAGCGGCAGCCCCGAGCGGCTGCGAAAATAATCGTTCCCAATCTCGCGTCCCAGCCGCGTTACATCGGCGGCCACGCGCATGTCCTGCCACACAATGGCGTTCGCGACCGGCCTCCCCGTCTTCCGGTTCCACACCACTGTGGTCTCGCGCTGGTTGGTGATTCCGATTGCCGCCAGATCGCTCGCCGTCAACCTGGCCGGCGTCATCGCTTCAGCAATCACCTGCTCCGTTCGCTGCCAGATCTCTTCGGCATCGTGCTCCACCCATCCCGGCTGCGGATAAATCTGGCGATGCTCCTTCTGCGCGCACGCCACGATCGTGGCTGCCCGGTCAAACACAAGAAAGCGCGTGCTGGTGGTTCCCTGATCGATGGCGCCAATGTATTTAGACATTTGTTCCTGAAACCCGCCGCCGGATTTCCCGTGGACTGGAATTGTCAATTGTGGCATTTTTGGCTATTTTGGCAATTGCCTGTCGAATTACTGTATCTTCAATCCCGGCGAGATCATCTACTTTCCCATAAATTCATCTGCATTGAGGAGCCCATGACCAAACCGCAGTCCTACGGTAACCACGCGAAATACGATCCCCCTTTCCATTTTTTTCTGGTGCCCGTGCTCGTGATCAACGTGATCGTAATCACCATTCAGCTCTTTCGCACTCCCAGCCTGCTCGGCGGCTGGCTTCTGGTGATCGCCGCCGCGCTGGTTGTCATGGCCGGCCGCTTGCGCGCCTACGCTACCCATCTTCAGGACCGCATTATCCGCGTGGAAGAGCGGCTCCGCCTGGCCGCCGTCCTTCAGGAGCCGCTGCGCTCCCGCGTCGGCGAACTCACCGATACGCAGCTGATCGGCCTCCGCTTCGCCTCTGACGCCGAATTGCCGGCGCTGGTCCAGCGCGCGCTCGACGAAAAGCTCTCTCGCTCCGATATAAAGAAGGCGATCACTGACTGGCGCCCGGACTACTCCCGCGTCTGAGAATCTGTTGCATCAGAGTGAGAGATCACAAATAGTCCTGCGAAAATCGAGCGCCGGAGGCGCGGAATAACGGTAGCCCAGCCCGAGGCGAGCGAATGCGAAGCCGTAGGGCTGGGAAAGTATCGAAAGGCTGATGAGCCCCAGCGGGGCGACACACGTGAACACTAAATCCCGGCTACGCGCTTCGCAGCTAGAACTGCTCCTTCGAGGACTATTGGGCGGAGTTCAGGAAGAGTAATATCGGCATCACTAAACCCAAGATTCACAATCCCCTAATAGGGCGGCTAATTTACAATCCGTGCTGTTCCTAAAGGAGTCACCATTCATGAAACGTGTCGTCTCCGCCCTCTTGCTTAGCCTGATCGCCCTCGTTCCGCTCTCCTTCGCCTCGCCCGATGACGAACCTCTCTTCGGCTTCACCGTGGCCAGTTCACGGGCCGAGCGTGACCTGGAGAACGAGTTTCGCAGGATTCCCGACCCGAAGATCATGCGCGACTCCATGCAGCGCTTGAGCGCGCGCCCGCACCACGTGGGCTCGCCGTACGACAAGCAGAATGCCGAGTGGATCCTCTCACAGTTCAAGTCCTGGGGGCTCGACGCCCAGATCGAAACCTTCGATGTGCTCTTCCCCACGCCCAAAGAGCGCGTGCTCGAGATGACGGAGCCTGCGCGCTACACCGCAAAGCTCCAGGAGCCGCCGGTCTCGGCCGACCCAACCTCGAACCAGCAGAACGAGCAGCTCCCCACTTACAACGCCTACTCAATCGATGGCGAGGTCACCAAGCCCCTGGTCTATGTGAACTATGGCCTGCCAAAGGACTATGAAGAACTCGACCGGCTCGGCGTGTCAGTGAAAGGTGCGATTGTCATCGCTCGCTACGGAATGTCGTGGCGCGGGATCAAACCCAAGGTCGCGGCCGAGCACGGCGCCGTCGGCTGCATCATCTACTCCGATCCTCGTGACGACGGCTACTACCAGGACGACGTCTTCCCGCAGGGTCCGATGCGCAATGAAAATGGCGTGCAGCGCGGCAGCGTCATGGACATGCCTATCTACCCCGGCGATCCCACCACGCCGGGCGTCGGCGCCAAAGGCGATGTAAAGCGCCTGGCGCTCAAAGACATTCCCACGCTCACCAAAATTCCCACGCTGCCCATTTCCTATGGCGACGCCAAACCGCTGCTCGCCGCGCTGAAGGGCCCGGTTGCTCCGGAAAGTTTCCGCGGCGCTCTTCCCATCACTTATCACGTCGGGCCCGGCCCGGCGAAGGTGCACCTGAAAGTCACCTTTGACTGGCAGATCAAGCCGGTTTATGACGTCGTGTTCAAGATCCAGGGCTCGGAATCGCCTGACCAGTGGATTGTCCGCGGCAACCATCATGATGGATGGGTGAACGGCGCGGAAGATCCAATTTCAGGGCAAATCTCCCTGCTCGAAGAGGCACGCGCGCTGGGCGAATTGCTCAAGCATGGCTGGAAGCCGAAGCGCACCATCATCTACTGCGCCTGGGACGGCGAGGAGCCCATGCTCTTGGGCTCGACCGAGTGGGCTGAGTACCACGCCGCCGAACTCAAAGAACACGCCGCCATCTACATCAATACTGACGGCAACGGCCGCGGCTATCTCGGCGTTCAGGGCTCGCATTCTCTCGAGAAATTCGTCAACTCAGTGGCCCGCGACATCGCCGATCCTGAAAAACAAATCTCGGTGTGGAAGCGTGATCAGGCTGCGCGTCTCACCATGGGCCGTCCTGAAGACCGCAAGGATGCGCGCACGCGCCCTGATCTGCGCATTGGCCCGCTCGGCTCCGGCAGCGACTACACCGCATTCATTGATCACCTCGGCGTCGCGTCGCTGAACGTAGGCTACGGCGGCGAGGACGACGGCGGCATTTATCACTCCATCTACGACGACTTCTACTGGTTTACTCATTTTTCTGACAAGGATTTTGTCTACGGGCAAGCGCTGGCCCAGACCGTCGGCACCATGGTGCTGCGCTTCGCCGATGCCGACGTGCTTCCATACGACTTCACCGACTTCGCCGATACGGTCCACAAATACACTGACGAGCTGAAGACGATGCTCAAGAACAAGCAGGAGGAGATCCAGAACCGCAACCAGGACCTCGACAACGGCGTTTACAGCGCCATCTCCGATCCGCGCCGTCCCACCGTCGCGCCTCCAAAAGAAGAAGTGCCGCCATTTCTCAATTTCGCGCCGCTCGACAATGCTGAAAGCGCGCTTGACCACGCCGCCCTGCGCTACGCTAAAGCCCTGAAGACGCTGGGCAGCTCGAGCGTGCCTTCGCCGTCATTGCAGTCGATAAATTCCCATTTGCTCCAGGCTGAGCGCAAGCTCACCAATGACGGCGGCCTGCCGCGCCGTCCGTGGTATAAGCATCTGATCTACGCGCCCGGGTTTTACACCGGCTACGGCGCCAAAACCTTGCCTGGCATTCGTGAAGGCATTGAAGAGAAGAGATATCAGGAAGCGGACAAAGAAATTACGCGCGTAGCGCAGGCGTTGCAGGATTATGCTGCCCTGATCGACTCAGCTGCGGAAGAGCTGGAGAAAGCCGGGAAGCAATAGCGATCGGGAGATCGGGCCATCGGTTCATCGGGTCATCTGAAAGCAATTCGCTGATCCGTGTAAATCAGTGTGATCAGTGTCGTCAGTGGTAGGATTTTGAATTTCCAGATCACCCGATCTCCCGATGGCCCGATGCTTTACTCTGATCCCCACTCAAACGCCAGGGTCGGTGCGCAGCTCTTGCCGCGCGTGGAGACCTCCATGGTTCCCAGCGTCCGGCCTTTCACAAACGGCGTGAGCACGGCCCAGAACTCTCCGCTCTGGTCCACCTTCGGCTGCGAATCATGCCCCTCCTGGTACGACTGCGTGTGAAACGCCAGCTGCTCGCCCGGCGTGAAACCGCGCCCGCGAATCAATGCCAGCTCGAACCTCGGACTCAGCCGCTCAAGTTCCAGAGTGCACGATTTGTCGCGCTCCATCATGGGCGCAGGCACAACGGAAAAGAAGATCCTGGTCTGGTGGTCCTCCGAGATGAGTGCGTGGCGGAAGATCTCGCCAATCGTCGGCGTGTAGGTCAGTTTGAGTTCGGCGCCTTTGAAGCGTTGCGCGCAGCTCCGGTTGGAATCCGGCGGACAGCCCACCGTCCCGTCGCCCGCGATGGCCAGCCCTTCCATGATGGTTGCCGGTTCCGCAACCATGATGGGCCACGCGATCAGATTGTAGAGCTTGTTGCGGGGCGCACCGCTGATCTTCAGTCGATATTGCATGAGTGGTCGGCCATTCGCCTGGTCTTTCTTGATCAGCTGCACGTCCACCTTCACGCCGGGCGAGGTTGATTTTTCCCAGTTGATGGTGGCGGTGGCCGTCTCCGTGAGCTTGGCCTGGATGGCGGCATCGTTGTCCTGCGGCTGTTGCGGTGACGCCTGGGTTTTCGCCGGTGGTTGTTGCGCCGGCCTGGCTTGGCTGAACGCCGCCAATCCTGCGCCCAACAGCGCCAGAAAAAGAAATTTAGGTCGCATGATGAGTTGGAGAATACCACACGGAAGAACACCTGGCCTGCTTTCATCTGCGCCCAATAACGACGGACCTGCGCCCGGATCCGCCGGCACCTGCGCTAATGCGGCAACTCTCGATTATTTTTGCGAACTAAGGCTTTCGGGCCATGGGCGGCAGCTTCTTGCGGTGTACTGTGTGAGTAGCCCGTCCATTCTCAGCCGAGTTGGTGCCGAATGAGCCGCGCAAAACGCGATCATCGTATTCTTCTTGTCAATGGCTACACCACCGTGCAACATCTGCGCGCCCTGATGTTGCGCATGCAGGGTTATCGGGTGGACACGGCCGCAGACCTCAATTCTGCCCGCGCCGTCATCGCCACGGCGCGCACCTATGATCTGGTGATCGTTGATGTCGGTCATTTCGCTGACGAAGGACTGGCTTTCTGTGAGGAGCTCAAGCAAAAGCATTCTGAGCTGAAGGTGCTGATGCAGGCGGACGGGAATCTCTATTTAAGCCGTGAGAGCTGTCCGGACCAGGTCATCTCCAAGCAGGAAGGCCCGCAGCACTTTATGCAGGAAGTGGAGCGCCTGCTGCAGAGGTCGTGATCGTCATCGCCAGGCTATCGCACCAAAACGCGGTTCTTTCGAATCAGATTGTGATCGCTTCCGCCCTCTCTTCATTCATCCGCGCCAGCAACCGCTCCACGTATTTGGTGTCGATGTTGCCGGCCTGGAACTCCGGATCGGCCAGGATGCGACGGTGTAGCGGGATCGTGGTATGGATCCCTTCCACGATAAACATCTCCAGCGCGCGCTGCATGCGCATGATGGCCTCCGCCCGGTCCTTGCCGAAGGTGATGAGCTTGGCGATCAGCGAATCGTAGTAAGGCGGAATCACGCCTTCGGCATATGCGGCGGTGTCCACGCGCACGCCCAGCCCGCCTGGCGTGTGGAACGTCCTGATTTTGCCCGCGGAGGGCGTGAATTTCTCCGGGTGCTCGGCATTAATGCGGCACTCCATGGCGTGCCCGCGCTGGCCTTTGCGGTCAATCTTCGGGATCACCTCGGTCAACTTCGCGCCCGAGGCCAGCAGGATCTGTGATTTGACCAGGTCAATGCTGGTCACCATCTCCGTGACCGGATGCTCCACCTGGATGCGCGTGTTCATCTCGATGAAATGCAGGCTTCCGTCTTCGTCCATCAGGAACTCGACGGTCCCCGCGTTGACGTAGCCGATCTCCGAGAGCGACTCTTCCAGCTTCTTGCCGATCTCGCCCCGCAACTCCGGCGTCACGCGCGTCGAAGGTGACTCTTCCAGCAGCTTCTGGTGGCGCCGCTGGATGCTGCACTCGCGCTCGCCCAGACTGATAACTTTGCCCTGCGCATCACCCAGCACCTGGAACTCGATATGCCGCGGGCGCTCGATGAACTTTTCCATGTAGAGATTGCCGTTGCCGAAGGCCGCGGCGGCTTCTGATTGTGCGGCATTGAAAAGCTGCTCCAGTTCATTTTCGCTGCGGATCACCCGCATGCCGCGCCCGCCGCCACCCGCTGAAGCCTTGCAGATCACGGGATAGCCAATCTGTTTGGCCCACTCGCGTGCCTCATCGGCAGAAGCAATTACGCCGTCCGATCCAGGCAGGATCGGGACATTCGCCTGCTTCATCGCTTGCCGCGCTTTTTCTTTCTCACCCATCAGCCGGATCACCTCGGGCGGCGGGCCGATAAATTTGATATGCGAGCTCTCGCACACTTCGGCGAAGTTGGCGTTCTCGCTTAGCAGGCCGTAGCCCGGATGGATGGCGTCAACGTTGGTGATCTCCGCCGCGCTGATCACCGCGGGAATATTGAGGTAGCTGTCGGCGGAACGTGGCGGGCCGATGCAGATGGCCTCGTCGGCAAAGCGCACGTGTAGGGAATTGCGGTCAGCGTCGCTGTAAACGGCCACGGTCTTCACGCCCAGCTCTTTGCAGGCGCAGATCACCCGCAGCGCGATTTCACCACGATTGGCAATCAGGATTTTCTTAAACATTATTTCTGTCGCTGCGCTCCAAAGGCGCTGAATTTAGCCGCGAATACACGCGAATGCACACGAATCGGTTCCTGAAAGCGTCAATTCGCGTTTTTTCGCGTTCATTCGCGGCTGACTTGACGGTCGCTACTTTCTGGGCCGTATCGCGAACAGCGGCTGTCCGTATTCCACCGGCTGTCCGTTGTTGACCAGCACCTTCACGATTTCGCCCGAGGCATCAGACTCAATCTCATTCATGAGCTTCATGGCTTCAATGATGCAAAGCACCTGGCCGGCCGCCACCTGGTCGCCGGGTTTCACGAAGGGTGGCGCGCCGGGCGCGGGAGCTTCATAAAATGTGCCGACAATCGGCGACTTCACCTCATGCAGCTCTTCGCCTGGAGCAGTGGCGGGTTGCGTCGCTGGCGGTGCACTGGAAGCCAAAGCTGGACCGCCGTGCGTCGCCGCGCCGCCGATTGGCGTAATCGGCACGGGCGCCATCGGGACCGGCACACCGTGGGTAATGATGGACGCTGCGGAATCGGCTCCACGCTTGATGCGTACCTTGACATCCCCGCGTTCCAGCTCGAATTCGGAAATATCTTTTTCGATCAGGAAATCAATAAGCTCTTTCAGCTCTTTTTGATTCATGAATGTATCCGGCTCTCCTCGGGATCCGGCGCAGTTACAGCGTGATCAGGTCTTTGGTGGTTGGGGTCAGGACGTCATTTCCGGTTTCAGTAACCAGGACCATGTCTTCGATCCGGACTCCACCTTCTTCAGGAATGTAGATGCCTGGCTCAATCGTGACGACCATCCCGGGCTCAAGTTTCCGGGTCTGGCCCCTGGCCATCCGAGGCGTCTCATGCACCTCGATTCCCACTCCATGGCCGGTCGAGTGGGTAAAATACGCATCGAACCCAGCTTTTTTCAGCACATCCCGCCCAGCGCGGTCCACTTCCCCCGCTTCCACTCCGGGTTTCACCGCTTTAATGGATTCCAGCTGTGCTTCCCGTACCGCGTCATACATGCGGCGATGCATCCGCGAGACCGGCCCCACATGCACAGTACGGGTCATGTCAGAACAGTAACCAGCGAGTATAACACCGTAATCGAGGATTATAAATCCTTCGCCAGGAACAGCTTGCGACGAAGCCCGCCCATGCGGCAGCGCCGATCGCAGTCCGGCCGCCACAATTGTATCGAATGACATCTTCTCCGCCCCGGCCCGCCGCGCCTGCAACTCCAGTTCGCCTGCGATCTGCGTCTCCGCCACTCCCGGCTTGATCACCGACAGCACCGTCTGAAACAAACTGGCGGCCAGCAGCACCGATGCGCGAATCTGGCCGATCTCCTCGGCGTCTTTGATCACGCGCAGTTCTTCAATCAGCCCGAGTGCCGGCTTCAACCTCGCTTTGCCGCGAACGGCCTCCCCTAGCTGCTTATACGCGCTGAAGGAAAGATGCTCTGCCTCAAACCCCAGTGTGCCGGTCCTGGCCTTCTGGGCCCCGGCGCAAGCCTCGGCAAATGCCGCGCGCTTCCCAATCACCACGCGCGCGTCTTGAACTTCTTTGTGCGCCTGCTGATCATAGCGTCCGTCTGTGTAGAACGTGGCTTTATGCGATCGCGCGCCGAGTTGCAGCAGCAGCGCGCCGGCCGTCCCGGTGAACCCGCAAAGGTAGCGGACGTTGGCCAGATGCGTCACCAGAAGGGCATCAAATCCTCCCTTGCGCAGGGTTGCGGCCAGCTTAGCTTGTCGACCATTAAAATTCATCCGCTTCTATCTTGGCACACCTGTATTGAACCCGGTAATCGCCGAAAACAAAATGCCCGGGGATCGCTCCCCGGGCATTTATTTTGTACCAACCTAGGTTTGAATGATCTTCGGAGTGATAAAGAAGATCAGCTCTGCGGTTGAGGTGTTGACGTTGGTGTGCTTGAACAGATTTCCCAGAAGCGGAAGGCTGCCGAGCAATGGCACTTGCGCGATAGCTACGCTGTTCTGCGTCTGAATCACGCCGCCGATGACGACGGTCCCGCCGTCAGTGACCAGCACCTGGGTTTGTGCCTGTTGTGTATTCAGCGTCGGGTTCAATTGCGAGCCGGTGACGCGGCTGAAGTCAGGAACCGTGTTCTCCACGTCCACGTTCAGGAAGATGGTGTTCTCTGACGTGATCTGCGGCGTTACGGTCAGGCGCAGGAACGCATCCACGTAAGTGACGGTCGGCGGCCCGCCCAATTGCGCCTGCGTGACCACGGGAATGCGTGAACCCTGGCGGATCAGCGCTGAGATGTTGTTCTGCACGGTAATGGTCGGGCGCGAGAGGATCTTCAGCAAGCCGCGGCTTTCCGCCGCAGTGAGGATGAAGTCCAGACGGAAGCCCGCCGTAGCGTTGCTGAACTCGATGCCGCTGGTCGGTCCGGTTGCGCCCAGGTTCGAGAACAACGGAATCGAGCTTACGTCGCCGGGCGCCGTGATGAAGCGTGGCACTTCGCCGCTGGGCAGAGTGACCTTGATCGGGCTGGCTGCTGTTGCTCCGCCGACCGCGTTGTTGCCGCTGCCAAAGCCAAAGCCCAGCTGCGTACCTATGTCACGGGCAAAAGTGCGCGTGGAAGCCACGACCCGCGCTTCGATCTCAACCTCAGGCGCCTTGCGGTCCAGCATTCGGATCAGGTCCTCAACCTTGGGCAGCACGCTGGGAATGTCTTCGATGATCAACGCGTTGCTGCGCTCGTCGGCCACAACGTCGCCGCGCGTTGAGAGGAATTTCTTCACGATCGTGACGGCATCGCGCGCGTGTCCATAGCTCAGGTAACGCGTGATGGTCTGCTTGGGGACCGCCAGGGCTTGCGCTTCCTGCTGGGCCCGGCGCGCCTCAGCTTCTGTCTTCATGGTTTCCAGCGTCGCAATGCGGAGGACGTTCCCCTGCAGCGTGCACGCCAGTCCGTTGTTGTCCAGCACAATGGCCAGCGCCTGGTCCCACGGCACGTCATCCAGAACGATGGTCACACTTCCATGCACAGAGGGATCAAGCACCACGTTCAAGCCGCTGATCTCGTGAATCAGCCGGAAAAAGTCCTTTAGGTCGAGGTCCTTGAAATTCATGCCAAAGGGCTCACCGGTGTAGCGGCCCGTGGTGCAGTTGCCGCTGGCTGGGCCGGTCACAGAAACCGTGGTTCCGGCGGGAGTGCTTTGCCCGGCTCCCTGCGGCGCTGCCGGCATTGCCTGAGGCAGAGCTTGTGGCTGTGCCTGCTGCTGCAGGGCGGCGTTGATCATGGCCGGCTGCGCGGCCAGGCTGGCATTGGCCTCAAATGGACGCTTATTGATGCTGGGAAGTGGCGGCGCATCATGGGCGAAATGTGCGGCTGCCAGTTCAGCGCGCGAAGGCGTTGCCTCGACCGTCTTGTCTGTTAGAGCGGTCACCGTCGCCGGCGTGGTGACGGAAAACTGTGAAACATCGGCTGGATTGGGCTGCGCAGCCGCAACTACGGCCTGCTTCGGCTCCGGCAGTGCCACCGGCTTCGCCGTGGCGGGGCCGTCATGCAGCTTTACCACCAGCTTGTTGCCTTCGGGCACGATCTGGAACTCGGAGCTGTGCGCCAGGTCCACCACAACGCGTGTGGTCCCAACCTGGTAGCGCGCCGCGCGCACTGACTTGACGTCGCCGCTGTTGACCGCGATCTCCCGCGGCCGCCCCTGCAGCAGAGAATTGGGGATATCGACGACGACACGGTCGGGATGAGAAAGTCTCATGGTCCGCGCCGCCATGGGACCGCTGCCGCTGATCTCAATGTTCAGCGTATCGGCGCCGCGAACAACGGAGACTCCGCTGATCCGGCTGATCACGCCGGCTTTCTGCGGTGACCCGTCCGCCACATGGTCTTGTGAAACGGTAGCTGCCGCCATGGCCGTAGTTGCCATGGCCAACAGAACGATTCCTAGCAGTTGCTTTAGCCTCATCACTTTGATCTCCCCATGCGGCGGTCTCTTCCCCGCCGGTCATGCGCGGCGTTGCTGGAGCCCACAAATCTTCCAGCCGCTCAGAAAATTAGTCCGTACGTTCCACCACAAAACGCTGGTACTACTTTCCCCCGGGTTCGGCCCTGTCGCTCTACTGCTTGATCTGTGCTCTGTATTCCCTGTTGCCCGCCTCTACGAGGTGGGAACCAACTTCTTCACTACCTCCCGCGCGGTGTCCCGTCCCAGCGGGTCCTTCACATATTCGCGGAAAATGATCGAGTCGCTGGTGATCTTCTCCACGCTCCCGTTGAAAACCTGGTCGTTCTCGCGCAGGAAATAAGTCTTCTTGGCGCTGTTGGCAACAACCGCCATCATCTTTCCCGTCGTGTCCTTCACTGTCCCTTGCAGGACCAGCTCAGGAATGGCCAGGCAGCGCTTTCCGCTGGTGCAGTTCGGCAGCGGACCGTTCAGGCTGCGCTCGCGAATCGGGCTCACGAACGGATCTCTGCGGCCTCTTGCTCCCCAGGCCCGCGTTACCGGCTTGGGCTTCTCTTCCGTCTTGGCGACCGGCCCGGTTTGGGTCACTTTGGGAGCAGGAGCAGCCGGTTTGGCTTGCGCCTTGGTCTGCGTCGTAGCGTTCGTTTTCTTTGCCGAAGTCGTCTTTTTTGCCGGAGCGCTCTGCACCGGCTTCACGGCGATTACCGCCGGCGCCTTTGCCGCTGGCTTCGCTCCCGTGCCGGCCGGAGTACTGGTCTTGGCCGCCGTTGCACTCTTCGTCGCCGGGGCAGGTGTCGTGGTCTTGGCGGTCGCTGAGTTCGCTTGCGGTTTGCCCGGCGTGCTGCTCGTGCTCTTTGCCGCGGCGGCGCCGGTGGCGTTCACCTTGGTTGGGGCGCTTTTCACGGTGACCGTTGGCTTGGCGGCGGAGGTCGCAGCAGGTTTGCTGGAGCCAGTCGCTCCCTTCGTGGCCTTTCCCGCATCTTTCTTGGCGGTCGAAGAGTTGCTGCCACTCTTGGCTGCCGGCGCAGGCGTGCCAGACGGGCTCGGTTTAGCCGCGCTGTTCTGGCCACTCTGCGCCGTGGCCATCGTTGCCATGGCTGTTGCGAGCGCAAGAATCTGAATCAGCTTCATCTCGATTTCCCTTTTATTCCGTACTTCACTGCTTACTTACCTGCCGGCTGTCCCGGCTTGGCCGGCGTCGCCGGCGGCGTTTCTTCCGGTTCATGGCTGAAGAATGTCGAAGCCACGCAGCTGGCCAGCACCGTCTCATTCGGGCTGTACGTGTAGCTGGTTTTCACCTTGGCTGCGCTGGCGCTCTTGGTATTGCCCATCTGCATGTTGCTGACGTTGACGATTCTTTCCAGCTCGGCAACGCGCGCGAAGAAATTCAGCACCGCGTAATACTCTCCATCGATATCGATGGAGAACGGCACTTCGGTGTAGAAATCCTTGTTGGTCACCGGCATGGATGTGTATCGCCGGATATTCACGCCCGAAGTCGCGGCCGTGTCATGCAGCAGCTTGATGAACTGGTCCGCATCCTTGTCGTCGGGCACGATCTTCTTCTGGATTTCCATCTGCTGTTGCAGGATCGCCATATTGCGGTTGAGCTCGGCCAGCTTGGGCTCGTAGGTCCGCAGCATGTTGTTCTCCGCGACCTTGTCATGGATCTTGGTGTTCAGCTGCTGATTGGCCTGGTAAAGCGGATTGAAATAAATGTAATAGTAGGCTGCGCCGATCATCAGCGCCGCCACAAACAGGATTCCCGCCCGCGTCAGCAACGACATTTCACCGAATTTAGCCATATAGAAACCCCCGGACTCCCAGCTGGTGCCTTACGATTGCTTCTGTACTTTCCCCGTGAATGTGGGGGCAATTTCACAATTCAGTTCAAACTTGAACGCCTGCACTTCCTTCACCGTGGCGTCCTGCAATGTTTCTTTGATCTCTACCGTCTTGAACGCTCCGGTCTTTCTCAGGTTGGCCATCAGATCGGCCACCGCGTTCGGACTCAGCGCCATGCCGGTGAAGGTCAGCGTCTTGCCGTCGTTGGTCATGGTGTCCAGCCACACCGCATCAGTCGAGTTCACGGTGTCCGCCACCAGGTTCAGCATGTTGACCGGGCCGGACTGCTGCGCCTTGAGGTCTTCAATCACCCGCACCCGGCGCTCATACATGTCAGATCTTTTCTTGCTGGCTTCGTATTTCGCCTTGACCTCGGCCAGGCGCTGGTTTTCCAGGATCGCCTTCTGCAGGTCCTTTTCCAGCCGGTCGTGCTCGCGGGTGACCCACACCTGCGCCAGCCCGATCAGCACGGCCAGGGCGCCGACGAATACCAGCGCCAGCACAACGGTACTGGATCCTTCACCGCCCGCCGCCGCGGCGGTCGTCGCCCGCCGTCCACGCGATGTCTTCTTCGGTATTCCAAGCAGGTTTATGCGAATCATAGGTCTTCAAAGCTCCTAAGGGCCAAACCCACCGCTACTGCGAGCTGTCCCGGGTTCTGTTCCAAAATTCCGTTCTCCGTGGAATCCATCGGCGGCATGATGCGCTGGAACGGATTCAGCACTTCCACCGGTAATGAGAACTCTTGCCGCAACGCCTCCACCAGACCGGGCACCTTCGACGATCCGCCGGCCAGGAAAATGCGCTCAATGTGCTCGCCGGACGCGGTGGCGCGGAAGAAGTCAAACGTCTTTTGAATTTCCAGCACGATGATCTCCGTCACCTGCTGCAGGATCGGCAGCTTCGCGTCTTCGCTCACCGTCCCGACCTTCTTGCCCAGTTTCAGAGACTCCGCATCGTCAAAGCTCAGGTCCAGTTCTTTCTGCAGTGAGTCGGTGTACTGGTTCCCTCCCACGCTCACGTCGCGGGTAAACAGCGGGGTTGTGCCCTTCACGATGTTGATGTTCATCACGCTCGCGCCCAGATTGAGCAGAGCCACCGTGGAGTCATGATGCGGCTGGTAGTTGTACTCGTAGCAGTTCTGCAGCGCGAACGCGTCGATATCGACCACCGCCGGCGCTTTGCCGGCCAGCGAGAGCACGTTCGTGTAGTTCAGGATCTTGTCTTTCTTCACCGCCACCAGCAACACGTCCATCTGCGGGCCGGTATCGTCGGGATTCAAAATGTCAAAGTCGACGTTCACGTCAGCGATGTCGAACGGTATGTGCTGCGCCGCTTCCGTCGTGATGCTCTCCGCCAGCTCGGCTTCACTCATCGGTTGCACGCTGATCTTTTTCACGATCACCGAGTGCCCGCTTACTGAAGTGGCCACGGCCTTGGTTTTGATGGCGTGCTCGCCGAAGATCTTGCTGATGGCGCTGGAGACGCTGCCCGAGTCGACGATCATGGAGTCCACCACGATGTCGCTGGCCAGCGGTTCCACTCCCAGGTGCGAAACCACAATCTCGCCCTTGGAGCGCTTCAGTTCGATCGCCTTGATGCAACTGGAGCCGATGTCCAATCCCACAATCGATTTGCCTGAACCTAATCCAAACATGCCGTCCCGCCTTGTTCGTTAAATTCCCTGTTCCCGGTCGCCCGGACTTTACCGTGCCGCAGCTGCCTTGGCCGCTTTCGGCTTCTTCTTGGCGCCGCCCATATTCATCGTGCTCTTCTGTTCCATCCACTGGTCAAGAATCGTCTTCTTGAACTTCCAGCGGTTCCCGAGCTTGAATGCAGGAATTTTCTCTTCGGTCACGTATTTGTAGAGCGTGTCCGGACTGACTCCCAGATACTGCGAAGCCTGTCTGATGTTCATTACCTCACGCGAATCTGCCGCCATAAATGTGTAGCCTTTCCACAGTGAGTTGTTGTGGAGAAATCCTTGTTCCTTGTGTCTTCTCGGGGGGAGGAAAACTTCAGGTCGTAGCGAGTTATATCCGGGTCAACATCGGAGGTCAATAGGGAACTTCCGGTTATTTCCGGTTTTTGGGGGGTATCTTTCGGGCTAGTACCTTCTTTCTACTGAGCCAACATCAAAATCGTGGAGTAAAAAAGGTCATGGCCCACTATACCTTGTGGTATTGATGCACACGGTTCGCTATTTTGCCTCAAATGTTACTAAGGACGCGGTATCAGACTAGGGTATTACCCCGAAAGTAATATGCACCTGTGGTAAGGAGCTCCAGCGAAACAGCTGAGCCTTTCCGAGGCCTTTTCATCGCCCGCGATTAAGCGCTTTCATGGGATCCTGTTCAGATGTGGACGGCACTGCTTTGGCTAATTGCCAGTTGCTAGTTGCTAATTGCTTACTCCGTTCTCAGCGCCCTGGTCGGCTCGATCCGGCAGGCGCGCAGCGCCGGCAGCGCGCTGGCGATGCCCGCAGTCAGAAGCAGGGTACCGATCATCGCCGCGAATACCATGGGATCCAGCGGCCGCGTCCCATAGAGGATAGACTTGATCAGCGTCCCCGCCGCTGCGCCGCCCAGCAATCCCAATCCCAGGCCAAGCAGTACAGGACGCATGCCGTCCAGCAGGACCAGGCGCAGTATCTCGCTGCGCTGCGCGCCCAGCGCCATCCGTATGCCGATCTCTGCAATCCTCTGCTGCACCAGATACGACAGCACTCCATAGAGGCCAACGGCAGCCAGCATCAACGAGAGCAGAGCAAAGCCCAGTACCAGTGACGCGCTGAAGCTCTTGCTGGCCGTGGTCCTCCCGACAATCTGCGGCATGGTCAGCACGCGGTAAACGGCAATTTGCTTGTCCAGCGACGAGACCTGCTTTTGTACCGGCACGGCGAGCGCCAGGGGATCATGGGCTGTGCGTACCACGATGGTCGGCACCGTAGTTTGCATGGCCGCGCCGGAGAAAAGCGGAAAATAAATCATCGGCCGGATCGGCTGCCCGACCTCATACACGGTGTCACCCACCACCCCGATGATCTCCCGGGGAACATTCTTTCCCCCGAATTCGATCTTTACGTGCTTTCCCAGCGGACTTTCGCTCGGGAAGTACCGCTCCGCGAACATTTTGCTGATCACCACATAGTTCGAGCGCTCCAATCTGTCCTGAGGCGTGAACACGCGGCCCTGCAAAAGTGGTATCTGGATGGCGCTGAAGTAGCCGGGATCGGCTTTGCGCGTCATCGCGTCCATGTCCAGTGAATTGGCCGGCACTGGATGCTCGGAAATGGTGAAGATGCTGTCTCCCTCATAGCCGGCGCCGGGCGCCGTGGAAACCAGTCCGGCAGCAACCACGTCCGGCAGGTTGCGGACCTTCTCCAGCAGTGCTTCATGGAAACCCACCACCTTCGCCGGCGTGTTGTAGTCCTGGTCAGGAAGGCCGTACCGCATCGTGAGGATGTGGTCCGTGGTGCACCCCAGGTCGGACGAACGCAGATGCAGGAAGCTTTTGAACAACAGGCCGGCTGAGATCAGCAGGACCACGGTGAGCGTGACTTCTGCCGCCAGCAGCGACTTGCGCAGCGCTGTCCGGGAGACGCCTCCTCCCAGCGACCGTCCTGACTCCTGCAAGGCCGAGAGCAGCTGCTTTCCGGTCGAAGTAATCGCCGGCACCAGGCCGGCCAGCAGCGCAGCCACAATCACGATCACGCCGCAAAAGATCAGCACCGTTCCGTCGATCTTGACTGTGTCAGCGCGCGGCAGGTCTTTCCAGTGAGTCGATAACCAGCGTGTCGCGGTCACAGACAGCGCAATGCCCAGGGCACCGCCGCCAATCGCGATCAGAAAGCTTTCCGTAATCTGTTCTCTTATCAGCTTCAGCCGGCTGCCGCCCAGCGCTCCGCGAATTGCTACTTCGCGGCGCCGCGAGGCGCCGCGCGCTACCAGTAAATTGGAAACGTTCAGGCAGGCGATCAGCAGCATGCAGCCAACGGAAGCCATCAGCACCAGCAGCGGAGTCTTCACGTCCTCTACCACGTCATCCAGCACCGGCCTCATCACCGCCTCTTCTGACACTGGGCGGCCGGCGTACGCCTGGTGCAACTGATATTGCAGTGCGCTGACTTCCTGCAAAGCGCTCGCGCAAGGCACGTCCTTTTTGCAGCGTGCGATCACGTAGCTCTGATGATGATCGTAGGCAGCAAGCTGTTCCGGCATGAAAGTGGATGCGTACGGAATCCACACCTTCACTTCCGGATCGGGATAAGTAAACGATGCCGGAAGAACGCCCACGACGGTGTAAGGCTTGGCATCAATGCGGATCGCCTTGCCCACAACCGCGCGGTCTCCGTTGAACCTGCTTTGAAAGAAATTCCAGGTAAGAATCACGGCATCCGGCGCGTCGATGCGGTCCTCTTCAGGTGTAAACGCGCGTCCAACCGCGGGATTGATGCCGAGAACAGAAAACAAGTTCCACGAACCCGCCGCACCCGCCACCAGCTCCGGCATCTCGCCCGCATCAGTGGTTACGGCGCCGGCCCACCAGTGCCACGCCGCCATGTCCTCAAAGCCGTGAGTCTTCTCCCGCCAGTCGCGGAAAACCGCGGGAGCAACTACGTTATAGGGGACCCGCGTCTGCTGGCGAAAATGCTCATAGACCATCACCAGCTTGTCCGGATCCCGAAAGGGCAGCGGCTTCAGAAGAACAGAACGCACGATCGTAAACAGCGATGTTGAAGCGCCAATGCCGAGCGCCATTACCAGGACCGCCGTCACTGAGAAGCTGGGGGTACGCAGCAGAGTGCGAAGGCCGTAACGGACGTCGCGCCACAGTCCTTCCAGCCAGTTCCAACTCCACCATGAATGCGCTTCGTCGCGCAGGACCGTGGGATTGCCAAAAAGCCGCAGCGCCGCAGCGCGCGCTTCTTCCGGGGGCATGCCCTGGCTCACGTTCTCCGCGATCTGCTGCTCAAGATGGAACTCGAGCTCTGCCTTCAGGCGTGCTGCTTCGCGTTTGCGGCGGAACAGCATCAATACGCTCATCCGCAATCGTTCCCACCAGCGCATGTCCACCCCTTATTTCACAGGCTGTCGACCACCAGGTCGATCGCCGTCGAAAGCCGCTTCCAGCTTTCCTTCTCTTTTTCCAGCCGCGCACGACCGGCAGCCGTCAAAAAATAAAACTTGGCCTGGCGTCCGGTCTCGCTCTCGTTCCATTTGGCGCGGATCCACCCCTGCTGCTCCAGCCGGTGCAGCGCGGGATACAGCGATCCCTGCTGCACCTGGAGAACTTCGTTCGAAATCTGCTGGATGCGCTTGGCGATCGCCCAGCCGTGCTTCGGCTCCAGCGAAAGCGTTTTCAGGATTAACAGGTCCAGCGTTCCCTGGACCAGATCACTTGGTTTGCCCATACTGTGATTATCTACAGTTCGATTGTAGACCGTCAAGGTATCGTACTTTTTCTTGGACTGTCGCCCGGGAAAAAGGTGAGCTTTCTATTCCGCAAAGAAAAAGCCGCGACCCCTGCGGCTGCCGAAGTCTGTTCTGCGTGGCATCCTGCGAGAGATTCGCGGCCCGGCCTTGCTTTGGCTACTGGCGAACGATCATGCCTTGACTTCTGTGTCCCCCGGCCGGGATGCCAGGATCAGCAACCCGCCCATGATCGCCAAGTTCTTGAGAAAGTTGACCATCTGGTCTTGTTTCGCGGCTTCCGGAATTCCCCAGAAATGATGGAACACCAGTGTGACCGGGATCAGCCACAGGAACATTATCAGCGCCGCGTAGCGTGCCCCGAATCCGGTCAGCACCATCAACCCGCCGCCGATCTCGATCAGCAGCGTGATGGCCAGCGCCACCGCGGGCAGAGGAATTTTCATGCTGCCCATCATTTCCGCCGTGCCACTGAAATGCGCCAGCTTGTTCAGACCGCTGGCGATAAAGATCACGCTCAACAACAACCGGCCCAACAGCAACATCCATTTCTGCTCCATCATTTCCTCCCTCATCAATTTTGCTCTACGGCTCTGTTCCTTTGATCGATTGTTTTGGATGCTTTGAGATCGAAATAGTTTCTATATCTTCCATCTACTTCTGCCCCGAATCACGCCCGCTGGCGCCCGAATCGTCCTCTTCTTCCTTCTTTCTCGTCCATTTCATGATCGGCCACAGGCTGCTGTAATCGTCCGTCCACAGCCGCAGCCCCGGTTTCGGAGATATTTTTTCTGCCGCCTGGCTGATCTTCGGCAGTTCCAGAAATTCGCGATTGCTGGTCACCAGCACCCAGTCCGCCGCATAACCTCCGGTATACTCGTCTTCCGCGCTGGAAACCATGACTGCCGACAGCCCTGCATGTTCAGCCTGCTGCGCCACCACCGGTCCCAACTCCACATAGGAATTGGAGACGTGGAAGGCCAGAATTCCACCCTGGCGCAGGTGACGCTGGTAGAGCTGCAATGCCTCGGCCGTCAGCAGATGCACTGGGATGGCATCGCCGGAGAAGGCATCCACGGCGATCACGTCATACTGCTGCGGCGGCTCGGCTTCCATGGAAAGCCTGGCATCGCCTTCCACCAGTTCGATTTTGGCTTTGGAGTCGCGCAGGTAGGTAAACACGTTTTTGGCGATCGTCTCTACGCGTGGGTCGATCTCATAGAAGCGGAACACGTCGCCGGACTTTCCGTAGGACGCGAGCGTGCCTGCGCCCAGGCCGATGAATCCTGCGCGCCGCGGCCGGTACCGGCAGCAGTAGTCCAGCGCCAGTCCGATTCCGGACGCATGCACATAATAGGTCGTGGGGCTGGTGCGGTCGTCCTCACTGCCGAAGTACTGAGTACCGTGCTGAATGGTGCCGTGGACCAGCGTTCGGAACATGCCTGCCTGGTCTGACTGCTGCAGCACGCGCATGCTGCCGTAAAAGCTGCGCACCTGCACGATGGCATTTTCGCGGTACGCGCTCACCTGCAGCACGACAACTACGATCATGCCTGCAGCCATGGTGGGCCAGAACAACCTCCACGCCCACTTTTCGTTCCACAGGACTGCGAGCGCCAGCGCTGCGGTGTAGAAGACGTTCCAGGCGATCACATGACTGCCGCTGTCTCCGCGCACCTGGAACACGACAACTACGGCCATGCCAACCGCCATGGTGAGCCAGAACAGCTTCGAGGCCCGAGCATCCTTCCACAGTACCAGCGCGGCCAGCGCCGCGGTGTAAACCAGGCTCCACGCCATCTCGTAGGCGCCGCGGAAAATGAACGGCGCGCAAACCCCTACAAACATCGAGCCCAGCGCTCCGCCGGTGGCAATCAACAAATAGTACTGCGTTGTGTAGCGCGGCGTCGGCCGGCGCCGGTAGAGTTCGCCGTGGCAGAACAGACAGCCAATAAACAGCATCGCGCAAAAACTCAGGATTGATTTCCTCAGGGAAAAATCCGTGTCCAGATTGGCGATCATGTAGCCCACGCCGCCCAGCGCCACTGGCAGCAGCGGCACGACCACCCAGCGCCAGTACAGCTTC
>DASTJB010000094.1:0-8300 GCA_035717005.1 Candidatus Angelobacter sp.
CATCCCCGCCAGCTTCCGCCCGAAACTGGCCTTGCCCATGTCTTTGAACATCTTTCTCATCTGGGCATACTGGCGCAGAAGCTGATTCACTTCCTGCACGCTGGTGCCGGAGCCGCGGGCAATGCGTTTGCGCCGGCTGCCATTGATCAGCTCATGGTGCACGCGCTCCTTCGGGGTCATGGAGTTGATGATCGCCTCCACGCGCGTGATCTGCTTGTCGTCCACTTGGTCGGCGGCCTTCTGCATGTTGGCGAACGGCCCGATGCTGGGCAGCATCTTGATGATGCTCTGCATCGATCCCAGCTTCTTCACCTGGCGCAGCTGGTCACGGAAGTCCTCGAGCGAAAACCCTTCGCCGCCCAGGGCCTTCTTGGCAAACTCCTCGGCTTTCTTCTGGTCGACCGTCTCCTGCGCCTTTTCGACCAACGTCAGAATGTCGCCCATGCCCAGAATGCGACCGACGATGCGGTCCGGGTGGAACGGCTCCAGCGCGTCGTACTTTTCGCCCACGCCGATGAATTTGATCGGCTGCCCGGTAACGTTGCGGATGGAAAGTGCCGCGCCGCCGCGGGCGTCGCCGTCCATCTTGGTCAGCACCACGCCCGTAATCGAAAGCTTGTTGTGGAACTCCTCGGCTGAGCGCACGGCGTCCTGGCCGGTCATGGCATCGGCAACGAACAATATCTCCTGCGGGTTGAGGATCTTCTTGAGCGATTGCATCTCCGCCATCAGCTCGTCATCAATGTGCAGGCGGCCGGCGGTATCGACGATCAGGAAGTTGCAGCCGCTGTTGATCGCTTCTTTGCGCGCCTCTTTGGCCAGCCTTTCGACGGTCGCCGTATCAGCGTTTTCGACCTTGCCTTCGTAGAGATGCGCCTTGATTGCCTCCGCCACAACTTTCAACTGCTGCCGCGCCGCCGGGCGGTAGACGTCCACCGAGACCAGCATCGGACGATGTCCGCCTTTTTTCAGCCATTGCGCGAGCTTCCCCGAAGTCGTCGTCTTGCCCGACCCTTGGAGACCGGCCATTAGCACGATGGAGGGCGGCTGCGAGGCAAATTTCAGCTTGGCCGTGTCCTTGCCCAGGATCTCGACCAGCTCGTCGTGCACAATCTTCACCACCTGCTGCGCCGGCGAAAGCGCGGTCATCACTTCCGTGCCCACTGCCTTTTCCGATACCCGGTCAATGAACTGCTTGACCACCTTGAAATTGACATCGGCCTCCAGCAGCGCCATGCGGATCTCTTTGAGCGCTTCCTGGATGTTTTCCGGCGTCAGCGTTCCCTGTCCGCGCAGGTTCTTGAACGCCCGTTGCAGCTTTTCCTGAAGATTTTCAAACATAAAGAATTAGGACAATTGCGGCACAATTTACGCTGAATTGGATGCGCGCCGCCGCACTTTTATTGTATCGCACGCCCGGATTAGCCCCGGTGCTCAAGTCGCGCTATTATCTAGGCACGTTCGTATCCTGCTCCGGGGGTGCAGCCCATGTATTTTGAGCAATTCTATCTCGGATGTCTTGCCCATGCCTCCTACATGCTTGGCTCAGAGGGCCAGGCGGCAATCGTCGATCCGCAGCGCGATGTCGACATCTACCTCAAGGCCGCCGAGGAGCAGCGACTCAAGATCACGCATATTTTTGAAACCCATCTCCACGCCGACTTCGTTTCCGGACACGTGGAGCTGGCCCGTCGCACGGGAGCGAAGATATACATCAGCGAAAAAGCCGAAGCCGCGTTTCCTCACGAGCCTCTGCGTGAAGGCTCAGAAATCAAGCTTGGCAACATGCGCATCCGCTCTCTTGAAACTCCGGGCCACACTCCCGAAAGCATGTGCCTGACTGTCATTGACGAAGAGAGGTCCCCGCAACCCTGGGCGGTGCTCACCGGTGACACCCTCTTCATTGGCGATGTCGGCCGCCCCGACCTGGCCAAATCGCACACGCCTCAGCAGCTTGCCGGCATGCTCTATGACAGCCTGCATGGCAAGCTGCTCACGCTGCCCAACAGCGTTCTGGTTTATCCCGCTCACGGCGCTGGCTCGCTCTGCGGGCGCAACATGCGCGCCGAGCGCTCCTCCACCATCGGCACGGAACGGCTCAGCAATTACGCCCTGCAAATCAAGTCGCGTGATGAATTCGTCCGCCAGATGACGGAGAACCTCCCTGCCCGTCCTGACTACTTCTTCCAGGACGCGCAGATCAACCGCACTGGCGCCTCCGCCCTGACCGAGTTGCCGGAGCTCACGCCGCTCTCGCCCCACCAGCTCAAATCACTGCTCGACCAGGGCGTTTTCGCCCTCGATGTCCGGCCCAACCCGGACTTCGCCGCCGCGCACGTGCCCGGCTCCGTCAACATCTCGCTCGCCGGACAATTTGCCTCCTGGGCCGGCACCATCATTGGCTTGAACGCACGTCCCGTGCTGATCGCCGATACGCCGCAGCAATATGAGGAGGCCCGCATGCGCCTGGCGCGCGTGGGCCTTGAAGATCCACAAGGGTTTCTGCAAGGCGGAGTTGCCGCGTGGAAGCAAGCAGGTTTCCCGGTCGCCCAGCTGCCGCAGCTCAGCCCTGAGGAGCTGCATGATCGCCTGCATAACAATGACCTCCAGCTCCTCGACGTCCGCCGCGAACCTGAATGGCAGGGTGGACACATTGCCGGCGCTGAGTGGTTCCCGCTGGACCATTTCAAAGTCTCCGCCCCGGAGATCGATCCGGCTGCACCGCTTGCCGTGCAGTGTCAGGGGGGATATCGCAGCATGATCGCCTGCAGCCTGCTGCGCCGCGCCGGCGTGGAAAACGTGATCAACGTGACCGGCGGCTTTGATGCCTGGCGCAAAGCCGGCCTGCCGATCGAAAAACCAGAGGCGCAGAAGCTCTAACCAGCGCAACGGCAACGCGTCCAATGTTCAGGCGCGCACGCGTTTTCCTGTAAACTGACCGCGCAATGAATAGAGGACATTTCATGCACCTCCGCACAACTCTTCTCGCCACCACTGCTTTCCTGGTTCTTGCATTTTCACAACCTTCGTCCGCCCAGCAGAAGCCCATCCAGGCGGAAAAACCGGGCGTGGCCAATCCAACGGTCGTCGTGGACGACAAGCCGGTCACAGCGCTGCCCTACACGCCCAGCCTCGACGTCCCTTCCATGGACAAGACGGCGGACCCGTGTGTCGATTTTTACCAATACGCATGTGGCGGCTGGATGAAGAACAACCCCATTCCTCCTGACCAGGCTGCGTGGAGCGTCTACGGCAAACTCACCGTCGATAATCAGCGCTTCCTGTGGGGCATTCTCGACGATCTGGCAAAGAAGACCACCGGGCGCACGCCCACACAGCAGAAGATCGGCGATTATTTTGGCGCTTGCATGGATGAAGCTGCGGTGGAAAAACTGGGCGCCGATCCGCTGAAGCCCGGGCTGGCGGCAATCGAGACGCTCAAAAGCAAAAAGGAGCTCGCCGCGCTCCTGGCGCGCGAACACCTCCGCACCGGCGGCGACGGACTTCTCTTCGCCTTCGGCGTGAATCAGGACTTCGCCGACTCCTCCCAGATTATCGCTTTCCTCGTCGCCGGCGGCCTGGGTCTGCCCGACCGCGATTATTACACCAAAACGGACGCGAAGTCCGAGGAGATTCGCAAGAAATACGTGGCCCACGTGCAGCGGATGCTCGAACTGATCGGCGATGCGCCGGAGAACGCGGGCAAGGAAGCCCGGACCATAATGCAGATCGAGACGGCGCTGGCCAAGGCGTCGCTTACCCGCGTGGAGCAGCGCGATCCCCACAACCTCTTCCACAAGATGGACCTCAAGCAGGTCAAGGCGCTGGCTCCCAGCTTTGATTGGGACACCTACCTGAAGACCGGGGGAATCGCCGGCGTGAACGTCTTCAACGTAACCGAGCCAAAGTTTTACCAGGAAGTGGAAAAGCAACTGAAGGCGATCAGGCTCGCCGATCTAAAAACTTATTTACGCTGGCACCTCACCAGCGCCAACTCGCCTTATCTGTCTTCAAAGTTCGTGCAGGAGCATTTTGATTTTTACTCGCACACGCTGCGCGGGGTGGAACAGCTGCCGGCGCGCTGGAAGCGCTGCGTGCGCCTTACTGACGGGCAGTTGGGCGAGGCGCTGGGCCAGGAATTCGTGAACCGCGCCTTCGGCCAGGAGACCAAGCAGCGCACGCTGGGGATGACCAGACAGATCGAACAAGCCATGCAGGAAGACATCGAGCAGCTCACCTGGATGGGACCGGAAACGAAAAAGCAGGCGCTGGAGAAGCTGCACGCCGTGGTGAACAAGATCGGCTATCCCGACAAGTGGCGCGACTACTCGAGCATTGAGGTCCGCCCGGGAGACTTTCTCGGCAACGTGCAGCGGGCCACGGTATTTGAGTCGAAGCGCCAGCTGGCCAAGATTGGGAAGCCGCTGGACCGCGGGGAGTGGCAGATGACGCCGCCCACCGTGAATGCCTATTACGATCCGCAGATGAATGACATCAACTTCCCTGCCGGCGTGCTGCAGCCCCCGCTCTACGATCCCAAAGAAGACGACGCGCCAAACTACGGCAACACCGGCGGTACCATCGGCCATGAGCTCACGCACGGCTTCGACGACCAGGGCCGCCAGTTCGATGCCAGGGGCAATCTACGCGACTGGTGGACCAAGGAAGATGGCGCGGAGTTCGAAAAGCGCGCGCAATGCATCGTGGACCAGTACGCGCAATACACCATCGTGGATGACATCAAGATCAACAGCAAACTGACTGAAGGCGAGGACGTCGCCGATCTGGGCGGGCTGATTCTGGCGTGGATGGCGTGGAAGACCCAAACCAAAGGCCAACAGCTGGAGAACCGCGACGGTTTCACACCGGAGCAGCGCTTCTTCATTGGCTACGCCCAGTGGGCATGCGAGAACCAGCGTCCGGAAAATCTGCGCGCCAACGCCATCACCAATGAGCATTCCCCGGGAAAGTATCGCGTGAACGGGCTGGTGGTGAACATGCCGGAGTTCCAGCAGTCCTTCGCCTGCAAGGCCGGGCAGCCCATGGTTCGTGAGAACCGCTGCCGCGTGTGGTAGCTCAGCCGCAAATCCGCCCCGCGCACCGGCTGCTGGAAATCTGCCTGGATTCGGTGGAGTCCGCCGTGAACGCGGAGCGTGGCGGCGCGGACCGCGTCGAGCTCTGCGCCGGTCTCCCTGAAGGCGGAACCACGCCCAGCGCCGGCATGATCGCGGCCGTGCGCAAGCATATCAAGATTGGCTTGCAGGTCATGATTCGCCCGCGCGGCGGCGATTTCTGCTACTCCGCAGACGAGTTCAGCATCATGCAGCGTGACATCCTCATTGCCAAACAGCTCAACGCCAGTGGCGTGGTCTTCGGTATTCTGGATCTCGAAGGACGCATCGACAAGGCTCGCATGCAGCAGCTCATCGAACTGGCCCGGCCGCTGAAAGTCACCTGCCATCGCGCGTTCGATATGGCAGACGACCTTCCGCAGGCACTTCAAGACTTGATCGAGCTTCGCGTCGACCGCGTGCTTACCTCGGGCGGCCAGAAGTCGGCCATCGACGCCATGCCCACGCTGAAACAGCTGGTGCAGAAGGCCACAGACCGCATCCAGGTGATGGCCTGCGGCGAGATCTCCATCACCAACGTCAAGGCCGTGGTGAATTACACCGGCGTGGCCGAAGTGCATGCGGGATTGGGAGACGCCGTGCCCAGCGCCATGCGCTTCAGAAATTCCAGGATCGCCATGGGCTCACTTGCGGGCGCCGAATATCAACGCACCGTCGTCTCTGAGCATAGCGTGCGCGAGTTGCGCGCCGCGCTCGATAGCATCTAGTCTTTCAGATCGGTCTGGATAGTCGGCTGCATCATGTGACACAGGCACTCCTGCTTGCGCTCAAATGAAATCTCAACCAGAACAGACGCGCAACAGCCCAAATTCAGGGAACCACAGCTCGGTCAAAACTCCGCTGGAAAATAAATTGGCGATTGAGCCGGTCTAAACGCCCTTTCGCGGCCGCCGCTCCAGATACCCGGCCATATAGACTTCGGCCTGGCGTTGCTGGCACGCATCGCGGAGAGGCGCGGCCCACTTGGTTGTGGCGCAATCGTATTCCAGGCGGCCGTACTCCACCGGTTCGTGCTGGCGCTCACTGGCGTAATGCAGGATCACGCGTGAGCCCTCGTCGCGCGCTACGGCAAAGCGCACGCCATCAGAAAAGCAGCTCCTCGGCATGCGCGGACATCCGCGGGCGTATCCGATGTTGCAGAAGTCCCGCAGCTCCTCTTCTGTGGGGCAGGCTTCCTCAGCTCCAGCCCGGCAGGTCCCCATGAAGCCGCCGCCCAGCGGCAGGCGCGCCGGGAACGGCCAGGCAAGGTTTCCGCTCTTCTCGGTGGGGTAGAAATAAGGACAGGCCACAGCATTGCGATACTAGCGCCCGTTTGCGGACCGAGTAAAGATCGAATTCGGCGCGATTGTGGAAATCGGGTCCATAAGCTCATAACGAAAGTGTTAATCACGGACCCAGCTCAAATCACAAACCCTCCCTTTCCTGCCGCCGGCAACTGCCTATGTTAGAGTTGCTTCATGGCTGAACCGAATCGCCTGCAATTGTTGACGGAATTCCTGCACCACAATCCCGGTGACGCCTTCGCCCGCTATGGACTTGCCATGGAGTACTCCAAGGCCGGGCAGACAGAGCAGGCGCTGGGCGAGTTCAACAGGCTTCTGGAACTCCATGCTGACTACACCAACGCTTACTTCATGGCCGCGCAGCTCCTCGAACGCTCCGGGCGGACGGCGGAGGCAAAACATATGCTCGAAAAAGGAATTGAGGCGGCCCGGCGCACGGGAAACAAGCACGCTCTGTCAGAGATGTCAGGGATGTTGGACGAAATTTCGGGCTGAACTCAATCTTTCGCGCCGCTTCCTGTTCCATTCTCGAATTTCAATCCAGACGAATATCAGCACGTAGGGCGCTCCGATCATATCCAGCGCCGCGGGCGCCCACCACAGGGCCCGGAGCAACGCGGAGGGGCTTGCCGTGCAGGCGAGTGCTCCCACTATCCCGCCGAGAACGGAAACCGCTGCGCCCGGATTGTGCCGCCGTACCCACGAACACACCGTGAGCTTCTTGAAGACCATCAAGAAGACTGCCAGCGCCATCAAAAGGCTGAACGCAGTCCAACTGCCCTTTACTGCCATGCTGTAAAGAACGCGCCTTCACTGACATTTTTGCGGCGTTGCGCAGCACTTTGCTCCAGCGTGCTTCAGCTAAAGGCTAAGTGCCAATGGCTAATTACTGAAGCGCTAGCTGCTTCTCTTTGCCGCCTCAGCCATCACCTGCGACGTCGGCCGCAGGGCTTTGCGAATCCGTTTTTCCACGAACCCGGGCATCGCCTGATAAAGCCTGATCACCAGCTTGTAAAATCCGGGCGTCACCACTTCTCTTTTGCGCTTGAGCAGCCCTTTCAACGTGTCCCGGGCCACTACCTCCGGGCCGACGGCGTATTTCGCGGACGATCCCACGCGCTCTGATTGCTTCCCCTTGACCATGTTCTTGACGAAATCCGTGGCAATGTAGCCGGGGCAGACGGTCAGCACGTTGATGTTGTGCCGCAGCAACTCCAGGCGCGCGGCCTTCCCGATGGCGTTCATCGCGTGCTTGGTGGCTGCGTAGCCCGACATGTACGGCGTGGAAATGTAGGCGGAAACAGATGAGATATTCACGATGTCGCCGCCACCCTGGCCTCGCATCACCGGAATTACCGCCTGCATGCAGTCGACCGTGCCGAACAGATTCGTATCGAACATGCGCTTGAATTCCCCCATGTCCATGTCGGCGACCGCGTCATTGAGCCCGAAGCCGGCGTTATTCACCCAGATATCGATCCTGCCGAAACGTTTGAGCGTCTCTGCCACCACAGCATCCACCTGCTCGCGCCGGCTCACGTCGCAGCTCAGGCTGAGCGTATTGGTTCCGCCGCCGATGCGTTGCTCGGCTTCCTTCGTTCTCTCCAGGTTGCGCGCGCAGATCACCACTTTCGCGCCCTCCTGGAGAAACAATTTGGCAATCGCTTCACCAATGCCCATGGAAGCGCCGGTGATCACCGCAACTTTGTCCTGAAGTTTCATGACAAGGGTTTTAGTGGGAAATAAGTAACAAGTCAAGCAGCCCGCAAAGGGTGAGCTCCCGCTCTCGATCGGACGTGCCACAGAATAATCCGCTCGTGCCTCCAGTTCGAGAGATGATTTTCATTTCCCGAAATAAAACTGGGCGCTCGAACCTTGCGTCTAT
>DASTJB010000095.1:0-10466 GCA_035717005.1 Candidatus Angelobacter sp.
GCGGCAAAGAGCGAGAAGCTGGGCGATTTGGTGGAAATGGTCACGCGCCAGGCGCGCACCGCTCCTGAAGGCAAGCCGGTGGCCTTCGGAATCTTCTCGCAGAAAGCGCTGTTCACCAAAGCATTCATTGACGATCCCGAGCAGCGCAATTCCGCCCTCGGAGCCGTCATTGAAGAGCAGGCTTCGCTGGGTAAACGCGCCGCGCTCTGGGACGCGCTCCATGAAGCCCTGGCCCAGTTCGGGCCGCACCAGCCCGGCGATACCATCCTGCTGGTCGGCGATCCCTTTGACGACGCCAGCCGCCACTCCCCCAAAGACATCGAAAGAGAATTCGTCTCGACCGGCACCCGGCTGTTCATGATGCGCCGCGCGCACGCCAGCCGCGTGGACCGCGACTTCATGTGGAACACGCACGATCTGGAAAAGAACACGCTCGACCGCATCGCCCAGGAAACCGGTGGCCTGCTCAGCGAGTATGTGCCCTCGCTGATCCGCTTTGCCTGGGCCGGCTACCTGCTCCAGGTCAAGCTGCCCCCGGGAATGGACCATCCTCGCAGATGGAAAGTGCAGTTCCGCGGCGCCGCGCGCGAGGCCCACCGCAAGACGAATTTTTATTACCCGGCGGTGCTGCCACCATGCTCGACCAGGCAGGCCTCGCGCTAAAAACACTTCACCGCAGAGTAGGCGGAGATCGCAGAAATTCTTGCTTCTATTCTCTGCGCGCTCCACGCCCTCTGCGGTGAACGATGCTCAGGGGCTGAAGGCCGACTGCCGACTACTCTTTCTTCTCTTCCCCGCCGCCCGCTTCCTTCTCGGCGGCTGCTGCAGCCTGCTCTTCTTCCATCTGTTTGCGGATCTCTTCCTGGCGCTTGCTGCGGATCTCCGCCCGCTTGGCGCGCTTGGCCTCGATCATCTTCTCGCTGCCCAGCAGCTCGATGAACACCGTATCGGCGCCATCGCCCGCGCGCCAGCCCTTGTGGATGATGCGCAGATAGCCGCCGCTGCGGTCGCCGAAGCGCGGCGCTACGGTGTCAAACAGCCGCTTCACCGACTCGCGCGTAAGCAGGTACCCGCCGGCGAGCCGCCGCGCCGCCACGTCGCCGCGCTTGCCCAGCGTGATCATCTTCTCCACGTGCGGGCGCATCGCCTTCGCCTTGGCCTGCGTGGTTTCAATCCGCTCTTCCATGATGAGTGAGGTCACCAGGTTGCGCAGCAGCGCGCGCCGATGGCTGGTGTTCCGTCCGAGTTTCTTGGTTGCTCTCTGGTGACGCATGGTCAATCCTTAACTTGGTAAGTTGGTAACTTGGTAAGTTGGTAATTGAGCCAAAGTCAGAAGCTGGTTCAAATTACCAACTTACCAACTTGCCCAATTACCAACTCGTTCAGAATTCCTGCCCGTCTCCGCCGCCGCCCAGATCGCCCCCGCCCATGCTGCCCATGGAAACCGCGGATGGCATGATGCTGGTGGGTCCGGGGACTGCGTTGCCCTGCTCGTCGATCTTCATGCCCAGCGAGAGGCCCATCGAGGCCAGGATTTCCTTGATCTCGTTGAGCGACTTGCGGCCGAAGTTCTTGGTCTTGAGCATCTCGGCTTCGGTCTTCTGCACCAGCTCGCCGATGGTCTGGATGTTCGCATTCTTCAGGCAGTTGTAGCTGCGCACGGAAAGCTCCAGTTCCTCGACTGAGCGGTTCAGGTTTTCGTTCTTGATCAGCGGCTTCTCTTCGCCACGAGCTTCAGTTTCCAGCTCCTCTTCAAAGTTGATGAAGATAGTCATGTGGTCTTTGAGCAGCTTGGCTGCCAGGCCCAGCGCGTCCGCCGGAGCGATGGAGCCGTTGGTCCAGATTTCGATATCGAGCTTGTCGTAGTCCGTGATCTGGCCCAGGCGCGCTGCCTCGACGGTGTAGTTCACTTTGCGCACCGGCGAGTGCACCGAGTCGATCGGGATAAACCCGAGCCCCAGGTCTTCGTCAAAGTTCTTGTCGGCGGCAACGTAACCGCGGCCGCGCTTCAGGCGCATCTCCATGTCCAGCTTGCCGCCTTCGGAAACCGTGGCGATGTAAACGTTCTTGTCCAGGATTTCCACGTCGGCGTCAGCTTCGATCATGCCGGAGGTGACCACGCCCGGCTGCTCGGCCTTCAGATAGATCGCTTTCGGGCCGTCGCCGTTCAGTTTGAACGGGACCTGTTTCAGGTTGAGGATGATGTCGGTCGCGTCCTCGACCACGCCGGGGAGCGACTGGAACTCGTGCAGCACGCCCTCGATCTTCACCGCGGTCACGGCCGCGCCTTCAATCGAAGACAGCAGCACGCGCCGCAGGGCGTTGCCGATGGTGGTGCCGAATCCGCGCTCGAACGGCTGCGCGTAAAAACGGCCGTATTTGTCGGTGAGTGTCTCAGTATCGGTCGCGAGACGCTTGGGTTTTTGAAAACCTCTCCAGAGAACCATGCTTATTTGTCCTTTCAACTCCGCTCCGTTTGGCGCATGCGGCCAGGCCGCAAGGCTGATCTGGTGCGGGTGATTGCGACCAGCAGCTTCCAGCTACCAGCTGCTGGCCTCTAGCTAAGTAAAACCTGTCTTTGGATGAATGGAATGTTCGGGAACCCATTTGATGCTTCATCCCGAACCTCCGATTCATCGCGCCTTGTGCCGCTAGCCAGGAGCCAGCGGCCAGAAGCTATTTGCTGTACAGCTCGACGATCAGCTGCTCGTTTACCGGTGCATTGATGTCTTCGCGTTTCGGCAGAGCCAGCACGCGGCCTTTGAGGTTATCGCGATCGACCTCCAGCCAGCCCACTACAGGCTGATGGCTTGAGTAGTCGCGCGCGCCCTCGATCACCGTGAATTTCTTCGCCTTGTCGCGCACCTGGATCTCGTCCCCGGTACTTACCTGGAAGGACGGGATGTTCACGCGGCGGCCGTTTACGTCAATGTGGCCGTGGCGCACGATCTGCCGCGCCTGCCGGCGCGACGTGGCAAAGCCCAGGCGGTAGACCACGTTGTCCAGCCGGCGCTCCAGTTGCTGCAACAGCAGCTCACCGGTGACGCCCGGCTTGCGCGCGGCCTTCTCAAAGTAGTTGCGGAACTGGCTTTCCAGCGTGAAGTACATGCGCTTGGTCTTCTGCTTTTCCCGGAGCTGCAAACCGTAGCCAACGACCTTGGCTTTGCGGTCCTTGCCATGCTGTCCGGGCGCGAAGTTGCGCTTCTCGACGGGGCACTTGTCAGTAAAGCACTTGGCCCCTTTCAAAAACAGTTTCATGCCTTCGCGACGGCAAAGGCGGCACACTGCACCTTTATATCTTGCCAATTTGATTCTCCTTTACTTCAGGTGACGATCGGTTTACAGGATGTGTTCCCTTCGTCCCGATCCGTAATGAGCTGCTAGCTTCTAACTGCTCGCCTCTAGCTAAAATCTTTCTGCTGTTTCGATCTATATTGCCCTTCTTGCCCCCAGCGCGGACGCGTTATACGCGTCTGCGTTTTGGCGGCCTGCATCCGTTGTGCGGAATGGGCGTGACGTCCTTGATCGACTTCACGTCCAGCCCGGCCGCTGCCAGCGCGCGGATGGCCGACTCGCGGCCCGAACCCGGCCCGTTCACCCGGACTTCGATGGTGCGCATGCCGTGATCGCGCGCCTGGTTGGCGGCGTTCATCGCCGCCTGCTGTGCGGCAAAGGGCGTACCCTTGCGCGATCCGCGGAAGCCCAGCGAACCGGAGCTCTTCCACGCCAGCGTGCGTCCCTCACTGTCCGTGATGGTCACGATGGTGTTGTTGAAAGAGGCCTGAATGAACGCCACGCCGTGGGGAACGTTCTTGCGCTCCTTCTTCTTGAAAACTTTTTTCTTCCCTTTTGTTCCGGTTGCCCCTGTTCCCGGGGCCGCCGTGCCTGCCGCTGCTGCTTTTGCCATTCTCTTTGTTCCTTCGCGTCGCCTCTGGACGACCGTTTCTCTCTCCATCGCTACTCTCAACCTTGAGCCAACAGTGTCTCTTCGGCTGAGCGCTGAATGCTGAGTGCTCAATGCTATGTCTTCGCCGCTGCCTTCTTCTTGTTCGCCACCGTACCTTTGCGCGGGCCCTTGCGGGTGCGCGCGTTGGTGTGCGTGCGCTGTCCGCGGACCGGCAGGTTCTTGCGGTGACGGCTGCCGCGATAGGAGCCGATTTCAATCAGCCGCTTGATATGCATGCTGATGTCTTTGCGCAGATCGCCTTCCACATCGCCTTCCGCCTCGATCGCCTGGCGGATACGGTTGACCTCGTCCTCATTCAGGTCCTGGACCTTCTTCATGGGCTCGACCTTCGCCGTGCTCAGGAGGCGCGAGGAGCGCGAGTTCCCTATCCCGTAGATATACGTCAGCGCGATGTTCACATGCTTGTTGCGCGGAAGATCGACGCCTGCAATACGTGCCATGTTTTACCCCTGTCTCTGTTTGTGTTTCGAATTCTCGCAGATCACCCGCACCACACCCTTGCGGTGCACGATCTTGCACTTGTCGCAAATCTTCTTTACTGATGCCCTGACCTTCATGTTTCCCGCTCTCTCTGTCCCTCAAGCCTCACCGCTACTCGTGCCGGCGATGCTCACTCTTCAGTTGGTGATTTTGTAACTTGGTAAGTTGGTAATCGAAAACTGTCCGGCCTCAAAAACTTACCAACTTACCAAGTCACCAACTTACCGACTGCCTCGAAGCTCTGCTTCGAGCGATTACTTATACCGATACACAATGCGGCCACGCGTCAGGTCGTACGGTGAAAGCTCCACCGCGACCTTGTCTCCGGGGAGAATGCGAATAAAATTCTTGCGCATTCTGCCCGAGACGTGCGCCAGCACCTGATGTTTGTTTTCCAGTTCCACCCGGAACATGGCATTGGGCAGCGGCTCAATCACCGTTGCCATTACCTCAATCGCGTCTTCCTTGCTCACTCATCTCCTTGGCCGCAGCTGACTCCCTCGGCCAGCTTCCGGCAAATCCTTGTCCACTTACTCTGTCAACACTCGCGGTCCATTTCTGGTCACCGCCACCGTATGCTCAAAATGCGCGCTGTAGCTGCCGTCTTCCGTGACTGCTGTCCACTTGTCGTCCAGCACCCGGGCGCCCGGCTTGCCCATGTTCACCATGGGCTCGATCGCCAGTACCATGCCTTCGCGCAGCCGCGTGCCGTGGCCGCGCGTGCCGAAGTTCGGCACCTGCGGGTCTTCATGCATCCGCGTTCCGATTCCGTGCCCCACAAACTCGCGTACCACGCTGAAGCCGTTGGCCTCAACGTATTCCTGCACCGCCGCTCCGATGTCGCCAACGGTCCGGCCCAGCCGCACTTCGTCGATCGCTTTCTTGAGTGACGTCTCCGTCACTTGCAGCAGCTTCTGCAGCTCCGGGGCCAGCGCATTTCCCACCGGCAGCGTGACCGCCGCATCGGAGTAGTAGCCATCCAGCACCACGCCGCAATCGATCGAAACAATATCGCCTTCCTTCAGCACCCGCTTCTCTGAGGGAATGCCGTGGATGATCTCATTGTTCACCGAGGTGCAGAGCACGCACGGATAATCGTAATAACCTTTAAACGCCGGCTTGGCGCCCAGCTCGCGGATCTTCTCTTCCGCGATCCGTTCCAGGTCCATGGTTGCGACGCCGGGCTTGACCGCGGCTTTCACCGCTTCATGCACCTGCCGCAGCACGATCCCGCTGCGGCGCATCTTGTCCAGTTCGGCCTGTGACTTGCAATTAATCATTCGCTGTTTGCTGCTGCGGCCCCGCCCTCGATGGCGCGAAAAATCTGCTCCATCACCTGCTCCACGGGAAGCTCTCCATTCACCCTGCGCAACCGTCCCTGCCGGCTGTAATAATCGATCAAAGGCAGGGTCTGGCGCTCATAGCTCTTCAGGCGCTCGGAAATCACTTCTTCCGTATCGTCAACGCGCTGAATCAACTGAGTACCGCAGACGTCACAAACGCCATTTTCTTTGGGCGGCTGGAAGTAGATGTTATAAATCCTGCCATCGACGGGGCAGCTACGGCGGCCCGTAAGCCGTTGCAGTAATTGATTATAACTTACCTCCACGCTTATAACAACCGGCGCTTTCGCGCCCTCCAGCTCTTGATCCAGAAACTCCGCCTGCGCCACCGTGCGGGGATAGCCATCCAGAATGAACCCGCGCGAGGCGTCCGGCTGCTTCCGCCGGTTGGCGACCATGGCATTTACCAGGTCGTCGGAAACCAGTTCGCCCCGCTCCATGACCGCCCTGGCTTTCATTCCCAGATCAGTGCGGCGGCTCACGTTATCGCGCAGGATGTCGCCGGTAGAGATGTGCGGCACACCGTAATGCCCGGCGATCAGCTTGGCCTGGGTGCCCTTACCCGCGCCGGGCGCTCCCAGCAGGATGATGGGCCCCACGGCGATGTCTCTCCCGGTCATAAACTCAGGCGGTGCTGTTTAGCCCCAGAGCCTCCTGCCGCGAATGCGTCCACTGCGCGAGGTAAAGCCCTCATAGTGGCGCATCACCAGCTGCGATTCAATCTGGTTCACCGTGTCCATGGCCACACCCACCACGATCAGCAGTGACGTGCCGCCGAAATAGAAGTTCACGTTCAGGCCGTGCAGCACCCACCCGGGCAGCTTGGTAAACACATGCGGCCCCAGCCAGGGAATATGGTCCAGGTGAATGCCGGCGATCATCCACTCCGGAATAAGCGAAATCAGGATCAGGTAAAGTCCGCCCACCAGCGTTACCCGCGTCAGCACGTCGTTAATGTAGTCGCGCGTGCGATGTCCGGGACGAATGCCGGGGATAAATCCGCCGTATTTCCGCATGTTGTCCGCCACGTCAGACGGGTTGAACACGATGGAAACGTAGAAGTACGCGAAGAAAACGATCCCGATCGCGTAAAGCAGCGTGTAAAGCGGCTCGCCCCACTTGAGCTGCTCCAGGATGCCGCCGAAATAGCGATTCAGCGTTCCACCCGGCTTGAAGGCGTTGGAGAGCGTCAGCATCTGCGGAATGCTCAGCAGTGACGAGGCGAAGATCACCGGCATGACGCCGCCGGAGTTTACCCGCAGCGGCAGGTGCGTTGCCTGGCCGCCCATGATTCGGCGTCCCACCACGCGCTTGGCGTACTGCACCGGAATGCGCCGTTCCGAGCGCTCCATAAAGACGATGAAGGCCACCACTAGCACCATCATCGCCACCAGGAACAAGACTGCGGGCAGCGCGAACGCGCCCCACTGTCCGCCGGCAGCTCCCTGGCCGATACCGGCCTTTGCCGCCAGGTCAGCCACCGCGCGCGGCAATCCTACGACAATGCCGGCAAAAATCAGCAGTGACATGCCGTTGCCCACGCCGCGTTCCGTAATCTGCTCGCCCAGCCACATGATGAAGATGCTGCCCGTGGTCAGGGTGATGATCGTCATCAGGATGAACCCCGGCCCGTGCTTCATGACAAGGTTGGGCTGCGATTGCAAGGTGAAGGCGATGCCCAGGCTCTGCAAAATCGAGAGCAGCAGGGTCAGGTAGCGCGTCCACTGCGTGATCTTGCGCCGTCCCAGGTCGCCTTCTTTTTGCAGACGGGCCAGCGGCTCCCACACCACGGTGAGCAACTGGAGAATGATCGATGCCGTGATGTACGGCATGATGCCCAGGGCGAAGATCGTCAGCTTGCGCAGGTTGCCGCCGCTGAACAGATCATAGAATCCCAGAAGGCCGCCCTGCTGTTGCTTGAACAGCTCCTCGATCGCCGAAGCATTGACCCCGGGCGTCGGGATGTGCGATCCCAGGCGGTAAACCGCCAGCATGGCCAGCGTGAACAACACGCGCTTGCGCAGGTCGGGGACGCGAAAGATGTTTGCCAGTTTCTCGAACATGGAGCCTACTTCTTCTTGGATTTCGCTTCTTGCTGGTTCGCGCTCTTGGCCTTCGGCGCCTCTTTTTGGCGCGTCTCTTTTGCGGCGGATTCAACCGGCGCGCCGATCAACTCCGCCTTGCCCCCGGCCTTGGCAATCTTCTCCTGCGCCGATTTCGAGAACTTGTGCGCCTGCACCGTCAACGCCGACTTCAGTTCGCCATCGCCCAATACCTTGATCAGGTCGTTCTTCCCCGCCAAACCGTTTTTCACCATGACTTCCGGCGTGATGGTGCTCTCGCCCAGTCCGGCGAGCCGGTCCAGGTTCACTACCTGGTACTCCGTGCGGAAAATGTTGGTGAAGCCGCGCTTGGGCAAGCGGCGATGCAGCGGCATCTGCCCGCCTTCAAAGCCGCGCATCATGCGCGAACCCGAACGCGAACGCTGGCCTTTGTGGCCGCGTGTTGAAGTCTTGCCCATGCCGCTGCCCATGCCCCGGCCTACGCGTTTGCGATTTGCCGTGGCGCCCTTGGGAGGCCGCAATGTCGATAAGTTGGTTGGCACTTGAATATCCTTTATTTATACGCAACCGCCGCCCGTTCGTTACATGCAGCGATTACTCGGTTGCCCTTGGCAGGCCAGTTGAAAACTGGCCTGCCGAGTGTGTCAGCGTCTAGCGATTCGCTTTGCGAATCGCGGGCCTTTAGGCAGACGTCATCGCGCAGCGATGATCCTGCCCTCCCTACTGCTCGAGGATCTCCACCAGGTGCGGCACCTTGGCCACCATCCCGCGGATCGAAGGCGTGTCTTCCCGCTCGATCACCTGGTACAGCCGCGTGAAGCCCAGGCCTTTGATGACCAGCTTGTGCTTCACCGGCGTGCAGATCTTTGACCGTACATACTGCAGACGAATTTTCTTTTTTGCTGCCGTCATGTTGTCCTTGCTCTTATTGAGCACTCTTGCATTACTTCTGCCGTACTTGGTATTTGGCCGAAAGCTCCTTGCCTATTCGCTCACCCCAAGCTGCCCGTGAGCTTCCAGACAGACCCAAGTACTAAATACTAAGTACCAAATACTGGTTTACAACTCCTGCAGCGCCTTCCCGCGCAGGGTAGCTACGTCCTGGCGGTCGCGAAGTTTGTTGAGCGCGTCGAAGGTCGCCTTGATCACGTTATGCGGATTGGCCGTGCCGATCGACTTGGTCAGCACGTTCTGCACGCCCACTGAAGTCATGACCGCGCGCACCGCCCCGCCGGCGATCACGCCCGTGCCTTCCGGCGCCGGCTTCAACAGCACCCGGCCGGAGCCGAACGTCCCCAGCACCGTGTGCGGGATCGAGGTCTTGCTCAGGTTCACCTTCACCAGGTTCTTCTTGGCCGATTCAATCCCCTTGCGGATGGCCTGGGGCACTTCCTTGGCCTTGCCGGAACCGTAGCCGACCACGCCCGCCGAGGGGTCGCCCACCACGACCAGCGCCGCAAATGACATGTTCTTGCCGCCCTTGACCACTTTGGTCACGCGGTTGATGGCAACCACCTGGTCTTTCAACTGGTAGCTGCCGGCATCGAGCTTTTTCTTGGTTGCTGTCGCCATTTTCTTTAAAACTCCAGACCTGCTTCACGCGCGGCATCGGCCAGCGCCTTGATGCGCCCGTGATAGAGGTATCCGCCACGGTCAAAAACTACTTTTTTAATCCCTTTTTCCTTGGCCCGCTCCGCGATCAGCTTGCCGATCTCCTTCGCGGTCGCCACGTTCCCGCCGGTCTTCTTCCCGCCTTTTTTGCCGCTGACGGTCGAAGCCGAAGCCAGCGTGCGGCCCGAGCCGTCGTCGATCACCTGGGCATAAATATGGTTGAGCGAGCGATATACATTCAGCCGCGGCCGCTCCGCTGAACCCGTCAGCCGGGTGCGGATCCGCTCGTGCACCCGCCGTCTTACTTTGTCTTTCGAACTATCTGGAATCATCTTTTTCTACCTTTGCTTCGTAGAGCTAATGCGCTCCACGATCAAAAATGCTTTTCGTCCTGCTGCCAATCAGCCCATCGGATCATCTGGCCATCAGTCCATCGGGTAATCTCGATACTCGCTCATCATCCGTCGGGTTTGCTTTTCAGATGGCCCGATGACCCGATGTCGCGATGTCCCGATGGTGACCAGCTGAAGAACACTCACCGGCACAAATTATTTCGCGCCAGTTTTGCCCACTTTCTTCTTCAATCTCTCGCCCACGTAGCGCACGCCCTTCTGCTTGTACGGGTCGGGCGGACGCAGCCCGCGCATATCAGCCGCCACCTGTCCCACTTTCTGCCGGTCAATGCCGCTCACCGTCAGCTTGGTCTGCTTGGGATCGATCGCCACCGTGACCCCGGTGGGCAGCGGAAATTCGATCGGGTGCGAGTAGCCCAGCGTGAACACCACCGTGTTCTTGCCCTTCAACTCAGCACGGTATCCGATGCCGACAATCTCCAGTTCGCGGTTCCAGCCCTTGGTCACACCCTCAACGGCGTTGTTCACCAGCGCGCGCGCCAGTCCATGCACCGCGGCATGCTGGTCGCTCTCGCGCGTGACCTGGATCTGGCCGTCGGCCTGTTTCAGTTGCACGCCTTTGGGCAGGTGTGTTTGCACCTGGCCTTTA
>DASTJB010000096.1:0-11767 GCA_035717005.1 Candidatus Angelobacter sp.
GCTCTCCGATCTCGTGTGGCTGCTGGGCCGCTGGATTGAAGCGAAAAAAGGCGCGAACGCGGCGCTGCGCAATAAAGACCACTCCGGTCCGCGCTGGTCGCGCGCCTGGTAGGGCTTTAGTTCTGTCGCTTCGCTCCCCACCGCCGGTGATCTTCGACCGCTATAAGTTTTCTTGCTCCAGATGCTCGCGCTTCGGCGCGTGGGCGGCCTCAGCGCGATGGACCCGCTAGTCGGCGGCGGCGTTGGTTGGTTTCTGCTTGGAGAAGCTGAGCATGGCGTCAACCACGATCTCATCGCCCGCCATGGTATTGAGCATGGCATGGTAGATGGGCAGGTTGGGCCACTCCACATTGAAGTAATTACGGATGAAAGCCGCGCGCTCGCGATCGACGGTATCGACCAAAGCTTCAGCATGCGGCGGAGTGTTGCCTTCGGCGATCAGGTGCCGGATCTTCTCTTCGCGCGGAGCGTAGAGAAAGAAGCGCAGCGTGTCCTTGCGGTCCTGGAGGAAATGCTGCGATCCGCGCCCCACCAGCACGCAATTCCCTTCTTCCGCCACCCGGCGCACCACGCGTTCAGAGAGCTTCGCGATGGTGTCCGCGTCGAGGCCTTCAATGGGATAGACACCCAGATTGCCTTCGTAACTTCCCAGGGCAAATGACTTGAGCAACCGGCGATAGAGCGGGTCGCGGCGCTCCTCGTGCAACTCGACTACCGACTGGTTGCAATTTGCCATGCGGGCAATTTCCTGCGTGAGGGCCTGGTCCCAGAGCTTCCAGTGGAGGCGGGCAGCCAGTTTTTCCGCGATCTGGGCGGCGCCGCAGCCGAACTCGCGTTCAATGGTGATAATCCGGATCAATGCCACCCCCGGTTAGATGCGACATTGTACTCCCTCAGCGAGGGGCGGGCGATTTCTCTGCACCATGCTGCAACTGGCGCTGATATTCAGCCGCGTCGAAGTGGCCTTCTGATTCGGCAATCAGCCCATCGCCGCCGAATTTCCACGACTCAAAACCGCTGATCCGAACGCGATGGCCACTGCCCAGGGGGCCAGTGTTGGTGCCGATCAACGTCCAGTGAAACTCCGCGCGATCACCACTCAGTAGAAGATCATCCATGAGCACCTGCATGTCAGGAAAAGCAGTCATGAACGAACGGGCCACCTCGGTGATAGCCGCCCTTCCGGCGGCAGGCGACCCTTCGTTTACCGTGAGGGCCCCGCCCGGAGCAAAGAACGCGGCGACCTGCTCCGGATCCTGGCTGCACCACGCGGCCGCATAGCGCGCGCCAAAATCACGCAATTCAGAAAGATTGCGCTGCCTCATGCCAGCTCCGGGTGCTTTTTGTGCCAGTCAGTCTGCGACTGGAAGATGCGCGCAGCCTGAACGACTTTCGCATCTTCAAGTGTCCGGCCAATGAACTGCAGGCTGACAGGCAAGCCGTGCTGGCCGAAGCCACAGGGCACGCTGATTGCGGGCAGGCCGCAGAAATTGCCGATGCCGCCAATGGGATCGGCAAACGTCAGCGCCAGATCGAGATTGGCGTCGAGTTTTGAGGCGGTCACCGGCAATGAAGGCGTGGCCAGAACATCGACCCTGGTGAAGATCTCGTCCATCTTTTTTTGCAGCACGGTGCGGATGCGCTGGGCCAGAATGAAGTCTGCGGCGCTGATCTCTTCGTTCATGTAGCCGCCAATCTGTCCCAGAGGATCGTTGAGTTGCTGCACGCGGCCGGATTGAATCAGGTCGCGGAACGCCGTGGCGCCTTCCACGGAGATGATGACTCCCGCTGCGGCTTCCCACGGACCTTCCGGCAGAGAAATGTTGCGGAGCGAAACAGAAGGACTCTTTTCCAGCACCGCGCGGGCCGCCATGCTGGCCTGATTTACGTCGGACGCGATCTCTTTCCACTGGTTCACCAGCCAGCCGACGCGCAACTTGCCTTTTACCGGCTCGGCGCCCGCGTACTTCGCGGACGACTCAGGCAGCGAACCCAGGTCCTGGGGATCGTGGCCGGAAATGGCCTTCAGCACCAGGTCGCAATCGTCGGCGCTGCGCGTGATGGGGCCGATCTTGTCCATCGTGTAGGAGAGTGCCATCGCGCCATAGCGGCTCACGCGTCCGTACGTCGGACGCAAACCGCTCAATCCGCAGAAGCCCGAAGGACAGATGATCGATCCCCAGGTTTCCGTTCCGATGGCAAAGGCAGCCAGACCGGCGCCGGTGATGGTGGCTGACCCACTGGACGAACCGCAGGTCCAGTAATCCGTGTTCCACGGGTTTTTGGCCGCGCCCGTCGCGGATGCCGAAGCGTAACGGTATCCCATGCCGCCGGCGAGCTCGATCATGGCCGCTTTGCCGATCAGGACCGCCCCCGCAGCTTCCAGCTTGCGGATCACGGTGGCGTCGTAGTCGAAAGCCTGGTCTTTGTATGGCCGCGCGCCCCACGTGGTGGGAATTCTCTTCACGGTGAGCAGGTCCTTGGCGGCATACGGAATTCCATGCAGCGGGCCGCGGTACTTGCCGGCGGCAATCTCTTTTTCCGCCGCATGGGCCTGTTTTAACGCGAGCTCGGGCGTGAGATTGGCGTAGGCGTTGAGCTTTGGCCCCAGCTCGCGGCTGCGCTGAAGGTAGCTCTCGGCCAGTTCGACGGGAGAGAGTTGTTTGCTGCGAATGCGGCGGGAGAGTTCTGTGACTGGAAGAAAGAGAACGTCAGGGGTGAGCATTATCTTTTTTCTTCCTTGTTCTGAGGCTGCGCTTCAGAGCGATAGGCGCGAAAAGCGTCAGCGGGCTGGTCACCGTTTTCGAGAACGAAGGCGCGCATCTTCTCCAAGCCTTCCTGGGATTCGGCCATGATGCGGCGAATGTCGGCCTTCTGTTCGTCGCTCAGCCGCTCGCCATATTTGCGAAAGATGTTGGCCACCTTGGCCTCAACTTCTCCCCGCGCCGCAGGCGTGAGCTTGGCCATGGCTTCGCGGGTCTTCTTATCGAGTTCGGCAACGCCGGTGGACTCCTGAGCCAGGGCCGGTCCGGGATGAATGAGAGCTGAAGTAACAGCGGCCGCCGCGCCCAGGGCAAACTGGCGGCGGTCAATCAGGGATTTGGACATTGGAACTCCCGCGTCTTAGGTTAAGGCGCGAGATTAAATGAAGCACGCGAGGGGCGTCAAACCGGCAGCACTTAGCCCGTCAGCAGTCAGCACTCAGCCCCGAAGCAGCAAATCTGCAACCCCCTTTCCTTTGTGTTTAAAAGATTTTGTCAGCATTGCCGAGAACGTATAAGGGCTGCCTGCTGACTGCTGAGTGATGACTGCTTTTAACGTGGCCACTGAGCAGCTCGGGATCGCATCTAAGTGAACGTCGCTCGTCGAACTTGGATTGGATGGTAGCTTATGCCCCGGTGGATCGCGTTTGACCAGAAAACTTCGTCGCTGTTGCGCACGCGCCTGGCGCAGGAAGACAGGATTGAAACCTTCGGCCGCGGGGCGCTCGATTACGCCCTGGCCAAACCTGGAGCCGTGGTGACAATGCTTCCTTCCGGCGGGGATGCGGTCGCTCTGGCGATTTTCCGGCCGCGGCTGCGGCGGACCAGCGCGGAAGCTCAACCAGCGAGACGCGAAACGCCGCCGGGTTCCATCCCTAGCCGCGCGGGAGGGTTCCTGGGCCTTAGCGATGAGGCGGTTTTCGAAGAAGAACAGCCAGTCCAGTCCAGGAAGGGCTGGTGGAAAAAATTCTGGGACGAATAGACTCTCCTCGATCTTCACTCGCATCCCCTGCGTAATGCTTCGCAGCACTTGGCGGGAGTAATACGGCTGATATACTTCCAGCCGCCATGACGCGCTTACATCGTGTGCTCGTTCTCCTTCTTCTCTCCACGTGTGTTTCCCTTGCACAACCTGCGGCGCCCGGCACGACTCTGGTAAAAGCCGCGCGCGTGCTCGACGTGAAAGCGGGAAAGTATCTTGAAGGACAGGCTGTCCTGGTGCGCGAGGGTGTAATCGCAGCGGTCGGCGCATTCGCCGAGTTGCAGAAGCAGGCGCCTAACGTCACGGTGATCGACCTCGGCCAGGCCACGCTGCTGCCGGGCCTGATCGATTGTCATACCCATCTGCTGCAAAACTATGACGGCAAGTTTGGCGGTGACGATCCCAATATGGCACTCACGGTCGCAGGCATGAGCCCGGCATCCCGGGCCTTGCTGGGCGCCAAAATGGGGAAAGAAGACCTGGAAGCAGGCATTACTGCGGTCCGCGACCTCGGCAACTCCGGCATGAACGGTGACGTTGCCCTGCGCAACGCAATCCGCTCCGGATGGGTGGAAGGTCCGCGCATGGCCGTGAGCACGCGCGCTCTTTCGTCCGCCGGAGGGCAGTTCGGTGCGCTTCAGCCTGCGGCTCAATCCCTGGTCGCGCAGGAGTATGTGGTGGTCGGGAACCCTGATGCCGCCCGCGACGCCGTCCAACAGGCCTTTTACGATGGCGCCGACCTCATCAAGGTCATCGTTAATACCGGCCCACGCGTAGTTTCGCTCGATACCATGAAGGCGATTGTCGAAGAGGCACATCGCGTGCACCGCAAGGTGGCTGCCCACGCCATTGGAGATGACGCCACACGCATCGCGGCGGAGGCCGGCGCCGACTCAATCGAGCATGGGTACGTGATTCCAGACGATGTACTTAAGATGATGGCCGCCAAACACATTTATCTGGTACCAACCGATTACCCGGCGGAAGCCTACGCAGCAATCTTCAAGGATTCCGGCACTCTCCTGCCTGACGCGCAGAAGCAGCGCGAGGAGCGTTTTCGCGCGCTGGCCCGCCGCAATCAGGAACGACTGCACCGCGCGGTAGCCGCCGGCGTACCCATTGCCTTCGGTTCAGACGAGTACTATGACGTTCCCGGCTTTACCCGCGGCCAGTCGAGCCTGAAACCGGTTGAATCGTATGCCCTGTCGGGAATGACGCCGCTGCAGATTATCCAGGCGGCCACCATCAACGGCGCCGATCTCATAGGAGCCCGCCATCTGGGAAGTATTGAGAAGGACAAAGCCGCTGATCTGATTGCGGTTGACGGCGACCCGCTGAAGGACATCACAGTGCTGGAGAAGGTGCGGTTCGTGATGTTTGCCGGCAAGGTGATCAAAAATGAGCTGAAGTAGCGTTGGCAAGCTTCCGCTTACGTCTGCCTGAAGACCCGCGTCCCGGCCTGCCTCAACGCTAGACGCTGACAACTCGGATTGGCAAGCTGCGCTTGCCAATCCGTGCAACTTACGCGATAATAAGAACTTGCCCGGCAGCCACCGGGTCCCAACAGGAAAGGATTTCAAGTCAGTGCTAATGATACGATTGGCGCGCATTGGTGCGCGCAAGCAACCTTATTATCGCGTGGTGGTAATTGACAAGGAGCGGGCCCGCAATGGCCGCGAAGTCGAGGTGGTGGGGCAGTACAATCCCCGCACCAACCCCGCAACCATCAGCTTGAAGCGCGACCGTATTGATTACTGGATTTCCAAGGGCGCACAGCTTTCTGATACGGTGGGCCGTCTGCTCACCAAGTCGCAGGCCGCGGCGACGCCCGCTGCCTAGGTAGTGCCAGCAGGTCTTTCCGGGAAAAGCCAGGTAAGGCAAGGAATCGGGCCCCAGCGGAGTGAAGGACTCCATTTATGACGGATGCGGGCGGCGGCGACATGCGGATGCTCGTGGAGCAGATTGCGCAAGCCCTTGTTGACGCTCCAGAACAAGTCCAGGTAACCCCAGTCGAGGATGGCGATGCGACGATTCTTGAATTGCGCGTGGCGCCCACCGATCTGGGCAAGGTGATCGGCCGGCAGGGACGCACGGCCAAGTCGATCAGGACAATTCTTGGCGCGGCCAGCATGAAGTTGAAAAAACGGTACATGCTGGAAATCATCGAAGAAGAAGAGGCCGCCGGAGTGCCTTAAGCTCCGCTGCCTCCTGTTGAGACGACCTGTGGCTCCTGACAGCGCCGGCGAAGACATGTTTGTGACGATCGCCAGAGTGCTCAAGACGCAGGGGCGCAAAGGCGAGGTCGCCGCGACCTTGCACACGGACTTCCCCGAGCGGTTTGAAACGCGCCGGAGATTGTTTGCGCTCTGCGGGGGTGGAGCCGGAAGGGCCAGAGGCGCAGCCGAGGCTTTACCGCGCGAGTTGCAGCCCACCGCCCAACGGCGTGAACTGCAATTGGAAGACCACTGGTTCCACAAAGGAATGGTGGTGCTGAAGTTCGCCGGCGTGGATTCCATCAGCGAAGCGGAAATGCTGATTGGATGTGAGATCCAGGTGCCGCGCGCCGAACGGACCGAACTCGGCGCGGATGAGTTTTACGTAAGCGATCTGGCCGGCTGCGTGGTGACAGATTCCGGCCGCGAGATTGGGCGGGTCAAGGATGTGCAATTCGGCAGTGGAGAAGCGCCGCTGCTGGTGATTGATGGCGGAAAAGAGCTGCTGGTGCCCTTTGCCGCTGCGTACATCGAGAAGGTTGACCTCGCGCACAGGCAGGTAAGCATGAAGCTGCCGGAAGGAATGCTCGAGCTGGATGCGCCGCTCAGCCGTGAGGAAAGAGAGCGGCAGCAGAAAAGATGATTCGAGGGCCCCATTCGCGCGACGCTTTTGCGCGTGAATGGGCAGAGAGGGCCCCATTCGCGCGCCGCTTTTGCGGGCCCCCATCCGTTCCGCGTTTTTTGCAGAAAGGATGGGCTGGCGTGAATGGGCAGAGAGTCCGCCGATGAAGTTCGAGATTGTAACGATTTTTCCGGACTTTTTCCGCGGGCCGCTGGATTACGGCATCGTGCGCCGGGCGCGCGAGGCCAGGCTCATTGAAATCCTGATGCACGACCTGCGGGCCTTTACCACGGACCGCCACAAGACGGTGGATGACCGTCCGTTTGGCGGTGGCGAGGGAATGGTCCTGAAGCCGGAACCGCTGTTTGCGTGCGCTGAGTCGCTTGGGTTGCGATCGCGCGATGAGCGAGTGGCGGGCGGGACGTCGGAGATAGTGATTCTGCTTTCGCCCCAGGGCAAGATGTTCACGCAGGGCGTGGCGGAAGAACTGGCAAAGCTCGACCGGATCGTGCTGATCTGCGGCCGCTATGAGGGCGTGGACGAGCGCGTGGTGGAAGGGTTGGCCGACCGCGAAGTTTCGATCGGCGATTACGTACTGAGCGGCGGCGAGCTGGGAGCTGCGGTAATGATCGACACGATTACCCGGCTGGTCCCGGGCGCGCTGGGCAACGAAGCTTCGGCGCGGCAGGAAAGTTTCAGCCCGACGTTGAAAGCTGTCGTGGACGGCCCGGACAGCACGTGCGGCTCCGGCGGGTTGCTGGATTACCCGCATTACACCCGGCCGGCGGAGTTTCGCGGGATGGCGGTGCCGGAAGTCCTGATCGGCGGCAATCATGAGCAGATCAGAAAATGGCGCCGGCGCAAAGCGCTGGAAAAGACGTTACGCAATCGCCCCGACCTGCTGGAAGGGCAGGAGCTGAGCGAGGAAGACAAGAAATTGCTGGCCGAAATGAGCAAGGAAGCAAATAGCAAATAGCAATTGGCAACTAGTCACAGCATCGCGCGTTCCGGTTTGGCTAATTGCTAATTGCTAGCTGCTAATTGCTGGCTGCTACAATCTTAAAGAGCGAAAAGGATCACACTCATGTCACAGCACCCGATTATGGAAAAACTGGCTGCCAAGCTGCAGCGCAAAGACATTCCCGAGGTCAATCCGGGCGATACCGTCCGGGTCCAGGTAAAGATCAAGGAAGGCGATAAAGAGCGCGTGCAGGCGTTCGAGGGCACAGTCATCTCCAAGCGCAGCGGCCCGCAGGGCAGCTTTACCGTGCGCAAGGTCAGCTTTGGCCAGGGCGTGGAGCGTATCTTCCCTTTCAACTCCAAGGTGATCGACAAGGTCGAGGTTGTGCGCTCCAACCAGGTGCGCCGCGCCAAGCTGTTCTACCTGCGCGAGCTCAAGGGCAAGGCCGCCCGGCTGCGTGAGGTGGAGCGTCCGGTGGCAGTGGCTGCCGGCTCCGGCGAGGAGCAATCGAGCTAGCGGTTCTCTTGAAAGCGTGTTCACCGAGCGGAGTTCCAGAACGGGCTCCGCTTTGCTGTTCCCAGGCGTCATTACAGGAATGTTGCAGATGCCCGACGCTGCCTGGGAATTTGGAAAGCTGGCGGGGACGACGGGACTCGAACCCGCGGCCTCTGCCGTGACAGGGCAGCGTTCTAACCAACTGAACTACGTCCCCAGCTTTTTACGGATTTTTGGGAATCCGTGCGGCAAACTTCAGTAGATCAATAATAACAGACGAGCCGCTGAAGCGTCAGCCTCGGCGGCCCGCGACCAGGGACTATCCAGTCATTCCAGAGTTATTTGTGCTTGATGAATTTGCCGGTTTGCAATTCGCTGATCGCCTCCCGCAGCTGTTGCTGCGTGTTCATGACGATCGGGCCGTACCAGGCCACGGGCTCTTCAATGGGCTTGCCTGAGACCAGCAGGAAGCGAATGCCCTCGTCGCCGGCCTGCACCAGAATTTCATCGCCACGGTCGAACAACACCAGCGAGTGGTTGGTTGCATCGTAGACTGGCGGCCCATCGGGTTTTGCCACCTGCTCGGTCAGGACGGCACGCGGGGCAGATGAATCGCGAAATGTTCCGGCGCCGGCAAAAACGTAAGCAAATGCCTTGCGCGTGGTCTCGACCTTGAGCCGCTTGCGCTGGTTGGGCGGAACGGAGATATCAAGGTAGTTGGGATCAGCCGCCACCCCCTCCACCGGCCCGCGCTTGCCCCAGAACTCGCCGCAGATAACGCGCACTTTCGTGCCGTCGTCGTCGGTGACCTCCGGAATCGCGCTCGACGGAATGTCCTGGTAGCGTGGGTCGGTCATCTTCAGCGACGCGGGCAGGTTCGCCCAAAGCTGAAAGCCGTGCATACGCCCGCGATCATCGCCCCTGGGCATTTCCTGGTGCAAGATGCCGCTGCCGGCGGTCATCCACTGCACGTCACCGGCAGTCATCTTCCCTTTGTTGCCCAGGCTGTCGCCATGCTCGACCGATCCGGCCAGCACGTACGTGATGGTCTCAATCCCGCGGTGCGGATGCCACGGGAACCCGGCCAGATAGTCCGCCGGATTTTCATTGCGGAAGTCGTCCAGCAGCAGAAATGGATCGAACTCCTTCGTTTTGCCGAAGCCGAAGGCGCGCTGCAGCTTTACCCCCGCTCCTTCAAGCGTGGGCTGAGCGTGAATGATCTGTTTGACCGGGCGCAGTGACATGGGGTCCTCATCTCTTGGGAGCAAGGCGTTAGATGCTGCGTGGGTGCGCCTGGATTCAGAGCGGGCAGATGGCTGAACCCGAACCACTTGCGGGACTCGCTGAAGCGCGCGCATGATGGTCAGCGCTCTTTTTTACTCTCTTTCGAACCGATCTCGACCAGCGTCTTGGTCAACAGCACCATGCCGATGATCTGCGTCCATTCGGAGACAATGTTGCCCACGACCTGCCCCCACTTCGACTCCGAATCCGAGTGGGCGAACAGTAGTACCCATCCCACGCCGGTGATGAGCAGGAAGATGGTCAGCGAATGTTCGCGCAGCGTCTCAAGCAGGCGGTTGTGCCATTTCTTGCCCGGCGGTTTGCTCTCCTGCGAGCCGCGCTCGTAAAGAAACTTGGTCGCCAGCACCATCACGACTACGCCGCTCCAATCGGCAATGGCGTTGCCGAAAAATGAGCCGATATGGCGCTTTTCATCGCTCACGCTGTAGAGCACGATCCACAGTATGAGAATCGCGCCGGTCACGAGCGTGAGCCCATGCCGCTGAAAGAAGGTCCGGTCCTGGCGTTTGCGAAGCCTGATTTCCAATCTTCACCTCAAACCAATTTCGATATCGCTGGCCTGAAAGCTTAGACGGAAAGGCCACTCGATGAGTGGCCCCTCGATCACCGGCTTCGTATTACCTCTTTTGCTTCGGCGGCGGCTCCGGCGGCCTGCTGGTATCGTGCTTGCCCGGCAATTCCGCCGGCTTGCTGACCTCGGCGGGCCCAACATCGTCATACTCCGGCTTGCTCATGCCCTGCAGATATTTATCGAACCAGCCGACGATGTGCTGCAGGCGCTCTACGCGGTGCCACGGCTGCCCCGATCGCGAAAGCTCGTGCGATTCGCCGGGGAAACGCACCATGATCACCGGCCGCTTCAGGAACTTGAGCGCGCGAAACATCTCTTCCCCGCCGGCACCCGGCGGCGTGCGATAGTCAGCCTCACCCAGCACCAGCATCAGCGGCGTATGCACGTTCTGGATGTAGGTGATCGGAGAGCGCTGCACGTAGTCCTGCGGGTCCTGGAACGGCGGCGCCTTGAACCACGAGGGCTGGAACAAGGTGAAGTCAGCCGAGTACCACCACGCCGCCCAGCTGGCGATGTCGCGCTGGGCTACGGCGGCGGCAAAACGGTCAGTGTGGCCGATGACCCAGTTCGTGAGCAATCCGCCGCCGCTGCCGCCGGTGACGCCGAGCTTCTTGGGATCGATATACCCGCGCTTCAAAACTTCGTCCACGCCGAGCATCAGGTCTTTGAAGTCGTCGCCGGGGTAGTGATACTGAATGATGTTGCCGAACTCCTGCCCGTACGAGGTGCTGCCGCGCGGATTCGGATACAGCACCACGTAGCCCTTGGCCGCCATCCACTGAAATTCGTGATCGAAGACCCAGCCGTACGCGGCGTGCGGGCCGCCGTGAATGTTCAAGATCAGCGGATACTTCTTCGCCGGATCGAAGTCCGGCGGCTTCTGGATCCACGCCTGGACCTTCTTGCCATCAAAGCTCGTGTACCAGATCTCTTCCGGCTCGGTGAGGTTGAGTTGAGAGAAAAGTTTTTGATTGATGTGGGTGATCTGGCGTGGTGCGGCGGTGGAGCCGTGGTTCAGCACAAACAAATCCCCGATGTTCGTCGGCGTTGAAATCAGTACAACAAGAGTCTTGGCGTCATTCGTCGCGCGGAAGCGCTCCACCGCCTGCTTCCCGCTTGTGAGCTCGGTTGTCTTTCCCGAGGCTACCTCGACCGCAACCAAGTTGGCCATGCCTTTGCTGGCCGTGGTCACGATCAGGTTGTTGCCGTCTGCCGTCCAGACCACGTGGTCCGGCCCGCCGGCGCGCGGCGTGCCCTGGTCGCCGCCCACGCCGCTGCACACGTCAAAGTCGTAATTTGCGGTCAAATTGCGCGGCTTGGCATTGGCAGTCAGGTCGACCACCCACAGATCGGGTTCCGTATACGACTGCACCGGTTCGTTCACTGAGGCGCAGAACGCCAGGCGCTTGCCGTCAGGGCTGAGTGAGATCTCGCGCGGCGCCATGTTGATGCTGAGCAGTTGTTTCACCTCGCCGCCTGCTGCGGGCACTGAGTAAACCTCGGCGTGCGGATGCTCATAAGAAGGATCTTCAACGCGGGTGCTGGTGAAATAAATCGTGGCCGAGTCCTTAGCCCACATGATGTCGCCTTCAGAGAACTTGCCCGTGGTGAGCTGGCGCGGCTTCACCTCATCTTCCGAGCTCTGGGGAGTGGCCATCACCCAAATGTGCTGCGGATGTTTGAAGTCGAGATAGCCTGCGCCGTTGATGCGGTACATCGAGCGCGTGATCACGTGCACGTCGCTCTCGTGGTCGGAATCGGGCTCGGGCGACTTCGCGGCGGCAGGACCAGTTTCCGGCTTATCAGCAGAAGCCTTTTCATCTGACTTGCCTTTCGGCGCAGCTTCCTTCTTGCGC
>DASTJB010000097.1:0-2633 GCA_035717005.1 Candidatus Angelobacter sp.
CTGCCGGACAAACTTCTCTTTCGTCGCCATCACTCCAGCGTACGGCCCGCCGTAGCCCAGCGGCACGCCAAACGACTGCGTCTCCATCGAGACGATGTCCGCCTCAACCGGCGGCTTCACGATCCCCAGCGAGAGCGCCTCAGCGATGGAGACGATCAGCAGCGCGCCTTTTTTATGCGCCAGGTCGGCCACCGCGGCCACGTCTTCAATCGTTCCGAAAAAGTTCGGCGACTGGATCAACACGCACGCCGTATCGTCCGTGATCTTTTTTTCCAGATCGGCCATATCGACGCGGCCGTTCTCCAGAAATTTGCATTCGGTAATCGGCAGGCCCTGATGCTGCGTGTAGGTGTGCATCACCTCGCGATACTCGGGGTGCACGCTGCGCGCCACCACCGCGCCCGTGCGCCCGGTGACGCGTACTGCCATGAGCATGGCTTCGGCCGCGCCTGTCGAGCCGTCATACATCGAGGCGTTCGCCACCTCCATGCCGGTCAGCTCGCATACCATGGTCTGGAACTCAAAGATGGCCTGCAGCGTTCCCTGCGCGATCTCCGCCTGGTAGGGCGTGTACGAGGTCAGGAACTCGCCGCGCGAGACCATGGCATCAATCACCACCGGCCGATAGTGATGGTAGGCGCCGGCGCCCAGAAACATCGCGTAGCCGGCGGCATTGCTGGCGGCGCGCTCGTGGAAGTAGTCGATGATCTCCGACTCGGCCATCTGCCGCGGCACTTTCACGTCGCGGTTCAGCCGGTACTGCGCCGGAATTGGCGCGAACAGATCATCAATGGACTTGCAGCCGATCTCGCGCAGCATCTGCGCCCGGTCAGCGGGAGATTTAGGTAAGTAGCGCATTCTTCTCCGAAGTCCCGAACCCGCGTAATTTGCGGGTGAGGGATCTCTACAATCTTCTAAGCTCTTAAAGTCTGCAAGCGGTGATCACAGCAGACGGGTATCAGGGCACGACTTCAGTCGGGCCGAAAAGCAATTTTTCAATAGGGCGTTAGCCCTGAAATCATTTTGGGATTAGCGTTCAGTCGCTGCCCTAAAGTTTCTTCGCGGCTATAGGGCTCCCTCCCCGTTCCCCTTCGGCAAGCCTCAGGGTCAGGGTCGGGATTTCAGAGAAAAAATCACTTCTCTTCCGCCACGTACTTCTCGTAATCCTCGGCGGACATCAACGTCTCCGCCTCTTTCGGGTTTGAGAGCTCGATCTTGATCATCCACGCGCTGTGCGCATCCTTGTTGATGGCTTCCGGACCCTGGTTCAGGCTGTCATTGATCTCGATCACCTTGCCCGACGCCGGCGCATACAGTTCAGAGACCGCCTTCACCGACTCCACCGTGCCGAAGCTCTTGCCCTGCTGCAGCTGCGCTCCGCCCTTGGGCAACTCCACGAACACGATATCGCCCAGCGACTCCTGCGCATGGTCCGTGATGCCCACCAGCCCGGTGTTGCCTTTGATCTGTATCCACTCGTGCTCTTTCGTATATTTGTAATCCTTCGGATATGCCATGCGGCTCCTGTCCTCAGTTCATTTCTTCGCGCGTTTGTAAAACGGTGTGGGCACAACCTTGCACTTAACTTTCTGGCCGCGGATCTCGACAAACACTTCATGGCCAATTTCGGAATGCCCGGGCGGCACGTACGCCAGCGCGATGTTCTTCTTGAGATACGGCGCCGGCGAGCCGCTGGTCACGTACCCCATCTCCGCTCCCGCAGCGTCAAATACCTTGTAGCCATCGCGCGGAATGCCGCGATCGACCGCTTCCAGCCCCACCAGAATCCGCTTCAAGCCTTCAGCCTTTGCCTTTTCCAGCGCGGCGCGGCCGATAAAGTCCGGCTTCTCCATCTTGCAGAAGCGGTCCAGCGCCGCCTCCCAGACGTTGATGGTGTCTGAAATTTCGTGGCCGTAGAGCGCCATCTTGCCTTCCAGCCGCAGCGTGTTGCGCGCGCCCAGCCCGCAGGGTACAACGCTAAATTCCTTTCCCGCCTCCAGCACCTCATTCCACACGCGCTCGCTCGTGGCGACGTCCGACGGAACGTAGATCTCAAATCCATCTTCGGCCGTGTATCCCGTGCGCGCGATCAACGTGTTCGGCAGCCCGCAAACCGTGCCGTGCTTGAACCAGTAATTCTTGATCTGCGAGAGATCAACGTTGGTCAGCTTTTGCAGCGTGGTCTCGGCCTTCGGCCCCTGTATGGCAATCTGCGTGTAATAATCGCCGACGTCATCGGCATGGCAGCGGAAGCGGCCGACGTTCTTCTTCACCCAGCCATAATCTTTTTCCCGCGTGCCCGCGTTGATCACCAGCAGGTAGTCATTCTGGCCCAGCTTGTGGACGATCACGTCGTCGACGAACGTGCCTTCGGGATAGAGAAGCGCGGAATAGTGCGCCTGGCCTTCCTGAAGACGCGAAGCATCGTTCATGCTGATCCACTGCACGGCATCGAGCGCCTGCGGCCCGCGGATCAGAATATCGCCCATGTGCGAGACGTCAAAGATTCCCACGCCGGTGCGCACCGCCAGGTGCTCTTTGACCAGCCCGCCGCTCGAAGGATATTCGACAGGCATGTCCCAGCCGCCAAAATCCACCATCTTGGCGCCGCTGCGCCGGTGCTGGGCATTAAG
>DASTJB010000098.1:0-3397 GCA_035717005.1 Candidatus Angelobacter sp.
CCCAGCAGCAACACGCCGCTCTCCAAACGGGTGGACCAGGCGTGCAGGCGGTCAAACTCGGCGCGGGAGGTGTCGCCGGGCAGACGGCCGACGGCCTGCATCTCGGCGCGAAGGTCGCGCATTTTCGGAGCGATGCGGAACTGCGAGATCGCCGTCAAAACCAGCATCAGCACGATGAAGATATGCCTGGCGGCGAATGCTTTGGGCCGGCCATGCTTGAGCTGGGTGTAAAACAGCGAGCAAATCAGAAAGACAACTCCAGAGGCCAGTCCCATCCAATGGAGCTTGGATAGAGTCGGGTTCACCACATCGCCGGCGAGCCTTGCATTGGGCAGGACGGTGAAGAGCGTCGGCGCTTCGACGAAAGCGAAGAAGATGATCCCGCCGATCCAGACGATCAGAGCCAGCAGCATGAGAAAACGGAGGAGTGACATGGCAGTCTCCGAAGTTCCGAGCGAAGCGAGGAATCCCTATTGCCACATGAATCTTGAGGTAAACATACTGAACTCGCAGCCGAGAGCGGCTGCGGTCCAGAGCACATAAGATTATAGTGATCCGTCACTCCGTTCGGGATTGGAAAAGAACTATACCGGAACCGGCACCGAAGAAATAATGTCGCGCAGGATGTTTTCCGCCTGGTCGGATTTTTTGAGCGTCGAAGAGTACCGCGCATTCACGACCAACCGGTGGGAGAAGGCCGGAATGACGAGCGACTTGAAATCAGAGGGAATGGCAAACGTGCGCCCTTCGAGATACGCCATGGCCTGCGCGGCGCGGTAGAACATCAGCGATCCGCGGGGCGAAACCCCGAGCGAGAGGGTTTCAATTTCGCGCGTCTTCTTTACGATCTGCAAAGCGTAGTCGACCAGAGAGTCATCGACCTTGATCTGCGTGACCTCATCCTGCATGGCGATGATGTCCGCGCCGGTAGCCACCGGCTTGACTGAATCCAGGCGTGCGGCGCCGGCTTCAGAGCGCAGGATCTCGCGCTCATTGGTGCCCTGGGGATAGCCCATGCGCACGCGCAACAGGAAACGGTCGAGCTGCGACTCGGGCAGCGGATAGGTGCCGTGGTGCTCGATGGGGTTCTGCGTTGCAATGACCAGAAACGGTTGCGGCAGCGGATGCGAGTGGCCGTCCATGGTGACCTGGCCCTCGTTCATGGCTTCCAGAAGGGCGGATTGAGTTTTGGGGGTAGTGCGGTTGATCTCGTCAGCCAGCAGCACGTTGGTGAAGATAGGACCGGCCTTGAACTCGAACTGGCCTTCCTGCGCCGAGTACACCGAAATGCCGAGCACGTCAGAAGGCAGCATGTCACTGGTGAACTGTATGCGCTGGAAGCCGCAATCGAGCGCGCGCGACATCGCGTGGGCCAGCGTGGTTTTGCCCACGCCGGGCACGCCTTCAATCAGCAGATGGCCGCGGGCCAGCACGGCCACCAGGGCCAGGCGCAGGATCTCGTCATTACCGCGGATAATGGTGCGCAGCGACTGCTCAATGGCGGCAGCGCGCGAGTTGGTACCGGAAGTGGCTGGAGTATGGACCTTGGTCGGGGCCATCGGCTTGGCTTCTATTGTATAGCTGGGCTGCAAGATGTGTTCACCGTGTCCTACTACTATGCGTCGAAACTGCGCCGCGGCTCAAGCGACGAAAGGGCTGACACTTATGCCTAAAGTAACGTCGAGTTGACATGGATAGATCGTCTTAGGCCAGGGAAATTGCGGAGTTGGTTAGAAATTGCCAAAATCGCGGAAATTGCCAAAAATCGCCGAAATTGGAAAGCAATAACCACAAAGGACACTAAGGAACACAAAGAAGCCGGTTGTAAACAGACCGCCGCTTTGCGTGCCTTTGTGTCCTTTGTGGTTGACCTCCGGTTTACTGGAATTCCTGCGGCCGTCCCGTCAGACGCTCGATGCGCTTGTAAATCGGCGGATGCGTCGAGAACAGGTTGCCGATATTCATCCCAAACAGCGGCTGCACGATGAACAGGTGCGCCGTGGACGGCGAAGCCGCCATGGGAATGCGCTTGGAATAGGCGTCCAGCTTTTGCAGGGCGCGGGCCAGGGCATAGGGATTGTGGGTGATCTCGGCGCTGGTGGCGTCGGCTTCATATTCGCGAGTGCGCGAGACCCAGAGCTGGATGAGCATAGCTGCCAGCGGGGCCAGCAGGATCATGAGGATTCCGCCGCCGCGGTCGCGATCACGGCTGTCGCCGCCCAGTCCGAACCAGAAGCCCATGCGGGCCAGCATGGTGATGGCGCCGGCCAGGGTGGCGGCGATCGAGCTGGTCAGGATATCGCGGTTGCGAACGTGGCCCAGTTCATGGGCCAGCACGCCTTCGAGTTCCTCATCGTCAAGCAGGTTCAGAATGCCCTGCGTTACTGCCACCGAAGCGTGGCTCGGGTTGCGGCCGGTAGCAAAGGCGTTGGGTGAATCCGTGGGAATCACGTAAAGCTTGGGCATTGGCAGGCTTGTTTTCTGAAGCAAGCGCTCGACCACGGAATACAAACGTGGGAGCTGTTCGCGCGTGACCGGCTGCGCGCGATACATGGCCAGCGCGATCCGGTCAGAAAAGAAATAGGAAATGAAATTGGTGACGCCGGCGATCAGAAAGCCGATGACCATCCCGTTCTGCCCGCCAAAGTAATCTCCCACGCCGATGGCGAGCAGCGTGAGCAGCGTAAGCAGAAATGCGGTTTTCAGGTTGTTCATAGTCAAGTAGATGCTAAATCGAATTCGGGGATTCGCAAAACTCCGGACGGGGAGTGAGAGCAGTGGCTCGCAGCGGGGCTTTTAATTGTAAGGATTCGTTAAGGCATGGCAGTCCAATCCCAAGTTGCTGAAAACAAACTACCTCGCGCCGTCACATAGACGAAATGTTAGAAATTCTAATCTGACTCTAATCAATTGCTAATAGCAACTTGAGACTCTTGCTCAGGCCATTATCGAGACTGATAGGTTTCTGCACCGACAGAGCCACCCTCCTCGATACTTCCGGGCTTCCCTCCGCAAAGCGCGCCTTCCCGCGGAGAACGCGGTTATGTCACGAAGTCTGAAAGTCTTGCTACACATTAAGGAGCGCAGCTATGAGTCATAGAGATGATGGATTTTTCTTGTCTGAAAAATCCTCGAAGGCCCGCATCCGGGAAGCCGAGAATGCGCGTAAAAACCGCGCAGAGATCCTGAAGGCTTTCTCGCAGGGTAAAGTCACGCGGCGTGAACTGGTCAAATGGGGCCTGATCACAGCCGGTGGCGCGCTTGCCCCGATTCACGGCCTGAATCCGTTCGTTACCAGCGCCTATGCGTCCGGCGGTGGTAGCAACTGCACCATTCCGACCGGTGCGCCGCCGAGCCCGACATTCGGCGTGCAGCCGTTCTCAACCCCAATGCCGCG
>DASTJB010000099.1:0-25470 GCA_035717005.1 Candidatus Angelobacter sp.
GGCGGTTTGGAGCGCAGCGACAGGAACGAGTGAGCGGACCTTCCGCGCTGAGGCCGCCCACGCGCCGAAGCGCGTGTACCAGGAGCGAGGGAATGTGAAGCGGTCGAAAAGGTCGCTGGCGGTTTGGAGCGCAGCGACAGGAATCGACGATGTGCTACACTATTCTTTTCAATCACATACCCCTGACTGACAAGCATGCTCTTCTCCAAGGAATACGTCGGGTACCTGGCCCGGCAACTGACCCAAAAATTGATCAGCGCCCAATTCATTGAAGCCGAGAACGTGGCCGAGGTGAGTGAGGCGGTGAACACTTCACTGCTGGAAGAACTGCAACTCGAAGATCGCATCAACGACGAAGTGCGGCTGGTTCTGGAGCAATATCAGGACGAGATGCAGAGGGCCGGGGCCAGCTACCAGGAGATGTTCAAGAAGGTGAAGAACGAGCTGGTGCGCAAATACAAGGCGGTGCTGTGAGACTCTCTCGCGACAAAGTGAACAAGCTGGCCCATAGCGTGATGGATGCGCTCACGGCGCTGGATTCGGTCGAGTTCATCGAGGACCCGAACACCATTCGCATGGAAGCGCGCCGGGTCCTGGAAGAGCTGCTCAACGCGGAAGAGAAGATCGATCTGGCGGCGCGGCAGAAGATCGAAAGCCAACGCCGCACCATCACCGAAGGCACGCAGGAGTGGGACATCCTCTATCGCAAATACTACAACGAGGAAGTCAAAAAACTGGGAATCTGAGGGAATTGGTAATTGAGTAATCTGGTCATTGGGTAATTGCAAACCAGCGATCTGGTGGAATCAGCGCGAACCTCGCGCGCGAGAGCAAAAGCCGCATCTGTCCAGCAGAATTTCACATTGCAAATTTCAAATCGCTTAGTATCCGGCCAGGCGGCGTTCCTGTGACGTCATCTGCGCCCAGAGCTGGTCCATATTTTTCTGGATCCACATGTTGGCGGGCTCGAGTTCGTGGGCGGAGTTGAACCAGCGATACGCCATGACGCGGTCCTGCTTGACGCAGTGTCCGCTGGCGTAGAGAGCGGCCATCTGAATGGCAGCGCCGGGATCGCCCTTGTCGGTGGCGGCTTTCAGATAGAGCATGCCCTGTTCGCAGCTCTGCGGCACGCCTCGTCCTTGCAGATACTGCTGCGCGCGGACCAGAGCCACGCTGGGTTTGTGATCGGGAAGGCGGGTCTCTTCGGGCACTCTAGTATCCGCAGCGGAGCTGTCGCTTGCGGCGTCACTGTCCGGCACGGTTTTTTCCGGCGGGTCAGGAGACGAAGCAGGCGCCGCCGCCGCGCTGGGCACTATAGCCGCGAGAGGATTTTCAGCCGGCTTCTTTGTGTCTGTGTGTGTGTCTTTGCTCGCCGGGTCATTGCTGCCGGAGGAGTAGTCATTGGCCCCTGGCGAAGCAGTGTCCCGGGGCGTTTGATCGTTCGGCGTCTGATTGTTTGCCTGCGGCTGGGGCGAAGCCGCGGGCTCCGCCTTAGAAGGCGAAGCCTTGGGACTGGCTTTGAAACTGGAGCGCCACTGCACAAAGATCAACCCGGCAATGGCAGCCAGGATGACGAGCAAAATGAAAGTGCGCAGGCCGCCGCGTGAAGGCTCGTCTTCCAGCAGGTATTCCGGGCTGGAGCCCTCCGGCTGCGAATTCAAACCCAGGAACGAAGGCCCGCTGATGTGTGCGCCATTCGCCGGCTCATTGCGAAAGATGGCGGGTTCTCCGCGGCGGGCGCCTGCTTCGGGGAGGTCGACAGTGGCGACCGGCGCTGAAGGGCGGGACGTACGGGCGGTCGAACCTTCCGGCGTGGGCATTTGCGCGTTGGCTATCGCGGCGGCCCGAACCGGCTCAGTGCCGCTCCCGCGACGCTCCTGGAGACGACGTTCAACACGCGTGCCGCACATGCCGCAGAACTTGAGCCCGGCATCGCCCTGGTGCCCGCACGAGGAGCACTTGACGCTCACGCCACTCTGTCGCGTTCTTCGTTCCGCCTGCCGGCGATCCAGTCGCACGCCGCACATGCCGCAAAATTTATGCTCAGGACTGTTTTCTGTCCCGCAGAATGTACATTGCATCTGGGACCATGACTCCTGGAGCCGCGTGAGACACACCCCAACAGCAGCTCACATACTAACTATTAGGATGACGCCGCGGCGGAATACGCTGCAAGCGTTTTATCACCTTAGTCCTGTAACTCAGAAGGCCGTGAACTCTGCAATGCCCAAATTTCGAGCGACTTAGAGAGCGGACCTTACGGTTGAAATTCACAATTCGGCATCTTTGTAGCTGAATTGATTGGGCGATAATGAAAGGGAAATGACGCTTTCACAGGAGATCGGTGCGGCTACCAAGCGCGCTGCGCGCGAGGCCGGTTTTGATCTGGCGGGAATCGCGCCCGTCGACAAGCAGGACCTGCCCGAGTTGAATGCATTCATACAGTGGGTGGATGAAGGCCGTGCCGGGGAGATGAAGTACCTGGAGAAGCGCACCGAGTCGGGAGAGTTGCGGCGGGCATCGGCAACGAACGCTGCACCCTGGGTGCGGTCAATGATCGTGTGCGCGGTGAACTACAGTGCGGACCGGCCGTACTCGACCGAGGTGCATGATCCCGGGCGCGGCTGGATTTCACGTTACGCATGGGGCAGCAAGGACTACCACGATGCGCTGCTGCCGCGATTGCAGCAGGTGGAAGCTGCGCTCAAGCGGCTCGCCGCAGAGCGGGGACTGGCAGTGGAAACGCGCAGCTACGTCGATACCGGCCCGATCGTGGAGCGGGTTTACGCACGCCACGCCGGAATTGGCTGGATCGGTAAGAACACATGCATCATCCACCAGAAGCTGGGCTCGTGGCTCTTTCTTGGCGTGGTCCTCACCTCGCTCGATCTTCCGGCGGACGCGCCTGCGCCAGACCGCTGCGGAAGCTGCACACGCTGCATCGACGCGTGCCCCACGCATGCAATTGTGGAGCCCGGCAAGCTCGACGCGCGCCTGTGCATTGCGTACCTCACGATCGAGAAGCGCGGCGAGATTCCGGAGGAGCTGCGCGCGCCCATGGGGCACCACGTTTTCGGCTGCGACATCTGCCAGGACGTTTGCCCGTGGAACAACAAGGCCGGCAATGCGCCGGCAACCTTGCTCGAGGAGTTCCAGCCGCGCGAGGGATTTTTCCACCCCGAGTTGCGCCGGCTGGCGCAGATGAACGAGGAGAGCTTTCGCCAGATATTTCGCGGGTCGCCGGTGAAGCGCGCCAAGTTTGCCGGACTGAGGCGCAATGTGGCAATCGCAATGGGCAACAGCGGCAGCAGGGAATTCGTTCCCGATCTCGAAAAGCTTGCGGATGATCCAGACCCCGTGGTTGCCAGCCACGCCGCCTGGGCGCTCAAGAAACTTGGCGAAGAGTAGCTTCTGAGTACTCCCGCGACAGTGCCCCGTGTGTTACCTTACTGAAAACGTTCATGCCGAGCGCCCACGAAAAAGAACCCTGGAGCACGCCGCGGGCCTTCCCACGATTTCTGCTGGATATCCGGCTGGTGATCCGCGGCAAAAAGGTGCTGCACGGCCGCACGAAAGATATGGGTGAAGGCGGCGTGGGTGCGGTAATTCCCGGCGATCTCGCGATCAGGGAGGTCGTGGAGCTGGAGTTCCAGCTTCCGCTGAGCAGCGAACCTCTCACTGTTCAGGCCGAGGTCCGCTATCGCCAGGGGTTCCAGTACGGCTTTCGCTTCCTTCATCCAACTGAGCAGGAGAGAGAGTTGATTCGCCGCGCAACCAGCGACCTGCCTTCCGCGCCTTAGCCTTCACCGAACTTCACAAAACTTCAGCTTCGCGCAAAAACTTTTATTAACCAGCGGGTTAATAACTGGCAAGGAGCTGTTCTTAGACGGCTGCTCAAGGGGTTCAGAAATGAAAAGCGCAATCGTTCGTACCGCTATTGTCACTTCATTGGTTACCGTGCTGGCGGCTTCAGCGCTGGCATACTTTGTCATGCCGCACGGGGCTGCGGTCCAGGCCGGCTATGATCAGGGTGTTACTCTACAGGGCCAGCCCATGAATGCGCAACCGGCAGGCACGGCGTCACCGGCGGTGTATTATCCCCGGCCTGTGCGGGCGCATGTGGCTTCGGCGTATCCCACCCGGGATGCTGCCTATCTTCCTCGGGAGAGGGGGCCGGTGCTGCGTGACAGCTCTGGTGAACCCATCGTGCGGCATCAGCGCTCCACGGCAAAGTCAGCGATGATTGTGGCCGGGTCAGCGGGTGCGGGAGCCGCCATTGGAGCTCTGGCCGGCGGGGGCAAAGGAGCCGCAATTGGTGCGATTTCCGGCGGTGCTGCGGGATTCATCTTTGATCGCCTGACCCACAACAAGTAATCTCCAACGCATTGAAAGGCCCTCTGAGCCACAGAGGGCCTTTTGCCTTGCATCAAGTTCCTGGCAGATGTCCCTACTCTGCTGAGCTCTGTTGGGTGTGATAAGGATCACAGCCCCGTGTGATAAGCCTCCCGGAAAATGGTCTAAGACGAATGAGCGCCCAGGGCGAAATTACGACCACTCGGGGAAAGGCCAGGATTCTGCGATTTCCAGAGGTAACGCCCGGCGAGAAACGGCTGCTGGTGCCGAGAGAGCACGGCGCGTGGGCGCTTTGGCTGTTGCCGCTGTTCAGCGGAGGCATTGTCGGATTCGCCTCCGCACCGCTGGCGGCGACGGCCCCGGCAATCTGGTTTTCATTTCTTGCCGTGGCCGCATTCCTCATCCATCAGCCGCTCGAGAGTCTTTTGGGAGTTTCTGTTGTGAAGGTCCGGTCGGCGCGCGAGCAGCGCGTCGCGATTTTCTGGGTGATGGGTCTTACCGCCGTCGCGGCGCTATGCGTTTTTGAACTGGTCCAACTCGAACGCGGTTTGATTCTGGTCTTCGCGGCTGTTGCCGCAGCGTGTTTTGCTGTGGCGGCGTTGTGCGGACGCGTTCGTGCTTTGCGCATTCCCAAGCAGCTCGTCGGTGCCCTGGGACTCACTTGCACTGCGGCCGGGGCTTATTACGTAACCACCGGACGCTTCGATCGCGTGGCGCTGGTGCTGTGGCTGGCCTCATGGCTGTTTGCCGCGGGGCAGATCGAATATGTGCAGATGCGGCTGCGCACTGCATATGCTAAATCGCGAAGGGAGAAGATGAGGGCCGGATGGCAGATCACCGCGTTTCATCTGCTGTGGCTCGCCGTGGCAGCGTACGCTGCAGTCATGTTTGCCGCGCCGCGCCTGCTGGCCCTGGCGTTCCTGCCCTCGGTCCTCCGCATTTTTGCCTGGATGTTCGGCCGCGTGCGGCCGCTCAAGCTGTACATGCTGGGATTCACCGAGCTGCTCCAGAACCTTGTCTTTGCCGTGCTGCTTACGGCGGCGTTTCTGCCGCGCTGATCAATTCAGACTGGATTTTTGAATCACAGGAACTGGCTGCGATACACACCCTTGATGTGGTCGAGCCTCTTCTCCAGTTCGGCGGCCTCTTCTTTTAAGCCCAGTTCATTGGCTGCGGCAATCGCGTCGTGAAAAGCATCTTTCGCGTCGGCATAGAGGCCGCTGGTGCCGAAGCGTGTCTCGTACATCTGGTCATAGTATTTTTCACCCAGGGCTTTGCACTTGCGCAGATGGTCAAGCTTCAACTCGCGCTCGCTGCGCTCAAAGCCGGTCTCAGTCGGCGAAGACTTCACCGGCAGCACGGTCAAAATCGCGCGCTTGCCGGTGAGCCGGATGAGACGAAAAGGCGTGGAGATGCTGCGCGGCAGCTCCTTCTCGGGCACCAGCAGGAAGTCAGGATAGAGCGGCGGACGAAGCACCGAGGCCAGATCCTGATCGTAGATCCACGGTGCTGCGACCGGGAAAGCGCAGTAACGCGCGCCAATGGCGTTCGAGAGATTCAGGAGCACGCGCATGAGCGACATCGCCGGATGCGTGGTCCTTATCTGCTCCAGATAGGTTTCATGCCGCTCGTGCAGCATCAGAACAGCTTCGCGTAGCCGCTGCTGCCGGAATTCGAGATGAAAGCGCTGGCGGCCGGAGAAGGCAACCACAAAGCCATCCCACGTCGCCGCCGCGGTCGCCACCAGCGCGCCGGTCGGGTCCGTGAGCTTCTCTCCCCATTTCCACCAGCGGTTTTCGCGATCGTAGTGGAGTTGCACAAGGTTGAGGCCTGCGCGCATGACGAAGCCGCTGTCAAGCAGGGAATGCATCGCTGCTTCAATGACTTTTTCCGGCGGCAGCTCCAGTCCCCAGAACGCGGCGGTCTGGCGAAGCTGTGAATCGGCGATGACAAGCTCGACGTCCACGAGCGGAACTTCGGCTTTTATGGTTTGGGAATCACGGTGAAACTCGGCTTCGACCGCGATGGGTTCGTTGTCTTCATTGCGGCAAACCGAGACGACGCGACCCTCAGCAAATTGCGGCAAATCGCTCGCCGAGATCGCGCGCAGGAGGCGTATGGTTTCTCCGGGATAGAGCACTGCAATACAGGTTAAATGCCGGAGTTTTTCTCCCGCAATCAATTTCTGCTAGAGTGCTCTCGCGCTTCATCTTCAAATGAACAGGAAAAGATATGCCGAATGGCGGGCCGGACAATTGCAGCACGTGCGGGTTTAATCGGCGGAATGGCGGCGTGTGGAGAAACCCGGCGCCGGATGAAAGCCAGATGCCATTCTGCAAGATTCGTGGCGTGGCCATCCTGAATGACCACTGGACCTACTGCGAGAACTGGCACACGCGCCAGCCTGAGCCGGCAGGACCGATCTACTCGTCTGGCATCTATGACGAGAGATACCGGCGAATTCCATGGCATGGGGCCGTGGCGCCGGAGTTTGTTGCCGGCGGCGTGTGCAGCGAGTGCGGCGAGGCGATTCATGACGGGATTGCAATGCCGGTAGTGGAGGGCGCTCCGCTGGGGTTTTGCTCGAATCTGCACTATTTGGAATGGTGGAAGAGGCAGCATGCGGGAGAAGACGCACCGATGAGCCACGATATTCTGGAGTCGTGAGCGGGGAAACCGAGCATCCTTTTATGGGAATTTGGGGTGGGTAGTGGGGGTCGAACCCACGACATCCAGAGCCACAGTCTGGCGTTCTGCCACTGAACTATACCCACCGTATCGGGGAGAACTCTATTTTACACGATTCTGCTCGATAGCCGGCAGAAGTGCCGAGGGCAACGCGTATCGCGACTGCGGTTGGCGACGCGTATTTCAAAGTCCGCGCGGTGAGCGGTTCAATTCATGGAGCAGGAGCCGGGACCGCGAGGATCTCCGCAGGCGCCGCAAGGGGCGACGGAATCGGTGGAGTGCGACTTATCACTGCCGGTAACGGCAAAGCTCGAAAGCTGCTGGGTGAGGCGCTTGCTCTCGCATTTGGGGCACGCGGCTTTCCTGCTGCCCAGCACGATCGCCTCAAAACGGTGCTGGCACTGCTGACAGACGTATTCAAAGATCGGCATAGGAACGGCTCAGCTAAAATGGTGACAACACCTCTATTATAGAACGTAAACACGTTGAAACCGATCTCCAACAGCATGGCTGAGAACCCAAATTCGCCGCAATTCGATCCGTTTGTTCCGCGACGCTACCTGCGCAACCGGCACGCGATGACGCTGGCAGGGAACTTTCTGCCGCGTAAGAATGCGTTGCCGGCGGCAGAAGAATGTATGTTCCGGGTCGATGAAGGATCGCAGGTGTTGTGCCACTGCCACTGGCAGCCGGAGGCGGAGCGGCGGCCGGCGATCGTGATTGTGCATGGACTTGAAGGCTCCAGTTTGTCGCAATACGTGATTGGCACCGCCAGCAAGGCGTGGGAGGCGGGGATGAGCGTGGTCCGCATGAACATGCGGACGTGCGGCGGCTCCGAGCGGCTGGCGCGCACGCTGTATCACTCCGGGCTCTCCAGCGATGTGGGCGCGGTGCTGCGCGGGATTGTGGAGCAGAAGAAGCTCCTGCGCGTCGGATTGGTCGGTTATTCCATGGGCGGCAATCTGGTGTTGAAGCTGGCGGGCGAATTCGGCAAAGATGCTCCAGCAGAGCTCAGTGCCGTTGCTGCGGTCTCTCCAGCGGCGGACCTGGGTCCTTCGGCCGATGCGATGCACGACTGGAGCAATCGCATTTACGAGTACAAGTTCCTGCTGGGCCTGATGCGGCGCTTCAAGCGGCGAATCGCGCTGCATCCTGAGATCTTCAAGAAGGCGATCCGCCGGCCGGCGAGTATCCGCGAATTTGATGACGTCATCACGGCGCCGTACTGCGGGTTTTCCGGCGCCGACGACTATTACTATCGCGCCGCGGCGGCCCGCGTGATCGAAAAAATTGCGGTCCCGACCCTGGTGCTCCACGCCGCCGACGATCCGTTCATCCGGCTGCTGCCGGAAACGCGGGCGAAGATGCAGGCCAATCCGAACGTCATGTTCATTGAAACCGAGCACGGCGGACACTGCGCGTTTCTGGCGCAAGCCAACGGGTATGACGGGCGCTGGGCTGAGCGCCAGATCATCCACTTCTTCCGCCATCACGGGATGAGCTGATGCTGGTCGACTGGTCGGCGGAGCTTGGGCGCGATGATCCTGCGCTCGAGTTCCCCTGGACGTCGGAGGATGCGGCCGTTCGCTACGTCGATCTCAAGAACCATCCGGAGCTGCTGACCGAAATTCCAGAAGCTGCGGCGCACGCCGAGTTGGCGGCCTTTCTGGGGCGCGTCAACGCGGCTGGATTTCCGCTCCAGACAGCGAAGTGCGATGCGTGGGCCACTCAGGAGATCCTGCCTGAGGAAGAGATCTTCAACGCGGAGCACAAATTCGCCTCTTACATTGATCTGGTCTTTTGCGACGAAGCTGCACGACTGGCGTTCGAGCGGCATGAGGAACTGGCCCGGAGCTTATGTAAATTGCTGAAGCACGCGCCGGAGCTTGCAGCCTCAGTGGAGTTCGTGATTCGACGGTGCTACTTCCATGAAGCAAGCGGGGAGCGCGGCGACGATTCAGAGAATGGGTTCTATGTCACGGCCTGCATCAGCGCGTTTGGCCAGAACGAAAATGAAGCCAGAAAGCAATGGACGATCGCGCTGGCACTGGTGCAGAATGCGCTGGTGCAGGTAGCGGGGCGGTCTACCTGACCCTCAGCACCACGGCGGTTTGATCGTCAAAGACCTCTGCTCCGGCGGAAAACTCCTGGGCAGCGTTGAAAATTGCATCGACGATCTCCTGGGCCGAGCCGCCCGTGTTCTTGTCGATCACCAGTTCAACCCGGCTGCGGCCAAACTGCTCGTCTTTAGGATTGCTGGCGTCGACTATGCCGTCACTGAAAAAGACGAAGACATCGCCGGGATGGGCATGGATGGTCACCTCATCGTAGGAGACATCCTCAAACATACCCAGGGGCAGACCGGCGGCTTCGAGCATGTGGGCGTGGCCCTGGTGGCAGTAAATCGGACGGGGGAGTCCGGAGTTGGCCACGCGCATCACGCGCTTCTCATCGTCCCAGAGAGCGCAGGTGAGCACCAGGTACTGCGCGTCCAGCCGGCGATGGTTGAGCGAGCGGTTGATGGCGTTGAGCATCTCTGAAGGCGAAGGCTCGTCGCGTGCTTCGGTGCGCAGGATGCCGCTGACCAGCGCCGCATAAAGCGCGGCCGGCGCGCCTTTTCCGCTTACGTCGCCCACAACGATGCATGCGCGGGGCAGCGTGTAGTCAAGGAAATCGTATAGATCGCCGCCGATGGCGTGGGCGGGATTGAAGCGCGCCGCGACTTCCGCATTCTGGAGCCTGGGGACGGTCGGCGGCAACAGATGATGCTGCACCTCGCGAGCCATGGCCAGGTCGCGCTCCAGGCGCTGCTCCTCGCGCGCGATGCGCTCATAAAGGCGCGCGTTTTCGATCGCAATGGCGATCTGCGCCGCCAGCGTGCTCACGGTGCGCACATGGTCTTCGTTGAAATAGCCGCGGCGCGTGTGCTCCAGATCGAGCACGCCGATGACCTCGTCCTTGTAAATCAGCGGCACCACCAGCTCAGAGCGTGTTTCCGGATTGGCTTTGATGTAGCGCGGATCGCGGGCAACGTCGGGTGCGAGCACCGGCTTTTTGCTCTGCGCAGCGGCGCCCACCAGCCCTTTGCCCACGGGAATATCGTGCTTGATCTGGATGTTCTCCTTGAAGCGCACGGAGAAGCGGTGCACCAGCTTCTGCTTGCTTTCGTCGAGCAGCAGGATGGAGAACATCTGGTAGTCGATCAGCTTGGAGAGCAGGTCACCGACCCGCTTGAGGAGCTGGTCAAGGTTGAGGATCGACGTAAAGTCCCGGCTGATCTCATTCAACAGCGCGAGCGTACCTGCCTGCTTCACGATGCGCGTGTACAGCCGCGCATTCTCAATGTTCACGGCGATGCGTGAAGCGATCAGCGAAAGCACGCGTGCGTGTTCTTCTTTGAAATAACCCGGCTCGCGTGCTTCCAGGTCCATCACGCCGATCACGCGGTTTTTGTTGATCAGCGGAACCGCCAGCTCAGAGCGCACGCGCGGCACGGCCTCAATGTATTCGGTTTCCTTGCTGACGTCGTCCACCAGGATCGCCTGGCGCTCCTTTACGGCGCGGCCGGTCACGCCTTCACCGACTTTGACCCGGATGCGCTCCGCCACTTCCGGAAGATGGCCGATTTGAAAGCGGAAACGCAGCTCCTGCGCGCGCTCGTTCAGCAGCAGGATGGAGAAAATTTCATAATCGATCACGCGTTTCACCACCTCGGCCACGCGCTGGAGCAGCGTGTCCAGATCAAGCGTGGTATTGAGGACGTCGGCCACTTCAATCAGAAGCGACTCGACATCCATGCGCTGCGGCTGGGTGGAGGTGACCATGAGATTCATCTTTGATGATAACAGCTGGACACGGAAGGAAAGTGGACGGCGATGGGGTCGAGTAGAGTTGCGCCGATCAGGATTTTGATCGCGGCGCAAATTCGGGCGCGCCTAGCTCGCGTACGATCGCCACTCCCGCGCTGGCGCCCAGCCGGTTCGCTCCGGCTTCAATCATGGCGGCTGCGTTGGCGGCGGTGCGAATGCCGCCGGAAGCCTTTACACCGGCATGGTCGCCCACAACGCCGCGCATCAGGGAGACGTCTTCCGGGGTGGCTGAGCCGAAAAACCCGGTTGCGGTCTTGACGAAGTCGGCCTTTGCCGAGAGGCTGAGCTGGCAGGCAAGAATCTTTTCTTCGAGATTCAGCAGCGGGGTTTCGATGATCACCTTTACGCTCGCGCCACCGGCATGCCCCACCCCGACTACCGCCAGGATGTCATTCAGTACGCTTTGTCGATCGCCGGACTTCATTGCACCGATGTTCATCACCATGTCCAGCTCCTGCGCGCCCAGGCGGACTGCTTCAGCGGCCTCAAAACGCTTGACCGTCGTGTGGTTGGCGCCCAGAGGGAAGCCGATGGTGGTCGCAATCTTGACCGGCGTTCCGCGCAGAGCTGAAGCGGCAACCCCGATCCACCACGGATTGATGCAGACCGCGGCGAAGTTGTAAGCGGCAGCCTCCTCGCACAGGCGTACGATCTGCTCTGCCGTGGCTTCAGATTTGAGTAGGGTATGGTCGATGATGCCGGCAACTGCTTGCCAGCTCCGGACGCTGACCTGAGGATCTGACAGGACCTGTGACATCCAGTGGGAATTCTACCACTACTTGTCCAGCTCTTCGGAGTAGATGCAGATGTCGGGGAGGTTACGAAAGCGCTCGGCAAAATCCAGTCCGTAGCCGACCACAAATTTGTCCGGGATCTTGAAGCCGGTGTAATCGGCCTGCACCGGCATCTGGCGCCGCGAAGGCTTATCGAGCAGCGCCGCCAGTTTCAGTGTACGCGGCTTGCGCGCCAGCAACAGCTTCTTGAGAAAGGTGAAGGTCAGTCCGGTATCAAGGATGTCTTCCACCAGGATTACGTTCTTGTCTTCCAGCGGCGTGGTCACGTCTTTGATGAGCTGGACCTCGCCCGCGCTCTCCTTTTGGGTGCCGTAGCTGCGCACGGCGATGAAGTCGAAGGTCGCGTCCAGTTCGATCTGCCGCGCCAGGTCGCTCAGAAACAGGCACGCGCCCTTGAGCACGCCCAGCAGCATAACTGATTCCCCGGCGAAATCCCGGGTGATTTCCTGTCCGATGCGCGCCACGCCGTCGGCAATCTGCTGGCGCGAGATGAGCACTTCCATTTTGGATTGCATTTCGGAAAAGGGATTTTACACAAAAGAGCTGTTCGGGAACCAGCGGCGGCCCGGCGTCGGCGCCTTACAAACCTGGCAACTCAGATGAACATCTCTTCGTCTTCCACCTGTTCGGAATTTCCGCGCTGGCGCGAGCGGGTCGATTTCAGAAAAGCCAATCCGGCGCTCAATGCAGAAATCATTGCTCGCACCCGGCGTACCGGGCTGAGCACCTTGTTCTGCAGCAGGTCTGAGGTGGCTTCTACTTTATGCGCTGCATTCTGGATGAAATCATCCACACGCGCGGCGTTCGTGCGCACACGTTCGACGATCTCGCTCGTTGCATCGCCGATCTGGTGCACCTGCGCGCGCAAGATGGCCGAACTTTCCGTCAGGTTGGTGGTCAGTTCTGCGATCTTGGGTTTGGCGTCGTCCAAGATCGCCGCTGCTGTAGTCAGCACGGGCGTCGCCTTCTGCTCCAGCCGTGTGGCGATGCCCTCCATGCGGTCCGAAGACTGGCGCAGCGCCTTGTACAAGGCAAAGAGTATCGCCATCTGCACAACAAGGGCGACCGCGGCAACGACCACGAAGATCGTGATAACGGTGTTTTCCACTAGTTGAGAAGCTCCTTACGAGCCTTTCTTGCCTTCGCCGGCGGCCTCACGATAAGCCTGCCGTGTGGCGTCTATGGCCGCGCTGATCTGCTCTTTCTTCTGGCTGACCACGTCCTTGCCACGGTCCACCCACTGGCTCACGGCTTCGCGGGCCTCACGGCTACGGTTTTTCAGGTACTCGGTGCCTTCCTGCGCGGTGTTCTTGATCGCCTCGCGGGTTTCACGTCCGGAGCGCGGAGCGTAGAGCACGCCGAGCAGCGCGCCAAAACCAAGCCCTGCCAGGAACCACATCAAGCTGTTGCCGCTATCTCTGTCCGACATCTGAAGCCTCCAGTAACCCTGCGATGTTATCACCGGAAATTGCAGGGATCAAATGGACCCAGGGACACCCGGCTTTGGCTGACGAGTCACAGTGCTTACCTTTACAACCTCTTTACATCACATTGCCCGTCATTTTACCCACCACAGCGGCCGCACATGGTGTGATGGAACCATCATATTTGTTGGAGGCTTCATGGCAGCACCCGTACAAGCACTTTCCGGAAGTGATGTCCTGCAAGACCCGGTCATCGTTCCCGGCGAAAAGCGGATCAGAACCGTTGTGGTGGATGATTCGGAGACCTTCCTGCAGATCGCGTGCGAACTGCTGGAACTTGATCCCCTGGTTGACCTGATTGCCCGAGCTGACAAAGGCGGCGAGGCGATTGAAACTGTCATGAAGTTGAAACCGGACCTGGTCCTGATGGACGTTCATATGCCTTATCTGGACGGCCTCACACTCGCCTGGTTCTTCGCGCAAAGGTTTCCCGCAGCGCGCGTGGTGCTGATGTCCATGGACCACTCGCCCGAGTTGCGGCAGGCCTGCGAACAGTCGGGCGCGCTGGCCTTCGTCCACAAAGAGAATTTCCGCCACGAGTTCCGCGCCGCCCTCGAGCGCGTGTTCGCCGGGGTGGAAGAAACCATAGCCATTTCATAACCGATCAATGAATGCAGAGTAACTACGGAGAAGACGAACCCCAATGAGAACAACCCTCTTGAAAGTAATCGCAGTTCTTGCCGTGATGAGCGTGTTTGTCGCGGCGCAACACAGGCAACCGCCTGATCCCGCGCAGATGGTCCAGCACCACGTCGACCACCTGACCAAAATGCTGTCACTGACGACTCAGCAACAGCAGCAGGCCACAACGCTTCTGACACAAGTTGTGAACAACCAGAAGACAACGCATGAGCAGATGCAAACTGCGCATCAAAACCTGGCTCTGGCCATCAAGAACAATGACACGGCGTCGATTGATCAGAACTCCAATACCATTGGCAATCTCATGGCCCAGCAGGTCGCGGCGCATGCCAAGGCAATGGCCACGTTCTACCAGTCGCTCACGCCAGATCAGCAGACCAAGTTCCAGGAGATGGTCCATCACGGGATGGGGATGGGCATGGACGGAATGGGCATGCATGGCCACGGCGGCCACGGAGGTCCTCCTCCAGGCGGTTCTTTCTAACTATCTCCACGCCGCCGCTGGTGCACGGCGGGCCGCAACTGTTCCCGTGGCCCGCCTCACTTTTATCCAGGCGTTGGGGTTGCTCAAACCTTTTACAGAAACTTTACCGTCCCTTGGCGGGTTGTTTACCCATGGGAATGCGGTTTGTTCTTAACCTTGAGAGTGGTTTGAAGGGGTTCTCCAATGTCAGTAGCTGCGGTCAATCTGGGCGTTCGCCGGCAGTTAGCTGCGGTGCCGTCGCAGAAAAAGCGTGTGCTGGTGGTTGACGATTCTGCGACCATACTGCATGCCATCTGCACTCTCCTGGAGCATCATCGGGTGGCCGATGTGGTGGGACGCGCGGAGAGCGGCTCGGAAGCAATCGACCGCGTGGCTGAATTGCGTCCTGAACTCGTGCTGCTCGATGCCGACATGCCGGGCATGAGCGGATTGAGGGCGGCCCTCCTGATTTCGCAGATATATTCAGAAGTCGAGGTGCTTTTGATGTCGATGGAAACCAGCAAGCCATTCGTGACAGCGTGCGCCGGCTGCGGAGCCACTGCAGTAATCTACAAGCCTAGGTTCCTCGAGGAGCTGCGCGCCTGCCTGCAGCGGCCCGCGGTGAAGGCCCGCGCCTCCCTCGGACTCCGGGCCTGATGGTTCAAAGCACGAACTATAATCTAATTGCCGCGATATTTGCGTTTGAACGGCTTTCCTCAGCAGAAAGTCCGGCTTGAGTTGATGACCAGAGCAGAAGCCAAAGAGCGTTTTTTTCGATGGGTGGCGGTGCCCGCGCTGGCCGCCGTGCTGGTGCTGCTCGCCGTCCTGCAATACCGATGGAGCGGCCAAGTCAGCACCGCAACCAGGACGCGGATGCAATCCAACCTGGAAACCTCTCTTCTGGCCTTCCGGCTTGATGTTACCCGGGAGTTGGGCGCCGTTGCTGTAGAGACGAAAGCTGCGCTCGATGCGTCACCTGGAATGGTCAATCCTTCCCTGATTAACGAGCAACTGAGTCATTGGCAACAGACCGCAACTCATCCCAACCTGGTGCAGCATATTTATGTCTGGGAAGACCCTGCGCGTCAGCAGCCGCTCCGTTTTGATCCCGGCCGCGACCGGGCAGAACGTGTCGGCTGGCCGGCTGAATTTGAAGCTTTGCAGCAGCATTTGAAGCAGGCCAGTCTAATGCTGGCGCATGCCGGGGGCCCGCAGTCGACGCAACCAGGAGGCCGACGCCGGCGTTTTGAAGGCCGGCCACACTTCCACCGCGATGGCCACATGCAGCATCGCGGCGGCCCACCGATGGGCTTTCCATTCCTTGCTGTCGACCAATCCCTGCCGGCGCTGATCTATCCCGTGCACAGGCGTGGTCCAATCGACCAGCCGGGGAGCTCGCCCATGACGTGGGTAGTGATCCGGCTGAACAAAGCTGTCCTGCAAAAAGAGCTCTTCCCGGAGCTGGCGCAGAAATACTTTCGCGGACAGTCGGACCTGGAGTATCACGTAGCCGTGCGCGATAGCGGAAGAGGCCAGGACCGGGTGATCTACGCTTCTGACCCGGGTTTCGGCGCAGATAATAATGTGCAGATGGATGCCGCGCTGAACCTTTTCGGGCCGCCGTTTGGGAGCGCAGGGGCGTCGCGGGGATTGGAGTTCCTTTTTACGGTGCTTCCGCCTTCGGGCAATGACCGTCCTGGACAGCCCGATGATAAACGCCAGCAAAGTCCCGATCGATTGCCGCGGCTGGAGATATTTCCTCATTCCGGGGAGCAGAGCGTCTGGCAGGTCATCGCGAAACATAAAAGCGGCTCGGTGGAAGCTGCGGTCAGCGGGCTCCGCCGCCGCAACCTGATGGCCAGCTTTGGCGTTCTGATTGTGCTGGGCGTCACGATGGCCCTGATTTTGATCGCGAGCCAGCGGGCTCGGCGCCTGGCCAAACTGCAAATGGATTTTGTTGCCGGCGTCTCGCACGAGCTGCGCACGCCTTTGGCCGTGATCTCGTCCGCTGCGGAGAACATCGCGGACGGCATCGTCGGGGACAAACAACAGTTGGTGCGCTACGGAAATACCATCGTGAGGCAGACGCGCCGGCTGACGCAACTGGTGGAGCAGGTCCTGCAATTCGCCGCGATAGAGCAATCCTCGCGAAAGCCCGGACTCGGCGCGGTGAACCTGGCTGATGTTGTCGAGGCTGCGCTGGAAGGGACGGCCGCCGCCATTGCTGCGGCGCAGTTTACGGTCGAACGCCAAATTGAGCCGGGATTGCCGCCGGTCACCGCTGAGTTCAACGGTCTAGTGCAATCGCTGCAAAACCTGATCACCAATGCCGTGAAATATGGCGGGGAGAATCGCTGGCTCCGGATTTTTGCGCGGACTGGCGAAGCGCATGGCCGCGCCCGCGAGGTCAAACTGACAGTGGAAGACCACGGCATCGGCATCAGCAAGGAAGAAATCAAACAGGTCTTCGAGCCCTTCTACCGCAGTCCCGCGGTCGCCGAGTCGGGCATTCACGGCACTGGCCTGGGCCTTCCCTTGACGCGCAAGATCGTGGAAGCCATGGGTGGACGCGTCACCGCTGAAAGCGAATTAGGCAAGGGAAGCTCATTCACCATTCATCTTCCCGTGGCCGAAGCCCGCGGCCTGGAGCAGGCACAGCGCGCGGCGGACAGGCCTGCCGGGGCCGAGCCAGGTTTTTCAGCATGACTGAGCGCATTCTCCTGGTGGAAGATGAAGCAGATTTGCGGATGACGCTGTGCGATCGCCTCAAGGCGGAAGGCTATGTTGCCGAGGCCGCCGCGGATGGCGAGGACGGGCTGCGCAAAGCTACGCAGAATTCCTACGATCTCATCATCCTTGATGTCATGCTGCCGAAGAAAAACGGCTTTGACGTCTGTCGCGATATCCGCAACGCGGGAATCGTCACTCCCATCATCATGCTTACCGCCCGCGGCCAGCTGGTGGACAAGGTTCTGGGACTGAAGATCGGCGCTGACGACTACCTCACCAAGCCTTTTGAGATTCTGGAGCTGTTGGCCCGCATTGAAGCCCATATCCGCCGCGGCGCCACACCTTCGCCCAAAGACGCCGTCGTGCTCCAATTCGGGCCCATCCGCATTGACCTGAAGGGGACGACGGTGTTTCGCAACGGCAAGGTTGTGCCGCTTTCCGCGCGCGAATTCCGCCTGCTGCGCTACTTCGCGCAAAATCCTGGAACGACCCTCTCGCGCGAGATCTTGCTCAAGGAAGTGTGGGGTTACAACGAAGACACGTTCACGCGCACCGTAGACGTGCACGTGGGCAGCCTGCGCCAGAAGCTGGAAAGCGATCCCAAGCAGCCTTCGATGATTGTCACAGTACCCGGGCTGGGCTACAAGTTTGTGGCCTGAGGGAAGTCCTTTTCAAGCTGCGGTAAATTCCCTATATCACCGATTGTAAAAAGCGTGTAAGACCTCTGGACTTTGAGCGGCGATCGGCATAAGAATCCTTTCATGTTTTACCCGCTATGTTCGCGAGGCGCCGAGCTGTTTGCCGCAGCCACGCACGCGGACCAGGCGTTCAAGTCGAGACTGACTCGCTTTTTCTCCACCCAAAAAACGGGATGACAACGAAATGAAGGAAATCGAAAGTCTCGGTGCGCGCCACCGCGATCTGGATGAGGCTTTCCACCGCCACAAGCGGTTTTGTGAAACCTGCGTCCGCACCGCGGTCACGCTGTTGCGCTATGCGCAAGCGGAGTAACAGCTAATCAGGGCTGCTCATCTTTCTATGGCAACTGTCGATTCGTGTTTCGATTACATTCGTCACATTGCCGCTTTTGTTGGCCGCGCCTTTTGTTGGTAAGATGAACTAGTTCTCGATTGAATAACCGTGGAACTCGCACTCAATCTTCTGTGGACGGGGCTCTCCGCCACTTTGCTTGTATTATGGTCCACTCGCTCCTGTGCCTTTGCGACGGACAGGCGCCGCGGCGCCGCCCTTCTTGCTCTGATCTGCCTCATTTGTGTGCTCTTTCCGGTAATCTCGATGACCGACGATCTGAACGCAAGTCCGGCTGAACCGGAAACCGTGAAGTCGCAGCTTGCTTTACTGACAGACTTTCACTTCTCCAACAAACCATTACTGATCGTTTACGATCCCTACGAGTCGCGATTTTTCTATCAGGTGGAATCGCAACCGGACTATTCACCTCCGGTCCATTCCTATCTGTCATTCCTTCTCACTCGGCGTCCACCACCTCCGGCTGTCTAAGACAGCCTCATTCATTGGCACGGAATCACTTGCCCCATCAGCGGACGAGTTTGCGTTCGTGCAGGAAGCTATTCAGTTGATTTGAATGCTGCGGGCTTTTGCCTGGCGTGGAGGAATTTATGTTTGAAGGAATTATGCAGCCGATGCACCTGATTGTGATTTTGATTATCGCCCTTCTCTTTTTTGGACCGTCGAAGCTGGGGGAACTTGGGAAAGGACTTGGTGACGGGATCCGGCACTTCAAGAAAGCGTTGAAAGAGGGTTCCAGTCCAGCGGCAACGGCGGACGAGAAACCGCAGGACCAGGAATAGGTGCGCGGGAAGTGACCGGCGCCGCAGGCGCTGGTCACTGCGAAGTAGAGACAATCATCGTAGAGACTTTCGTGTTTATGACGAATGAACCGGTTATTGCGGTGCCCATGGCCATGATCCCCCTTTAGGACGCGATACTGGTGGCGCAATTCAGCGCGTTCATCGGCCGCGCGCCGCTATTTGCCCGTCCGGCAACGGCGAACCCCACCAGAGCAGTGCCGTTCGCACCCACTGCCTGTCTTGGGGTAAAATTCGGCTACATCTCACATCAAGGAAACCAGAATGCGTTCATCTGTCTTTGTTGTTCTGTTGGCACTCGCGACGCTCTCGATCGCACAGGCGGGAAAAAAAACATCTTCAAGCGCGCAGAAAACAGGCAATAGCAAGGGCTCCACCACTGCCGGCAAATCCGCCGGCCCCACCAAGGTGACCGGCGACCCGGTAACCACTCCGAGCGGCCTCAAGTATTGGGACATCAAGAAGGGAACGGGGGCCACCGCCGTGAAGGGCAAGACCGTCAAAGTGCATTACACCGGCTGGTTGACTGATGGCAAGGAGTTTGACAGCTCGCACGATGCTGGTGAGCCTATCGAATTTGGCCTGGGAAGCGGCCGCGTGATCAAAGGCTGGGATGAGGGCGTTGCCGGGATGAAAGTCGGCGGCAAAAGACAGCTGCGCATTCCTCCCGAGCTTGGCTATGGCAGCCGTGGTGCCGGCTCCGCCATACCGCCCAACGCGACTCTTATTTTCGATGTGGAACTAGTCTCCGTGAAGTAGAGCGACAGGGGAAACTCAATCTCGGATGGTTGGATGGTGGGCGGTCACGGACTCGAACCGTGGACCTCCTGCTTGTAAGGCAGGCGCTCTAACCAGCTGAGCTAACCGCCCTTCAGATAAAGGATTTACGGGCAAACAGCGCGCCTGGTGCCAGCCCAGGGTACCGGTGCCCACTCACCGCAGTATAGCAGGCATCCAGCGGCTGAACTCGGGCTGCTGGTGGGCGCCCGCCCGTTTCAGTCACGAAATCCCCGCCTCGGTAATTGTTACCGAGGTCACATCAGGTGCACTGGCTACAACGTTTTAACGGGACTCACCTTATGATACGCTCACCCTGCTCCACACAAGGAACGCGTCGCGAATGGCCTCAGTGCTCGACAAACTCCCCACGATTCTGGTGCTCGCCGTCATGGTGGGCATCTTTGTCGCTCTCCGGCGACACGTGAAATCCGCGCGACTCCATCTTTGGATCGCAGCCTGGGGACTGGTCTTCGCTCACTTCTTTGTTCAGATATTTGAGCCCGCGCAGGCCGATCCCGCGCCGTGGCTTGCCTTCATCGACCTTGGTTGTCTCCAGCTCTCCGCACTCTTTTTTATTGCTTCTCTCACCTCGTTCTTCGCCCACACGCGGCTCACCGTCAGCCTGCTTACGGTCACAGGCATTCCAGCTCTGGCTTATATCGGTGGCGAATCATACAACGTCGCCTGGCGGCCCTTGTATATTGCTTCGCTGGCAGTCATCTTTTACGGCGGTCCGCTGTTCGTAGCATTGACGCGAAAATTGACGGTCGAGTTTTTATACTGGGCGCCTTTGGTCGTGGTCGTCGGCACCGTTTCCATCTATTACGCGGCGCACAGCAATTTTGATTTCGGCTATATCGCCCTGCTGAGCTTGAGCTTCGCGTTGCCCGGATTTCTTTTCTGGCGGCGTTATCAGCGTTGGACGCCCGGTGTCTTGACCAGCGCCGGCGGATTCCTGCTGTGGGGCTCCGTATTCCCGATCGCTTTCTTCCTGGGAGTGAAAGCGCCAACGTTAAGGGTCAATCCCGAGCTCTGGAATACACCCAAATACTTTGTCGCCTTTGGGATGATTCTCACGCTGCTGGAAGACAAATCGGAATTTCTGCGTTCTTCGCGCCAGCGTGAGCACAAGATCAACCAGCAGCTGCAGAAGTTCGCCGGCATCACCTCGCGCCTGCTCAGCGGCGTTGAAACAACTTCAGTGTGCAAAGAGATAGCGGATGCCATCCGGGAAACCAGCACGTTCAATCGCGTGGTCATTATTCTCACGGTAGACGGCAAGAACCTCTTCGCTGCCGGCCATGCCGGCTATGAAGGAGAGGCCGCGAGGCTGATCGAATACAAATGCAATGAGGTGTGGAAATTCGATCACCTGGTTGAAGCCTGCAGCGTCGGAGGCCGCCTGGGGGCGACTTCGGTAATTCTCTCGCCGGAGCAAATGTCGCGATACGGACAGGTGCCCAGCCCGACCACCTACGAACCGTCACCCTTCTGGCAGAACGGCAATCAGGTTCTGGTGCCGCTCAGGTCTGTTCGCGGGGCGCATGTCGGCTGCATCGGCTTGAGCGAGCCGCGTGATGTGACCCGCGTTACCGCGGAGGAAATGTCCAAGATTGAACTCCTGGCCGGCGACCTGGCCGTGACGATCGATAACGCTGCCCTGCACCGGCAGCTTGCCCGCTCAGAGAAGCTGGCGGCCATCGGTCAGCTTGTTGCTGGTGTTGCACACGAGCTGAACAACCCGCTCACCTCCATCGTGGGTTATTCAGAGCTCATCAGTGACGAGTTGGAGTCCGTCCCGGCGCGGCAAAAACTCGACAAGATGCTGCGCGAAGCCCAGCGCATGAAGCGGATCATCGAAAACCTGCTGCGCTTCGCCCGCCAGAACAACCTGGAGAAGAAGTCCGCAAATCTGGAGCTGCTATTGCAGGACGTGCTGGCCTTGCGGGAGTACCACCTGCGCAATCACAACGTTGAAGTTCAGGTGAAAATTGAACCTGATCTTCCTCCGATCGCGCTCGATGAAGACCAGTTCAAGCAGATCCTGCTGAACCTGCTGAATAATTCAATCGATGCGCTGGAGAGTGTGGATGCGAAGAGCATACGCGTTGAAGCCGTCCGCCGCGACTCTCGTGTAGTGCTGCGTTTTGATGACAACGGTCCCGGTTTTTCTGACATGAACCGCGTGTTCGATCCTTTCTATACCACCAAGCCGGTTGGAAAAGGCACCGGGCTCGGCCTGAGCATCTGCTACGGCATCGTGAAGGAGCATGGCGGGGAGATCTACGCGGCCAATCTGGAACCTCACGGTGCGCGTGTGATCCTGGAACTGCCGTTGCACGCGCCGGTTTGCCCCAACGCAGCTCTTTCCATGAAATAACCACTCGCCTGCGCTTCATTCCGGCGTTTGCTCCTTTATCTAACATCTCTTCGGCAAAACCAGCGCAAAATATCAGAACATTTTCCGTTCCCAGGCTGTCTTTCTCTTCAGGAAGGCGAAATGGCGGGGCAGGCATTGTTGGGAGAGAACGTTCTGAAGCATGCGATGGCCATCGAGACCGCAACCATAGTGGAGACGCTGGTTGCCGATCATACTCGCATGGTTTTCCGGATCGCCTACTCCATCCTGCGCAACCATCACGACGCTGAAGACGCAGCCCAGGAATGTTTTCTTCGGGTGGTGAAGTTCAAAGAGCTGCACAAGGTGCGGAACGTGAAGACCTGGCTGGCGCGGGTCGCCTGGACCACTGCACTGGACAAAAGGCGCTCCATCCCAGCTCTGGCTTCCCTGGATGATGACGCCGCGTTCGCTGCGCCGACAATCGAGTCGTTAAGCGACTCCGCACCTGCAGCCGACGACTGCCTCGCCGGCCGTGAGATGCAGCAGTTGCTCGAGCGGCTGATCGGGGGCCTTCCGGAAGAGCTGCGGTATCCGCTCGAGCTCTCGACGGTGCAGGAGCTGAGCTCGGCTGAGATCGCCGAGATAATGCACATCCCGGAAGCTTCGGTGCGGACTCGGCTCTTCCGCGCGCGCAAACAGCTGAAGGAAAAGCTCTCGGTGCTGCTGGAGGCAAGAAAATGACGGGACACGAACACGACAAGCATCTCGACGAACTGCTCGATTCGGCGCTCTCACAGTACTCCGCCGTCGAGCCGGGGCCCGGCCTGGAGACGCGGATTCAGGCCACCGTGCGCGAAGCCAGACGCGCTGCTGCGTCGCCGCAATGGAACTGGAGATGGTTGTGGGCCGGCGCAGTGGCTCTCGCGGCAATTTTGTTGATCGCATTGTTGGCCGGCAAGCGTTCGGTGGTCCCAGCTCCCGGAAACGATCTGGCACAGAAGAAAGAGCCGGCAGCGCATCCCAGGCCTGAAAGCGCCAAGGCCGCGCCACGTGATTCCGGGAATGATGCTGCCCATCCCCGGCCAAAACACTTAAAGCAGCAACCTGAAGCCGTTGCTCTGAAAGCCGAGCCCCGCCGCCCGGTTTTTCCAAGTCCTGCCCCGTTGTCGGAACAGGAGAAGCTTCTGTTGAGCTACTACTCGAATACACCCCGGGAAGAGTTGATAGCACAGAGCCGTCCGGAAGACCCGCCGGTCGCCGTCGACGACCAAAGCAGTATCCCGGTACCCGAACTGATTTTGGTGCCGCAGAAGTCCCGCAATACTCGATAAGGAGAGAGATACATGAAGGTTCTAAGCCATGTTGTATTCATCACCCTGCTCGCCGCCGGAGTATTTGGGCAGCCGGCAGGGAAGAGCGGCGCAGACCAGCCCAGGAAAGATGCTGAAAATCAGGAAGCGCGCTCCGCCGACACCTATTACAAGATCAACATCTTGATCTATGAGTTGGAAGAGGGTAAACGCGTGAACCAGCGCGATTACACCATGATTGCCAAGACCAACACCAACCCTTCGCCCAGCACCCGTATCAACACGCGCGTTCCGGTCTATTCGGAAGAGAAGAAGATCACCTACATCGACGCCGGTCTTGACCTGAATTGCAGCTTGAAAGACCTGTCGCCGGGCAAGGTTGAAGCACATTGTGAATTCAGAATCAGCGGCTTCGTACGCCCGGAGCAGCTTCCTGAGAGCCGCAATACAGGTGTCTCCGCGCCGGTCCTGCGCAGCACCGTCACCAATTCATGGGGTGTCCTGACGGTGGGCAAGCCTTTCCTCATCGCCAGCATCGATGACATCAACAGCGCCCGGCGCATGCAGTTCGAGGTCACGGCAACAAAAATCGATTAAGCGCCTGCTCCAGGGAGGCACTCGAGCAAGAGTGCCTCTTGCTTCCGGAGCAGCTTCATGACGATAGCGACTTCTGTAGTACCGTTAAGGGGAATAGCTAGGTCATGCCGGCTAGACTTTGATGTAGTATGTTGCGCATGAAACTACCCCTTCTTCTTACTTTGGCTATTGCGATATCGGCAGCGGCCCAGACCGTGGCAGACAACTCCAAGCCCGCGACTCCGGTCCCAGCAGCCGCCGTCGGCGATACGGACGCTCTGAAAGCGCCGCTCGCCTCCGCTCATGAATTAATGAAGAAGAAGGAGTTTCTGGAGGCGACTGCCGCCTACCGCGCCATCCTGGAGAAGAATCCTGCTTCTGCGGACGCCCATGCAGGCCTGGTGCGCAGTCTTCTGGGTACCCACAAGATCGACGACGCCAGAGAGGCTTCAGCCAAGGCCCTTATCGCCGTTCCGGCTTCGGCGCTGGTGCATGCGGCGGCGGGCGACGTGGCCTTTCGTGTAGGCAGGTTTTCCGATGCTGAAAACGAATATCGGGCTGCGGTGAAGCTCGACGGCGGCTGCGCGCGGGCGCAATTCGGAATGGGCCGCATGTATGAAATGGTTTCCATGAACAAGCGGGCAAAGGACGCGTATACCCGGGCGCATCAATTGGATTCGGAAGACGCTCAGGTTGCGGACAAATGGATCGAAACTCTGCCTTACAAAGAGGCGCTGGAAACCGTGAAGAAAGGGGAACATCCCGGCAGCTATGACGCTGACCGAATCGCCATACTCGAAAGGATCGTTGACAAGAAGCCCTGGTCCCTGAATGGCGAGCCCAAACCCACGGAAATCAAGTTGCAGCCCTACGGCCGGGAGCTTACCGGGGTCTATGACATCAACCGCAACGGTCCGATGAATATCAGCAAGGGCTATGGAGTGCAGGTCAAGTTCAATGATCGCGCCGGCGCCACGCTTTTGCTCGATACCGGAGCAGGCGGCATCACCATCGGACGCAAGCTGGCTGAGAAGGCCGGAGTAGTGAGAATTGCCAATGCCAAAATCGGCGGAATCGGCGATCAGGGTTCAGTCGACAGCTATGTGGCGTGGGTCGACAAGATTAACATCGGCAACGTTGAATTTCACAATTGCCTGATCGTGGTTTCCAGCAAGAGCGACGTAGCCGATGAAGCCGGGCTGCTCGGCCCCGATGTGTTTGAAAAATACCTGATTACGCTCGACTTCCACGAGCAGAAGATGCTCCTGGCCCCATTGCCGAAAAATCCCGCTGCCGCAAGTGAGGATGAGCGTTTTCAGGACCGCTACATCGCTCCGGAAATGCAGGGTTTTACCAGGTTCTACGCTTTTGGCCATGACATCGTGGTCCCGGTTGTGGTCAATGACAAGGCAATGGGGAATTTCATTCTCGATACGGGCGCGGACCTCAATACTCTCAGTCCAAAGTTCGCCGCCCAGGTCACCAAAGCCACTGCGGACGATGACTACCGGATGAAAGGCGTGAGCGGCAAGGTGGAAACCGTGCTGACCGGCAAGAAAGCGGTGCTGCAGTTCGCCAAGATGCGGATTG
>DASTJB010000100.1:0-37165 GCA_035717005.1 Candidatus Angelobacter sp.
TGGCGCGCCTCTAAAGCTCACAACCCCGCTGATCGAGCCCGCTGTCGCTGGATCGAGTGAGATGGTTGCAGCTTTGGGGCCCGCACCTTGTGATGGCTGTTGTGACTTGCAGCCGACAAACACGGCCAAAGCTATGACCGCGCCGGCAAGAAAAGCCGCTTGAAGCAATTGGATTTTTTTGTGCAGATCAGTGTAAATCAGTGTCATCCGTGTCATCAGTGGAGGTTTTTCTAATCGCCGGTCGCCACCGCCACGCTCTCCATGTTGGCGATTACGGCGTCGGCGAACTCGCTGGTTCCCGCGGTGCCGCCCACGTCGCGCGTCAAGTGCTGCTTTTCCTTATAGGTCTTCTCCAGCGCAGCGTGAACGCGGTCTGCTGCCTCGATTTCGCCCAGGTGGCGCAGCATCAAAATGGCCGATTGCAGGACTGCCGTCGGGTTGGCCAGGTCTTTGCCCGCGATGTCCGGCGCCGAGCCATGCACCGCTTCAAAGATCGCGCAATCCTTGCCGATGTTCGCTCCCGGCACCAGCCCCAGCCCGCCGACGAATGCCGCGCACAGATCTGACAGGATGTCCCCGTAGAGATTTTCCATCACCAGCACGTCATACTGATACGGGTTCATCACCAGCTGCATGCAGGTGTTGTCGATGATGTGCTCGCCATAAGTAATTTCGGGATATTCCTTTGCCACTTCGCGGCAGCAGCGCAGAAAAAGGCCATCACTCATCTTCATGATATTGGCCTTGTGGATAGCGTGGATCTTCTTCCGCTTCTCGCGCCTCGCATAGTCGAAGGCAAAGCGGGCGATGCGCGTCGAGGCCTTCTCGGTCATGATCTTCAGAGACTCGACCACGCCTGGCACCACTTCATGTTCGATGCCCGAGTACAAGCCTTCCGTGTTTTCGCGGCAGATCGCCAGGTCCACGCTGGGATAACGCGTGGGCAGCGACGGCAGATTACGGATGGGGCGGAAATTCGCATAAAGCTCAAATTTTTTGCGCAGGGCGACGTTAATGCTGGAGAACCCGCCGCCGATCGGCGTGGTCACCGGCCCTTTCAATCCAACTCCGGTGCGCTGGACCGACTCCGTCAGTTCTTTGGGAATGTACTCGCCGTACTTGGCATAGGCTTCTGAGCCCGCGGCGAACGGCTCCCATTCAATCTGCACGCCGCAGGCATTGATGATGCGCACCGTGGCGCGCGTGACCTCCGGCCCAATGCCGTCGCCGGGAATTAATGTGACCCTGTGTGCCATAAGTTCAGTACCTGGTATTCGGTGCCTGGTATTTAGCTTTACCTGAAAGATCGAAGCAGTCTTCCCGATCAGAAACAGTTGATCGCATGCGGCCAAATACCAGGTACCAAATACCGAATCTGGGTTGAATCGTTACTTCACGCTGCCCTTAGCCTTCAGCGGCTTCGCCTTGTCATCCTTTGCGTCGAGCAGCTGCGTCAGCTCGGAGTGGAATTCGCCCACGTCCTTGAAATCGCGGTAGACAGAGGCAAAGCGGATGTACGCCACCTTGTCGATCTGCTTGAGGCTGTTCATGATCAGCTCACCCAGTTCGCTGGCCGTGCGCTCGCGTTCGGGTGAATCGATTACGTATTGCTCCACCTGATTGACAATCTGCTCCATCTGGCCCATGGAAATGGGCCGCTTCTCGCAGGCCCGCAAGAGACCGGAAAGGACTTTCTGCCGCTCAAATTTCTCCCGGCGGCCGTCTTTCTTTACAACCATGTAGGGGATCTCGTCGATGCGCTCGTAGGTAGTAAAGCGCTTTTCGCACTTCATGCACTCGCGCCGGCGGCGGATGGATTCGCCTTCCTTGCTCTCGCGCGAGTCCACCACCTTGTCATTCTCGAACCCGCAAAACGGACATTTCATCGTTGCTTAACCGGCACTTTCAATGTGATCTGTGTATCGATTGTAGCAGGGGTTCTCGACGGGCGACGAATTGCCAAAATCGCCGGAATTGCCATGATTGCCAATTGCAAAAAGCGCGCGACAACCTGCAGAAAAGTTTTTGGTGTTGAATCCGCGCTGATCTGCGGTGAGCTTCTTCCGATTACGGCGATTTCTCCCCCGATGACTCGATTCTCTCCTCCTCCCGTGCTTTGTGTTCCTGCTCCAGGCTTTCCTTTTCGATTTTCATAATCGAGACGTGCTCCGAACGCGCGATGCCCAGCCCCAGCGGAACCACGGACATGAAGGTCACCAGCCACAGCATGATGCCGCAGCTGATCGCAATCTCAGTCATCCCTGGGCGGTCCGGCAACAGGACGCCTTTTAGCATTCCGATGGTCGCCAGTTGCGAGCCGCCGCCTACCACCGGCAACTGCAGCGTGCCGCCGGCGACACTGGCTGCCGTGAGCAGCAGCACGTGGTAGAGCTTAAGATTTGCAAGCCGGTGGATGGAGTAAGCATGGACCACGGCCAGATAGGCGAGGCCGATGAAGACCCAGATCAGCAGCGAAAGACCTGCAATCTGCAGGAATGACGTGAAGTCCTTAATCGTGTTCAGCCCTTCGCCGAAAGCATGGACGCGCTTGGCCACGGTCGCACCGAGCCTGGGCGAGAACAGCCCGAAGATCCGGCCAAAGACCCTTGCCGCGCGGTCGGGATTGGAGCGAACCCGGAACGCCACAAAGCCCGCGAAGGCCACCCAACAGAGGACGCCGATGCTGAAGACCTCGAACAGCCCGAAGGCGGTAAAGTCAATTCCGAGGAAATGCCGTGTGGGGGCGTTGGCGAAACCCGGCAGTTGCCGCAACTCGTGGCGAAACCCAAGTATGTTGATCGCCATTACCAGCGTGAATGCGCCGGCATCAAAGATGCGCTCCACCGCCCAGACGGCGAGTTGCGATGAGATGTTCAGGTTCACCTTGCGGCCGATGAGATAGGGCCGGATGAACTCTCCCGGACGTCCCAGAAGCGCCAGCCCGGTAAAGCCGATGACGGTCGGCGCCACCAGGTCCGCGGTCCGGGCTTCGCAGACCGGGCGCAGCATGATCTTCCACCGCAGCGCGCGCAGATAGTAATCCACCCAGACCAGCGCCACACCGGCCAGCAGGTCGAACTTGTTGGTGTTCCCGGTGGCCATCCAGAAATGGTGCCAGTCGAACCTCTTCCATGTCCTTACCTGCAGATAAACCAGGAAGGCGAGTACGCCCAGCACCAGCACGGTGATGAATAACCGTTTCTTCATTTCTGTCGCTTCGCTCCAAACCGCTGCCGATTGTCGCCGCGGAAGAGTCCAATTACGCGCCTCACGCAACGGGCTCGCCGCGCAGGCCGGGCTCGCCCTTATTTTTATGAGGAAATCGGGTTATAGAAAAGTGCCCCGCGCCAGGACGATGGAGCCCCGGACTCCGCCGTTGTTCGCGGGCTGAGGCTGGAACTTACATTTTTATCATCTTGCGGCCTTTGTGGCTATGCGCTAGCGGGATGAAAGTATCGCGCTCGCCGCTACCTGCGCCTGCTGCGGCTTGGATTTCTGGACCGGCCGGGAGTTTACGCTCTTGGCCGGCGTGGGTACGGGCTTGGACGCAGTTTTTGTGTTGGCTGCCGAGGCCTTCATCTGCGCGCGCTTCTTGGCGTTGAAATCGCGGACGATTTTCGCGATATAGGCCCGCGTCTCGTAATACGGAGGCACGCCGTTGTACTGCGTCACCCGGTGCGCGCCCGCGTTGTAGGCCGCCAGCGCCTTGACCGGATCGTCATGATATCTGTCGAGCAGAGCGCTCAGGTGCGCGGTGCCGGCCTCAACGTTCTCCCGCGGATCGAACGGGTTGTTTACGCCGAGCTGCGCAGCGGTGGAAGGCATGAGCTGCATCAGCCCCTGCGCTCCTTTTTTCGAGACTGCCCGCGTTTTGAAGTTGCTCTCCGCCTTGATCACGCTGCTTACAAAATCAGGATCCAGCCGGTTGCGCTTGGCCGCGTCCCGGACTACCTGGTCCAGGTCGAGATTGGCTGTGTTTGCGATAAAAGCAGAGGGTAGAGCAGGCTTTGCAGTCGCAATGGGCGACAAAGCAGGTGCAGTCGTTCCGGGAGATACGGCCGGAACGGTCGCCGTGGCCGTTGCTTCGGGCACCACGGGCGCCTCTTCGGCCTCAAACGAGGCGATCTGGTCGCTTGCCACGTCTACGTATCCAGTGCCGGTATAGAGACGGGTGATGTTGCCGGTCTGCTCCTTGCGCTCAAAACGGATGGAGAAGCCGTTGCGCAGCACCGCCAGTTCGGCCCCAAGGGCCGGAAGCTGGGCCAGCAGCACGGCTGCTACCGCGATGGTTCTAAGAAATCGCATCCTTAGTCGCAAGACATCTATTTTCGCCCAACTAGCTCCTGAACGCCAGCCCCAAAACTTCTTGCAGAGCCCGGGCCACGCCGTTTTCGGCATTGCTGGCGGTTACCCGCCAGCCGCTCTGCTTCAGTTCTTCAGATGCATTTCCCATGACATACGCAAGTCCAGCAAATTCAAGCATTTCCAGATCATTAAAATTGTCGCCGATGGCCATAACCTGCTCCCGCGCTATGCCGTGCGCTTCCGCCCAGCGGCGCAAGGTGTGACCTTTGGAACATCCGCGGTTCAAAATGTCCAGGATGCACAGGTCGCGATGATCATATTGGGTCTTCAGGATTGAGATTTCACTGAGGAAATCGGCTTGGCCGAGCCGTTGCCGGGCCTCTTCCATCCGGGCGACCCGGCCACAGTACATCGCCTGGATCGGGTCTTCGACCAGCGCGTCCTCAAGCGGCGAAACATACTGGATACAGGCTGAGTTGGCCTGGATCCACCGGGAAATGCTCTGGTTGAGCTCTTCAAAGCGCTCCAGCACCAACGCGTTGTTGCCCTGGCGGTCGAAAGTGAGCACAGCGTGCCCGCGAAACGCGTCCATGTGGCGGATGAGCTTGGCGGCTGTCGGAGCCGGCAGCCGGTCAAAGTAGAACGTCTCACCGGCGCTGGAACGGATGAGCGCGCCATTGGAGCTGATAAGCCAGCAGGGAACGCCAATCTCCTGCGCCACGGGCAGCGCGTAGTCATGGCGGCGCCCTGTGGCCAGCACCAGTTCGATATTCGCCGCGTGTGCGGCGCGGAGTGCAGCCAGGTTCTCCGCGGTGATCTTGAAGTGCGGGTCGAGCAGGGTCCCATCGATGTCAATGGCCAGCAGGCGAATATCGGGTTTCACTGGATTCCCATCATAAATTGAATAGCCCAACGGCCATGGTTTCGCGGGCGATCGTGATAATTTCTCAGGTGGGCAATTTCGAAAGGCTGACATCTGATCCGTGCGTTACCATACGCCGCGCCGGCGCTCCCGATCCCGAGGGCACTTGCGTGGTCTACTGGATGCAGCGGTCGCAGCGCGCGCTGGATAATCCGGCGCTTGAGGCCGCGGTCCGTGCCGCCAACCTGCTCGCCAAGCCATGCGTCGTCTTCTTTGCTCCGGTACCGTTCTATCCCCATGCGAACCTGCGGCACTATCGTTTCCTGAATCAGGGAATTCCGGGGATCGCGCAAGGACTGAAGAAGCGCGGCATTGGGTTCGTGCTGCGCCGTTTCCCCAATCATCCGCTGCTGAAGTTTTGCCAGGAGGTGCGTCCGGCGCTGGTTGTGGGGGACGAAAATCCTCTGCGCGAAACCGAAAAGTGGCGACAAGTGGTGGCGCGGCGAATTCGCGTGCCGTTCTGGACCGTCGACAGCGACGTGATCGTTCCTTCCCGGCTTCTGATGAAAGAGCAGTACGGCGCTTACACCGCGCGGCCGGTGATACGCAGGCTGTTACCGGAATTTCTGACGCCGGTGGGCAACACGCGGGCAAAAGTGCCGTGGAAAATGCCAAAAGGACTGCAATCTTTGCCGGCCGATGCAGACATCACTGCTGGCTGGCGGTTGGACAGCCTGGTCCCGCCAGTTGGCACCTTCCGCGGCGGCACAGATGAAGCGCTCAGGAGACTCAAGAGTTTCATCAAAACTGGACTCGCCCGTTACCCCGAGGACCGCAACAAGCCGGAGCTGGACGCAACCAGCCACCTCTCGCCTTACCTGCATTTCGGACACATCGGCCCGCACACTGTGGCGCTGGCTATCGAGAAATCAGGCGCGCCGCGCCGGGCCAAAGATGCCTACCTTGAACAGCTCATTGTGCGCCGCGAGTTGGCGATTAATTTCGTCCGCTTCAATCCTGATTACGACAATTTCGAGTCGGGCGCTGGCTGGGCGCATAAAAGTCTGGCCGAGCACGCCGCCGATCCGCGCAAGCTCTACAGCGAGCGCCAGCTGGAAGATGCTGAGACTCATGATCCGCTCTGGAACGCCGCGCAGCTGCAGATGGTGAAGACCGGCTTCATGCACAACTACATGCGCATGTACTGGGCCAAGAAGATCCTGGAGTGGAGCAGAACGCCGGCGCAGGCCTACCGGACCGCGGTCTATCTGAATGACAAATATGAACTGGACGGGCGCGATCCGAACGGTTATGCCGGCATCGCATGGGCAATCGTGGGCAAGCATGACCGGCCCTGGTTTGAGCGGCCGATCTTTGGCAAAATCCGCTATATGTCCTTCAACAGCACATCAAAGAAGTTCGACAGCAAGCGCTACATGGCGCAGATGGAAGAGCTTGCCGCGCAAAAAAGGCTCCGGCGGAAACGGAATCCGCCGGAGTAATTATCTGCTTAGAATCCAGTTTTATTTGCAGTCGGACTTGAATGCCGGCAGCTCAGTTCGGCGCGAGGCCTGTTCGGACCCTTGGAACTGCAATGCCGTATCGTCTTTGGCGCAGCAGCTGATGAATGCGGAGCAGCTGCCAGCGCCGCCGCCGCAGTCCGCGTCGGTCGCACAGAACGCGGTGCCGCAACTGCACCGGCAGGTCTTGCGATGTGCCGCGTCAGCCGGCAGCGCTGTTGCCGGAACCACAAAGGTACTTCTGAGGGACAGATCCGGCATCAGGTAGGTGTGTATCGCACCGACAGTTGTGTCAGTCGCCTGGTCGGCCGGCGCAGCCGCTGATGCCGCGGCCACGGTCATCATTAAGATGGTGGAGAAAAGGAAAACCTTCAAAAACGAGCGTGAAAGCATGCAAATTTCCTTCCTGGAACCGGCATTCAGCCCGCGCGAGCCGAACTCCCCCGGCTTCTGGGCTTGGATTGTAACAACCTGGGCCTGATCGGAATGAAACATTTTGCAGTAAAGTTCCGGGGCCCTGACCGGAGGTGACGGCAGTCACAGCCGATCCTGCGAAAAAAGCGCACCATTTGCCGGTGGGGAGGCGCTCTTATGGTCGAGGCAAAAGTAAAGCTCACGTTCCCGGAGGCAACGCAGTTCATCGCGCAGACCGGTTCCGGTCATCAAATAATCATCGACAAGCCTGAAAGCAACACGGGCGCCAAGCCGATTGAGTTGCTGGCCGCCGCTCTGGCAGGCTGCACCGCCTTTGACGTGATTACAATCCTGCGCAGTAAAAAGCACAAAAAGATCACCGGCTATGAAGTGACGGTAAAAGCAGAGCAACGGCAATTCCCGCCCCAGGTATTCACGAAGGTGAGCATTCACCACTCGATCACCGGTGAAAATGTCGATGCGCAGTCGGTGGAAGATGCCATTGAGCTTTCCGAGATGAAGTATTGCTCGGTGGGCGCCATGGTCCGGCAGAGCGGCGCGGAAATCACGACTACCTATGCGGTCCAGTCGATTGACGAAGCCGAAGTAGGCTCCTTTCACGCGCTGGTGTCCTGAAGCGATTCCCGGACGCAAGCTGCGCGTGAAGCGCCGGGACGCAGTGTGCCTAGTCGCCCGCAGTGGCTGCCGTTGCGCCGGGAAGTTTTTCGCGGAGATCCTCCCACATGCCCACGACGCGGCTGCGCAGTTCCTCCGTGAGCTGCTTGTATACCTCTTCAGGCTTATCGAGCGAGGTCGGTGCGGTGATGGCCTTGCCGAAACGAACGCGCAACTTTGAACGGCGTGGGAATCGCCGATTGCGCGGCCAGGCTTCAAAAAATCCTTCAAGCGCCACTGGGTAGATCGGTACCTGGAGATGGGCGGCCAGAATCGCAGCGCCCTTCTTGAATTTTTTCGGTGTGCCGTCAATGGAGCGTTCGCCCTCGGGGTAGAGCACCAGGTTCTGGCCTTTCTTCAGGCCGTAGGCGCCGGCGCGCATCGCTTTCACCAGGTTGGAATCGGGATCGACGGGAACCAGCCGGAACGTGCGTCCCAGGTAGTAGAAGGCGCCGCTGCCAAAAATCTCGCTGGTGCCGACGTAGAACATGTTCTTGAACAGACGCCAGGGAATCTGGCTGGCCACCACCGGCCCATCGAGGAAGCTCTGGTGATTGGGAGAGAGGATGAACGGCCCGGTTTTGGGCAGGTTCTCTTTTCCAGTCACGCGCAGGTCGAAAAAGATCCGCAGGAAAAGCGCCAGGAATTTTCCCAGTACGAACCAGAGAAAGAGAAAGGCTCGGCTGCTATTGAGTGCGCGCAGGACCTCGGGATCGTCGGGTTCGACCGACAGCACGGAATCCCAGCCAGGCAATGACGCGCGGGGCGAAGCAGCGGAAGAATCGCCGCGCGCTTGAAGCACGGCGTCTATCAACTCGCGGACCGTGTAGACCTCCGAAACTACCTTGTCATCTACGGTGGCGCCTAACTCCTTTTCCAGCGCTACCACCAGTTCCACGCGCTCCATGGAATCGAATCCGAGGTCAAGCTCAAGATTTGAAGAGGGAAGCACCGGCTTTTCCGCCTTACACGCCTCGCGGATCACGGCGACGGCCTGTTGCACTTCCGGTGCCGCCAGCCAAAGCGCTTCTTCGGCGGTAAGGTCATCGCCTCCTGCGCTGGCTGTCAACCCGGAGCGCTCGCCGGCCATCACGCGCCGCTGTATTTCAAATCGTTTCAGTTTGCGCGTAGTGGTGCGCGGCAGCGGATCGGGCCAGAGATCGAAGCTGAGGATCCGCTTGGTGCCGGGCAGATCGACGGAGAGGTTTTCCACGTCAAAGCGGATTACCTCGCGCGCATTCACGATCTTGCGCTCGCGCAGCACGTCAAAATCAGGCACGATCACCGCATGCAGGCGCTCAGCAAACGGCTCGCCCGGCCGGCTTACCAGGCCCATCACGCAAATTTCTTTGATAAACGGGGAGCGCATGTAATGCGCCTCAATTTCCTCGGGATAAATATTTTTCCCCGAGCTCAGGACGATCATCTCCTTCTTGCGGCCGGTGATGAAAAGATTGCCGCGCTCATCCAGGTAGCCGAGATCGCCGCTCAAGAGCCAGCCATCGCGAATGGCTTCGGCCGTAGCATCGGCGCGGTTGTAGTAGCCCTTCATCACGATCTCACCGCTGATCGCCACCTCCCCCACGGGATAGGGCATGCCCTCGGCAGGTTGGGGATCGACGATCCTTACCTGAACTCCCTTGAGCGGCTTGCCTACTGAACCCATCACATTCGCCTTCGGCGGCGTCACCGTGGCGCCGCCAGTCACTTCGGTGAGGCCGTACGCCTGGAGGATCGTAAAGCCGAGCTTCTCCAGATATCGCCCGACGCTGGCATCGAAAGCTGAACCGCCGGTAATGAAGTAGCGCATCTTAGGCCCGAGCCGGCGATGAACTGGACGGAAGAACAGCTTCCCCAGATTGACGCCAAGCTTGCGTGCTGCGCCGGAAAGGCCCATCAATGTGCGGAAGGCGATTTGCGCGAGGAACGACCGGCTCTTCACTTCATGCACGAGGCGTTCATGAATCAGGTAATAGAACTGCGGAACGCAGCAGAATAGTGTGATATTGCGCTCGGCAAGAGCGCGCATGAGCTCGGTGGTGTTGACCGATTCCAGGTAGACGATCCGCGCGCCAACCGCCAGAGGCATCAGCAGGTTCGCCAGCTGGGCCAGCGCGTGAAAGAGCGGAAGCACGGCCAGGATCGCATCGTCGGGCCTGACGACGATGAAACTGAAGATTGCGTCGGCCTCGGCGTTGAGGTTCGTGTGCGTGAGGACGACGCCCTTGGGATCGCTCGTAGTGCCGGAAGTGTAGAGAATCACGGCTATATCGCTGTCCTGGATTTCTCCGGGATGGAAGTCGCCGGGACCGGCCGCGAGCATGCTGGTCAGGTTGGAGTAGCGGCCTTCGCCCGTGCCCTCGATCATCACGATCCGGACCAGCGTCTCCTCAACGGCCTTCTGGACTTTGGGCAGGTTCTCTGCATCGCAAAAAATAATGGCGGCGCCGCAGTCCCAGAGCAATTTATTGATCTGAAGAGCGTTGAACGCCGTGTCGAGCGGCACGGCCGCAGCGCCGGCAGACATAATGCCCAGGTACGCGGCCACCCATCGTGGACCGTTGCCGGCAATAATGGCGCAGCGTACGCCCGGCTGAACGCCGGAGTCGCGCAGCCAGCGGCCCACCGACTCGCCCATCTGGCGTAATTCGGAGTAGGTGAGCCGCTCCACTGCTCCGGAGGAGCGCTGCACCTCGATTGCCGCATGGGCAGGGTACTTCTCTGCGGATTCCAGAAAACGACTGTAGAAACCGTGCATTCGGATATCAGTTTGGGGAAAGGCCGTCTTGGTTTAAGTATCGCATCTTAAGCAAATGGAGTCACGGAAAGAGACAATTCAGGCGTGCTCCGGCACGTTTCACTCTGCGCAGGGCGCATTTGGCCGGAAACATTTGCGCTACTCGGAATAGCTGATAAAATTCTCTGTTACCCAATCCAGTTGATTGAAATCGGAGACTTAGACTTTTATGGCATACGTGATTGCAGAGCCTTGCATCGGGACCAAGGACGCCGCGTGCGTGGATGCGTGCCCGGTGGACTGCATCCATCCCAAGAAGGATGAACCGCAGTTTGAAGGCGCCGAGATGTTGTTCATCGATCCGGTGGAGTGCATCGATTGCGGCGCCTGCGTGCCGGTTTGCCCGGTCTCGGCGATCTTCGCGCTCGACGATCTGCCGGAAAAGTGGAAAGAGTACGCGGAGAAAAATGCCAAGTACTTCGGCCGCTGATCGGCCAAAGAGAAGCTTAACCCTGCGCAGCCGGATGGCTGCGCGTTTTTGTTTGCTAACGCCGGAGTTCTTACCACAGAGGACACAGAGGGCACGGAGTAGGTGTTGAGAGCCTTTGCTGAATAAGTACCTCGCATGGAGCTCCTAGGGTATGATCAAAACCCTCTGTGCTTCTTTGTGCCCTCTGTGGTAAATGGTTCTTGCATGCCGCACCAGTCTGAAGCCCTGATCCTGCGCACCTGGCCGTTTCACGAAGCGGACCTGCTGGTCACGTTCTTCAGCCGGACTGAAGGCAAGCTGCGCGGCGTTGCCAAAGCCGCAAAAAAATCCAAGCGCCGCTTTGGGGGCGCGCTGGAGCCGCTCACCTGCGTCACCGCGCACTGGGAGGAAAAAGAAAAGCAGGAACTGGTGCGGCTGGACTCCTGCGACATCATTTCTTCGCCACTGACCACTGAGATGACCTACCCGCGCGTGGTTGCGCTGAGCTACGTGGCCGAGGTGATCGACCAGCTGCTGCCGGACCGCGAGCCCAGCGACGACATCTTCCGGCTCGCGCTGGCAGTCGTGAACCAGCTGAAGGCCGAAGCCATCTGGCTGCCGCTCACCTACTTCGATCTCTGGATTGTGCGCCTGATTGGTCTGCTGCCGGACCTGCACGCCTGCGTGGCGTGCGGCGAAGTGCTGAACGGGAACAAGGCATATTTTCATCCGCTGGCCGACGGCCTGCTCTGCGCCCGCGACAAACGGCTGGCCAGCACGGAAATTTCCAGCGACTCGCGCACGCTCGCCAGCCAGATGTTTCGCTCGCCGCTGGAGAAGCTCGATGGCGCGGCTCCGAATTGGACGCGCAGCCGCGGCGCCGACCTTCGCCGTTTCCTGGCCCAGCGCATCGAACGGCATATCGAAAAAAAACTGGTGACGGCGGCGATGCTGGAAAGGATCTAGATTTCTGAAATCCCGAGCGCAGCGAGGGAACCCTATTGCTACCTGAAGCTTTAGGGCTATCCCGTGATGTGTTCCTGATGATTTTAGTTGTTATAGGGATCCCTCGCTGCGCTCGAGATTACAGAAAATATGTCTGAAGAGTATCGCTGCTCCGAAACCGACCGCACCTTTCCCACCGCCGAGGCCGCGCGCGCCAGCGAGGGGCGCTTTCGCGAGATCCAGGCCGAGTGCGATGCCGGCCGCGTGCCGGAGCTGCGCGCCGGCGATGTGATTTACGTCGAGTCTGAGCGCTATATCAGCCACGGCTGTGACGATTTTCAGGGAGGCCTGGCCGAGGTAAGTGAATTCCGGCATTCGGACAGCCAGGGGCGGCCACACATGATGGTGAGTGTGGCCCAGCAGCCAGGCTCCTTTTACACTTGGAAGCGTCTGGCCGCCGAGCAGAAGCAGCTACGGCGCGAGTACGGCACAAACTGGGCGCACCCTGACCCGGACCTGCGGCCGGAGCACAACGGTTATTTCATATGAGTGAAACCTATGCTTGTTCGGAAACGGACCGCCAGTTCGATACACCGGAGGCGGCGCGCGCCAGCGAGGCCCGCTTTCGCGAGATACAGGCTGAGTGTGATGCCGGCCAGATGCCGGAGCTGCGCGCCGGCGACGTGATCTATCTCGATACCGAGCTGTACATCTCGCACGGGCGCGATGACTTCCGCGGCGGCCTGGCGGAGGTGGTGGAAGTAAAGCCGGACATCAGCGGAGGCAAACCCACGCCCTTTGTGCGCACGGCCCAGGAGCCCGACACGTGGCACAACTGGCACATGCTGGCGACAGAGCAGAAGAAGCTGCGCACCGAGTTCGGCAAGCGCTGGGCCCGTCCCGATCCGGATTTCCGGCCGGAGTTCAATGAGTGGTAGCTTTTTCCGGAGTCCCGAGCGCAGCGAGGGATCCCTACCAGGATGCAGAGGTTTGGAAAGCCTTCCGATAGATGTTGAAAGACGCATCGCGAGCCAACAGATTCTCCACAAGATAGGGATCCCTCGCTTCACTCGGGACTCCGGAAAAATCTGTTAGATTAATAATTCGCATGCCCGCCACAGCTCCCACATATCAGGAGATCATTCTCAGCCTGCAAAGGTTCTGGGCGGAGCGCGGCTGTGTGTTGCAGCAGCCGTATGACATCGAAGTGGGTGCCGGCACCATGTCGCCGGAGACGTTTTTGCGCGCGCTGGGACCGAAGCCCTACAAAGTCGCCTACGTGCAGCCTTCGCGCCGGCCGGCCGACGGCCGCTACGGCGACAACCCCAACCGTCTTTATAAGCACATGCAGATGCAGGTGATCCTTAAACCTCCGCCTGAAGACGTGCAGGAGCTTTATCTCAGGTCGCTGGAGGCGCTCGGGATCGACCTGCGCAAGCACGACATCAAGTTCGAAGAGGACAACTGGGAGTCGCCGACGCTGGGCGCCTGGGGCGTGGGCTGGCAGTTGATGCTCGACGGCCTGGAGATCACGCAGTTCACCTACTTCCAGCAGTGCGGCGGGATCGATCTGGATCCGATCTCGGCGGAGCTTACCTACGGCCTGGAGCGTATCGCGGCGTTCTTGCAGGACGTCGACAGCATTTATGACATTGTGTGGGCGCGCGATCCGGTCACGGGAAGAGAAGTGACATATCGCGAGGTGCGCTATCAGGACGAGCTGCAGATGTCGGTTTACAACTTTGAGAATGCCGACGTGGAGAAAACCTGGAAGCACCTGGAGATGTACGAGGCGGAGTCGCAGACGCTGATCAGCCAGTTCAACGCGCTGCTTGGGAGCAAAAATGCGAGCGCGGCGGAGAAGGAACGCTTTCCTTTGCTGGCTGCGTACGAGCTGTGTCTGAAGTGTTCGCATCTTTTTAATCTGCTCGACGCGCGCGGAGCGATTTCGGTGACAGAACGCGTCGGTGTGATCGCCCGCATCAGGCAGCTTGCGGTCGGATTGGCGAAGGCCTATGTCGCGCAGCAGAGTGCAGGCAGCGCTGAACCGGCAAAGCAGAAGGGAGGAGCGGCCTGATGCCCGACTTTCTGCTGGAGATCGGAGTGGAAGAGATTCCCGCGCGGATGATCGATAGCGCCTGGATGGAGATGGCAAAGCGTCTCTCGGACCTCTTGCTGCGAGAGTCATTATGGAACGCTGAGCCAAACCCCGGGATGACAGGCACTGGCTTTTTGGAGGCCGCTACACCACGCCGCCTAGCGTTGGTAGTACCCCGATTGATGGCTTCACAGCCCGATGTCACGGAGCAAATTACCGGACCATCTTTTAAGGTCGCCTTCAAAGATGGGAAGCCGACACCTGCGGCCGAGGCATTCGCGAAGAAGGCTGGAGTCGATGTTTCGAAGCTTGAAAAGGTAACGAATCCCAAAGGTGAGTACCTGGCTGCGACTGTGACGCGCAAGGGCCGCAAGGCCGCAGAGATTTTAGCTGAAGGAGTGCCGAAGGAGATCGCCGGGATTTACTGGGCCAAGAGCATGTATTGGCGGAGCGGCAAGCCGGAGCGCTTTGTACGGCCCGTGCGCTGGATCGTGGCGATGCTTGACGACGAGATCATTCCCCTGGAGTTCGCCGGAATCAAATCGGGGAACCAGTCACGCGGCCATCGCATTCTCGGGCCGGCTCAAGTCCAGATCAAATCCCCGGCGCAATACGTCGAAGCAATGCAAAAGGCGCACGTTGAGATTGTGGCTTCGGATCGCAACCACAAGATCCGCAAAGCCCTCGACGCAGCAACGCGGGCCATTTCCGGAGCGAGGTGGCGCGAGGACGAGGAGCTGCTGAAGACGGTGGTGAATCTGACGGAGTGGCCGTCGGCGATCCTGGGTAGTTTCGACAAGCAGTTTCTCTCGCTACCGGAAGAGGTTCTGGTTACGGTGATGCGCGACCATCAGAAATATTTTGCGGTCGAAGACGCCTCCGGCAAATTGGCCCCGTATTTTCTGGCCGTTTTGAACACCGACGGCGATCCCGATGGGCTGATCCGGCATGGCAACGAGCGCGTACTGCGGGCGCGGTTCAACGACGCGAGATTTTTCTGGGACACCGATCAGAAGATTCCGCTGGCGCAGCGCGTGGAGATGCTGAAGGCGGTGACGTTCCAAAAAGACCTGGGCAGTTATGCGTCGAAAGCCGAGCGGATGGGCAGACTGGCGGAGACGCTCTGCGGCTCTCTGGCGAAGTCTGGATTGAAAGTAGATGCAACAGCCGTTCAGCAAGCAGCGCGGCTGGCGAAGACGGACCTCACTACCGAGCTGGTGAAGGAATTTACCGAGCTGCAGGGAATCATCGGCGGCCTCTATGCGAAGGCGCAGGGCTTACCGCAGGCGGTGGCTGACGCGATTTACGAGCACTACAGGCCCGAATCGACCGAAGATTCGGCGCCGCGAACGCTGGAGGGCGCGGTGCTCTCGATTGCGGACAAGGCCGATTCCATTGCCGGGATGTTTGCGTTGGGTCTGGTGCCTTCAGGATCAAAAGATCCCTTTGCGCTGCGCAGGCAGGCGAATGGGATTGTGAAGACGATCGTGGAGCACAGGCTGCCGCTAAACCTCGCAAAATTGATGGCCGAGGCGCGCAGCGGTTACGCGGGTGGTGAAGCGGAAAAGAAATTCAACTTGAAAGATGACGCCTACTCACAGGCGGTTCGCGGCTTCTTCCGCGAGCGCCTGGAGTTTTACTTGCGCGACGTGCTCGGCCTGGCCTATGACGTAGTTAATGCCACGCTCGCGGCCGGAGCCGATGACGCGGTGGACGCCGTCGCGCGGGCGAATGCCGTGGCCAAGGTGCGGCCGTCGGCGGATTTTGAGTCGATTTCGGTGGCGTTCAAGCGCATGAAGAACATCCTGCGCCAGGCGGCGGAGACGAAGAAGAAAGTCGCGGAGCCGTTTAAGGCCGCGGCGCTGAAGGATGCCGAAGAGAAAAAGCTGGCGGAGGCGGTCCCTCAGGTGGCAAAGCGGGTGAAGGAGTTGAGCGCCTCGCGGCAGTATGAGCCGGCTTTGCTCGAGATCTCGCGGCTGCGGCCGGCGGTGGACGCTTTCTTTGACAAAGTCATGGTGATGGTCGAGGACGAGGAGCTGCGCGCACAGCGGCTCGGGCTGTTGCAGACGCTGGTGAATGAGTTTTCCAGCATCGCGGATTTCTCGGAGATCGTGACGGAGAAGAAGGGCTAACGATTTTTGTGGCACGGACACTCCTGTCTGTGCCTGTCATCCTTCGCGTAGCTCATCGGGCACAGGCAAGAGTGCCTGTGCCACAAATCTCAGCTTAGTTGCTGTTGCCCTCGAAGGTCTTCACAAACTCCACCAGGCTGCGCACGGCGATTCCCGACGGGCCTTTGGCGATCCACGGTTTGTTGTCGTCGATCCAGGCCGTGCCGGCGATGTCGAGATGGACCCAGGGCGTCTCCTCGGCGAATTCCTTGAGGAAGACCGCAGCGGTGGAGGCCCCGCCCCAGCGGCCGCCGGTGTTCATGATGTCGGCGATGCTGGAGCGGATCATGTCGAGATACTCCGGGTCGAGCGGGAGCCGCCAGAATTTTTCTCCGGAGCGAGTGAGCGCGCGGGTGAAGTGCTGGTAGATGTCTTCGTCGTTGGCGAAAACGCCGGCATTCACGCCGCCGAGTGCGACAACGCATGCGCCGGTAAGCGTGGCGGCATCGATCAGGTGGGTACAGCCCAGGGTCCTGGCGTAATGCAGGCCGTCGGCAAGAACAAGCCGGCCTTCGGCATCGGTGTTGATGATCTCGATCGCTTTGCCCGACATGGCGATCTGCACGTCACCGGGCTTCTGGGCTTTGCCGCTGGGCATGTTCTCCGTGGCGCAGACAATGCCGATCACTTTCACGTTGGGCTTGAGCAGGGCGATGGCCCGCATGGCGCCGATCATGGCCGCGCCGCCGGCCATGTCATATTTCATCTTCTCCATGCCGTCGGCCGGCTTGATGGAGATGCCGCCGGTATCGAAGGTAATGCCCTTGCCGACGAGGCCGAGCACGGGCTTTTCCGGCGCACCTGGTGGAGTGTATTGCATGACGATGAGGCGCGGCTCTTCATCGGAGCCCTGGGCGACGCTCCAGAATGCGCCCATTTTCATCTCTTTGATTTTTTCCGGACCCATGATCTCGCACTTGAGGCCGACGCTCTCGCACATTTTCTTTGCGCGATCGGCCAGCATGGTTGGCGTGAGGCGGTTGCTGGGCTCGTTGACCAGTTCGCGGGTGAAGTTCTGGGACTCGCCGATGATCCGCGCCTGATCGAGCGCCCGCTGGAGCTTGTCATTCTCCGGGCCGCCGGGCGAGAGAATGGTGATGGCTTGCATGCTGAAGTCTTTGCGGTCGCTGCGGTAGGTGTCAGGGTCGTAATCGGCCACGTAAGCGCCTTCGACCATGGAGCGCACAGCATCTTCGTTTCCCGTTGTGAGTTCGGGAATGGTAAAGGCGCAGGATTTGATCATCTTTGGCTTCAGCGCGCGCAGCGCCGTGCCCGCGGCTTTGCGCAGCTCCATGTGATTAAAAGTTTTGGCTTTGCCGCAGCCGATTACCAGCAGCCGTTTGGCCTTCAGGCCGCCGGGATGATGCAGCAGGACGGCTTCGCAGGATTTTCCGCTGATTTCGCCGGAAGCCATCAGCTCTGCAGCCGCGGCTTCCATCGCGGCATGCCTGGGTGTGAGCGCCGGTTTCGGTTCCTTGTTGCTGCTGTGGTCCAGAGAGAAGACGACGAGACATTCGGTTTCGATTTCAGCGAGGTTGGGGGCGATGATCAGGCGTGTATCCATGATTGCGTGGCTTGCTCCTATAAATAAAGATTGATTCTATGCTTTTCTCGAGCGAGCGATGGCCTCGCGGGCCTCGCGGTCGGCGGTGCGGCGGCGTTCGGTTTCGCGTTTGTCCCAGTGCTGTTTGCCTTTGGCCAGGGCGATCTCACATTTGATCTTGCCGTTTTTAAAATACATGCGCGTCGGCACCAGGGTATAACCGCGCTGCTGGGTCTTGCCGGCCAGCTTGCGCAACTCCTCGGCGTGGACCAGAAGCTTGCGGGTGCGCAAGGGAGTGTGGCCGGCATAGCCCGCGTTTTCGTAGGCGCCAATGTGGGCGTTCAGCAGCCACAGTTCGCCGTCCTTTAATAGCGCGTAGCTGTCCTTCAGGTTGGCGCGGCCGGCGCGGATAGATTTGACTTCCGAGCCGGTGAGAGCGATGCCGGCTTCGAGCTTGTCTTCCAGGAAATAGTTGTGGCCGGCGGCACGGTTCACCGTGGCGTCACGCTCGCCGGAAGCGATGGGATCGCGCTTCGGGTTTTTGGGCTTGTTCGGCTCAGTCTGATGGGTGCTGTGACGGGCCATAGGGAGGCGACAAACTTTTTATGCTATCACAGCGCAAATTCGGTTACTAAAGTCGTTCTGGTATTGCACCAGATTGGGTGTATAATCTGGCTTCCCGAAAAGTCTTGCATTCCGGGTAATACGACGGGTGGTACCCCACCATTTCCCTGAAAAAGAAGGACTTAGGATTTAGCCAAGTGAGCAGGAGCCGTATGCGGAAGTTAACAGCAACCCTCACCATTTGCATCATCTTTGCGGCTATTTTGTCTGCCGCAGACTCAGCGAAATCACTCTTTGAAAAGGGAGTGAAAGCGGAGGCCCGCGGGGATTATGAAGCGGCGTTCGAATTCTTCAAAGCCGCGTATCAGGCCAAGCCCTCCGAGCTGAGATATCGCGTGCCGTATGAGCGCACGCGAATTCTCGCTTCGTCCAGCAAGGTAAAACGCGGGCAGAAGCTTCGCGACGCGGGCAATCTGCAGGATGCGCTCAAGCTGTTCCAGGAGGCGCTGGAAGTCGATCCCAGCAATGACCTGGCAGCGCAGGAGATCCGCCGCACCCAGGTCATGATCCAGAAGGGCGCGAGCAGCCCCGGGCAGGCCGGGGTGAGCCCGCCTTCGCGGCGCGATGAAGACGACCCGCTGCGGCAGCGGCTGGAAACCGCGAGCGGTCCTGTCTCGCTCACCCAGATTCCCGACGTGCCGCTCAGCGCGCTGGAAATGACCGACGATTCCAAGGTCCTTTACGAGACGATCGGCAAGCTGGCCAATATCAACGTTCTCTTCGATCCCGACTATACTTCCCGCCGGCTCACCATCAAATTGCAAAAGGTCAACCTGCAGGAAGCGCTGGACATCCTGGCGCTGGAGTCGCGCACCTTCTGGCGGCCGGTCACGCCGAACACGATCTTTGTCGCCCAGGACACGCAGGCCAAGCGCCGCGAACTGGAGCAGAACGTCGTAAAAACGTTCTATCTGGGCAACGTCTCCGGCCCTACCGATCTTCAGGACATCGTGAACGCGATCCGCACCGTGCTTGAGGTGCAGCGCATCCAGCAGATTCCGTCGCAGAGCGCCATCGTGATCAAGGGCACGCCGGACCAGCTGGCGCTGGCGTCGAAGATGATCGACGATATCGACAAGTCCAAGCCGGAAGTGATTGTAGATGTCTACGTGATGCAGGTGCGGCGCGACAAGCTGCGCAATATGGGCATCACGCCTCCGCAGAACTTTCAAGTGGCATTGCAGGGAACCAACACCACTACCAGCAGCGGCTCCGGCGGTTCCGGCAGCACCTCAACCAGTTCGAGCAGCGGCGGCCTGAATTTCAACGATCTCCAGCACCTCAATTCAACCAACTACGCGGTGACGATTGACTCGCTCAAGGCCGTGGCGATCATGTCTGACGCCGATTCCAAGATCCTGCAAAGCCCGCGCATCCGCGCCACCGACAACGAAAAAGCTACTCTGACCATTGCCGACAAGATTCCGATCGCAACCGGATCTTTCGGTACGCCGCTGGGCGTGGGCACGGCCGTGGGCGCCGTGGGCGTGAACACGCAGTTCAACTACACCGACGTGGGCGTAAAGATGGAGATCACGCCGCGCGTTCACCCGGACGGCCAGGTGACGCTGAAGACGTCAATGGAAATTTCCAACCTGAACGGATCGCAGACGATTGGCGGCATTACGCAGCCCATCATCAGCACGCGCAAGGTGGAACACACCATCCGGCTGGCGGATGGCGAAACCAACCTGCTGGGCGGCATCCTGGAAGTCCAGGACACCAAGACCACCAGCGGCGCGCCGCTGCTGGGCGAGATTCCGATTCTCAAATACATTTTCACTTCCACCAGCAAGGAGCACGTCACCAACGAGCTGGTGTTCCTGCTGATTCCGCACATTGTGCGCGGACAGGAGCTCAACGACCTGAACCGCCGCGCCTTTGACGTGGGAACGGGCACGGGCAGCATCGACTTGCGCATCGCGGCCCGGCCAATGACGCCGAGCACCACCGCGACTGCGGTAGCTCCGGCCGGTACAACTACTGCTCCTTCGCAGCCTGCCGCGCCGGTTACGCCGAGCCGGCAGCCGGTAACGCCGCCTCAGACGGCGCCGGCACAGACGCAGACTCCGGCAACGGGGCAGCCTGGGCCAACGACGACTCCGGCACAACAGACGCCGCAACAGCAGCCCGCCACGCCGGCCCAGGCCCAGCCTTCGGCACAGCAGAACCTCAGGCCGGGGCAGGTTGGTTTGCGGCTGGATCCGGCGGCAGCATCAGCGACCGTGGGCAACAGCTTCACCCTGAAAATCGTGCTCACGCACGGGCAGGATGTTGCTGCGGTGCCGATCCAGATCACTTACGATCCGAAATCGGTGCAGTTCAACAGCGTAACCAACGGCGAGTTCCTGGCCAAAGACGGCCAGCAGGTGATCCTGGTCAATCGCGACGATCCATCTTCCGGCAAGCTGCAGATCACGGCGCAGCGTCCTCCGGGGATGGCGGGCGTCTCGGGTGACGGCGTGGTGTTCAACCTGGTGTTTACCGGCAAAGCCAAGGGCACGAGCACGATTTTCATCTCGGTGCCGGCGGCGCGTAACAGCCAGAACCAGCCGCTGGACGTGCTGGGATCGCAGGCTGCAATTACCGTAAACTAGTAGTAATGAAGGTGAGCAGAGCCAAATACGGTATCTGGAGCACGCGGGTCGGGACCGGCCAATGCGGCGTCACACTGCTGGAGATGATCGTGGTGATCACGATCCTTCTCATCCTGATGGGCGCCGCTGTCCCGGTGGTGAAGGTCTCCGTGCGGCGCGAGCGTGAGGTTGAGCTGAAGCGCGCCCTGTGGCAGATGCGGGAGGCGATAGACCGGTATAAGGATGCGGCTGACAAGAACCTGTTTCGCGTGAAGCTGGACAGCCAGGGCTATCCACCCGACCTTGACACCCTGGTCAACGGCGAAGAGATCGCGGGCGGCAAAAAGCTGCGCTTTCTGCGTCATATACCTATAGACCCGATGACCGGGAACGCGGATTGGGGCCTGCGCTCCATGCAGGACGATCCGCAGTCAGAGTCCTGGGGCGGGCAGAACGTGTTTGACGTTTACAGCAAGTCAACGGGAACGGGGCTGAACGGGACCAAATATAAGGACTGGTAAACCATGATGCGTCCAGCGATAAGCAAACGGCAGCAGCGCGGCTTCACCTTGATCGAGTTGATCATCGTGTGCGCTATGATCTCGATTTTGCTTGGCGTCATGGTGCCAATCTACAAGATCCACATCCTGCATGCGAATGAAGCAGTGCTGAAGCAGGACCTACGCTCCATGCGCGACGCCATTGATCAGTACACGCAGGACAAGCAGAAAGCACCGCAGACCCTTGATGACATCGTGAGCGCGGGCTACCTGCACGCCATTCCCAAAGATCCCTTCACGCACGATACCAACTCCTGGCAGACCGTTCAGGAAGACGTGATGACGGCGATCGATCAGACCGCGCCCGGCATCACCGACGTGAAGAGCGGATCCAATCTGATGAGCTCGGAAGGAAATGCCTACAGCAGCTGGTGAGGCGAGTCCCAAGCCCTAAGCTGCTGGTTTGCCTTCATCCGGCTCCGGTTCGCTGGTTGTATCCAGCTCCGCTTCCTTCTCCGATTCGCGTACGGCCTCAGAATCCACCTGGCGCTCGTGCGCGTTCTTTTCACGGCGGCTGACGCCGGCGCGCTCGGGCAGGTCTTCGCCGGTTTCTTTGGCATAAGGCGTGGCGCCGGGCTGATCTGAGGCGACAGAGGACATCTGTCCTGAATTTGAACCGGCGCGGCCGGCGAGGGGATCGGCAATCGCACCTTGATCTGGCTTCTGCGCCGACAATGACTCCAGGACTGGTCTCATCTCGTTTTCAGCTTTTTCAATTCCGCGATCGATGATGTCTTGTCTCATTTCATTGGCTTCCACTGGTCTCCTCCGTGTGCGTCCTGTGGTTAGATGCTCAACTTACGCATGGGGAAATGAGGCGTGATTTGCTACCATTTCCCTATGCCAGTCGAGACGGAAATTCAAACCACGCACATTCCTCCGCTGAAAGCCCCACGCGGCGCCGAGTTGAGCTGCAAGGCATGGCCGCAGGAAGCGGCCATGCGCATGCTGATGAACAACCTGGATGAAGAGGTGGGGGAGCGCCCGCGCGACCTGGTGGTGTATGGAGGGACCGGAAAGGCAGCGCGCAATCAGCAATGCCTGGAGGCGATCCTGGCGTCGCTGAAGGCGCTGGAGAATGATGAGACGCTGCTGGTGCAATCGGGCAAGCCGGTGGGGATCTTCAAGACGCATGAATACGCGCCAAGGGTATTGATCGCAAATTCGAACCTGGTGGGACATTGGTCAAACTGGGAGAAGTTCAACGAGCTGGAGCGCGCCGGGCTGATGATGTACGGGCAGATGACCGCGGGATCGTGGATATACATCGGCTCGCAGGGGATTATTCAGGGAACGTTTGAGACATTTGCTGCGGCCGCTGAAAAACATTTTGGCGGCGACCTGGCGGGCAAACTGGTGGTGAGCGGCGGCATGGGCGGCATGGGCGGCGCTCAGCCTCTGGCCGCAACCATGGCGGGTGCGTGTTTTCTGGGTATTGATGTTGATCCGGAGCGGATCAAAAAGCGCCTGAAGACCGGCTACTGCGACCACATGGCGGAGAGTCTGGACGAGGCGCTGCGGATTTTGAAAGAGGCGCGGGGCAAGAAGGAAGCGGTGTCCGTGGCGCTGGTTGGGAACTGCGCTGACGTGGTTCCTGAACTCGCCCAGCGCGGCGTTGTCCCCGATATCCTCACCGACCAGACTTCGGCGCATGATCCGCTGAATGGCTACGTGCCAAATGGCATGTCGCTGAAGCAGGCATTAGAGCTGAGGAAAAATGATCCTAAAGCCTACCTTGAGAAGTCGCTCGATTCGATGGCCCGCCATGTCGAGGGCATGCTGCGCTTGCAGAAGATGGGCAGCGTAACCTTTGACTACGGCAACAACATCCGGACATTCGCGTTCCAGCGCGGCGTGAAGAATGCCTACGATTTTCCCGGCTTTGTGCCCGCGTATATCCGCCCGCTGTTCTGCGAAGGCCGGGGGCCGTTCCGCTGGGTGGCGCTCTCGGGCGATCCAGCCGATATCGCCGTCACCGACGATCTGGTACTGGAGCTTTTCCCGCAGAACCGGATCCTGAGCCGCTGGATCAACCTGGCGCGCAAGCGCATTCACTTCCAGGGCCTGCCGGCGCGGATCTGCTGGCTGGGCTATGGCGAGCGCGCGCAGTTCGGGCTGGCGATGAACGACCTGGTCAAGAAGGGAAAGATCAAGGCGCCAATCGTGATCGGCCGCGACCACCTGGACTGCGGGTCCGTCGCTTCACCCTATCGCGAGACCGAAGGCATGAAAGACGGCAGCGATGCCGTCGCTGACTGGCCGCTGCTGAACGCGCTGCTCAACACCGCCAGCGGAGCAAGCTGGGTCTCGATCCACAACGGCGGTGGCGTGGGCATCGGCTATTCGCTGCACGCAGGCCAGGTCACCGTGGCCGACGGCACGGAGGCGATGGCCAAGCGCATCGAACGCGTGCTGACGAACGATCCGGGGATTGGCGTGGTGAGGCACGTGGACGCGGGGTACGAAGAGGCGAAGCAGTTCGCGGAGAAAAAGGGCGTAAAGGTGCCGATGCGTCGAGAGAACAAGTAACCCCATGATTGCCAACAAATGCCAAGCGTGCCAAGAGTGGCGATTGAAAAATCTGATGATCCAAGCCGTGTAATCTGAACTTTGCCTAAACCAGATAAATCTCCCTATCTTCTGCTGGCCAACATTGGCCAGCTACTGACCATGCGCGGCGACTCTGCGCCGAGGCGAGGGCGCGCGCTCTGTGAAATCGGTCTGATCGAAGATGCCGCGGTGCTCTGCGGCGGCGGGAAGATTCTGGCCGCTGGACCGCAGCGCGAGTTGCTGCGCGATCCGTGGCTGCGCAGCAATCGGCGCAAGGTGCGGGAGTTCGACTGTAAGGGCAAGGTCGTTTTGCCGGGACTGATTGACTGCCATACCCATCCGGCATTTGCTGAGCCGCGGCTGGTCGATTTTGAGAAGAGAATCGCCGGCGCCGGCTATGAAGAGATTGCCGCGGCGGGGGGCGGCATCCGGTCGAGTGTTGCGGCTGTTCGCAAAGCGAGCCGGGGGCAGCTCAGCGAGAAGATTCTCGCTTCGCTCAACGCGATGCTGGAACAAGGGACGAGCGCGGTGGAGGCGAAGTCGGGCTATGGGCTCAGCGGCGAGGACGAGATCAAGTCTTTGGAAGCCATACGCGACGCGGCACGACGCTGGCCGGGGACTGTGGTTTCTACGCTCCTGGCTGCACACGTGGTCCCGGCGGAGTTCGCGGGCAGGGAAGATGACTACGTCAAACTTGTGTGCGACGAAATAATCCCGCTGGCGGGCAGGAAGAAACTGGCGCGGTACGCGGACGTGTTTTGCGATCGCGGGGCGTTCACGCCGGAGCAATCGGAGCGGATCTTTGCTGCCGCACGGGCGCACGGACTGGGCGTGCGCGCGCACGTCGGGCAGTTTACGACTACGCGGCTGGGTGAGCTGCTGAAACATAAACCGGCATCGCTCGATCATCTGGACCATATGGATCCGGAGGACCTGTTGCTGCTGAGCAAGTCAGATACGGTAGCGGTACTCTTGCCCGGGGCCAGCCACTTTCTCGGCCACAGGGAATTCCCGGATGCGCGGCGCTTGATCGATGCAGGCGTGCCGGTTGCGCTGGCAACCGACTACAACCCGGGAACTTCGCCCACACCGAGCATGGCTTTTATTCTGTCGCTGGCGTGCACGCATATGAAGATGACTCCGGCGGAGGCGATTGCGGCAGGGACCATCAACGCGGCGTACGCACTGGGATTACAGAGTCAGAAGGGGAGCGTGGAAGCCGGAAAAGACGCGGACCTGGCTGTGTTTGACTTGGATGATTACAGGGAAATTGCTTATTGGTTTGCGTGGAACCGCTGTGTTGAAATGGTGGTGGCGGGGCAGGTGGCGGATTTCAGTTAAAGCAGAATAATTTGATTTTCAGCAAAAGAGTGTCCAGCACGGAAGGAATGTGCCTCAGTCGAGTAGATTGTGGAATCTGACATGCTCGAGCGCGTAGCGCGACATAATGGTAGCCCAGCGCGGAAGCGCCGGGTTAAGGGGCGAGCGTTGCAAGCGCCGTAGGCGCGACACGGCTCATTATGTGAATCGATCCATTTATGAATTTGCGCGAGATGTGCCGCGCCTCTGGCGCTCGAATCTATCGGCATCTCACCCAGCGCTTACGCGCTGGGCTACCCTTGTTCCGCGCCTGCGGCGCTTGGCTGGGTCTGCTTTTGATTTCCAGTCCAATCTATGCTTCATTCCGCGGCCCGCAGCTTTCTGAACAAACATCGTTACCAGCGCAATCAACGTCCGCGAATCCCTCGGCAACGCCTCCCCAAGTTCCAGTGCTCTCGCCTTCGCCGGTCATGGGCGTCGGTCAGCCAGCTGCTAATCCGGATGAAATCGTCGTTACCGCCGTGGGCGACGTGATGCTGGGGACCGCGTTTCCGGAGGAGTCTCTGCTGCCGTTGAACGACGGCGCTGATCTGTTGGCGGAGGTTACGCCATTGCTGAAGCACGGTGATGTCGTTTTCGGCAATCTGGAAGGCCCACTGGTGGATGGCGGCATCTCCGCCAAGTGCCGGGGCAAGGCGGAGGGCCGTTGCTTTGCCTTCCGCGTCCCCACCCGCTACGGAAAATATCTGAAAGAGGCGGGGTTTACCGTGATGGGCCTGGCCAACAACCATGCCATGGACTTCGGCCAGGAAGGGCGCGACAGTTCGCGGAAGACGCTGGAGGCGATGCAGATCGCGCACACCGGTGAAGTGGGCGACATCGCGCGGCTCACGGTGAAGGGGAAAAAGATTGCCGTGATCGCGTTTGCGACTTATCCCGGAGCGTATAACTTTCTCGATCTCGAAGAATCGCTGCAGACGATCCGCAGTCTGCGCGGCGAATCGGACCTGGTGGTTGTGGGCTTTCATGGCGGCGCCGAAGGCGCGACGCACCAGCACGTGCTCGAGGGAGATGAGACCTTTCTGGGCGAAGACCGCGGCGACCTGCGCCGCTTTACGCACGCGGCCATCGACGCCGGCGCCGATTTGATACTGGGTTCGGGGCCGCACGTGGTGCGGGCGATGGAGGTCTACAAAGGCAAGCTGATCGCGTATTCGCTGGGAAACTTTGCCACTTATGGGCCGTTTAATCTGAGTGCCGAGAATGGCCTGTCACTGGTGCTGGAAGTGCACCTGGCGCTGGATGGAACGTTTCTTCGCGGTCGGGCGTACCCGGTAAAGCAGGAAAAGCCCGGCGGACCGAAGCTGGATCCTGAGATGAGGGTACTTCCTGTCTTGCGCGGACTTTCGAATGCCGATTTTCCGCAAAGCGCGGTGGTGGTTGGGCCGCATGGAGAGTTGGCGCTGCCGGGAACGGAGATTCCACCGTGCAGCGGCACTCCGGACCTGCTGGAGCAACGCCTGGGGGCATTTCCATGTGGTATCTTCCCTTAAAGGAACCCATGCACACGTATAAACTGGCTTTTTATTTCTGTTTGATGATGGTTACGCTTTCTCTGTTTGGGACCCAGGACGCAGATGTATCGCAGGCGCTCAGGGGCCTTGCGCTGCATGATGCGGCCTGTGGAGCTGCTGCGGATGCTCCGGGGAGCGATGTGCCGACCCTGGCGACGCTGCCGATCCGGGTTGGAACCCATGAATTGGGGGCAATCGTTACCGTGCATGGCTCCTGCCACTGCCGGGGCCCGAACTGTGACGCGCTGGTCTACCTGCGACAGGGCGAGCAATATAAGCTGGAGCTGCACGAGAAATATGCCTCACTTCATCCTATGAAGATCGTCAAACGGGGTATGCCCTCTCTCACGGGTCAATTCGAGATAGGAGCGGCGAAGATGGAGACCACGGTTTACGACTGGGACGGAAAGAGTTACCGGCCCAGCCTCTGCGCTACGGTGACAAAGAATCGCAAGGTGCCGGCCATCGCCAGGCATCCGTGCCGTACTGCCCCGCAAATAGACGATCGGGCCCAATAATCAGCCGAGGTTTTCAAGGAGAACATGGTGCTGCTGAAGAAGATCCTATGGTTGATCCCGTTCTTGCTGCCAGTACTCGCCGGGGCGCAACGCCTTCCGTATGGCATCACGCCGCAGCGCTACTTGCTTACGTTCGCGCCGGACCTGGACAAGGCCACGTTCAGTGGTGATGAGACGATTGAAGTCGAGGTAAACAAGGCCACCAGCACGATCGCGCTGAATGCGATTGAGTTGGAGTTTCAGGAAGCCAGCATCACCCAGGAATCCAGGAGCCAGACGGCGAAGTGGAACTTCGTACCGCAGCTGGAGCAGGTCACACTGACCGTGAGCGAAGAGTTGCAGCCGGGGCCGGCGGCCATCCACATCAAATTCACCGGCGCATTGAACGACAAACTGCGCGGGTTTTATCTGGCCAAGACCAGACAGCGGAACTATGCGGCATCGCAATTTGAGGCAACAGACGCCCGCCGCGCTTTCCCTTCATTCGACGAGCCGGCGATGAAAGCCAAGTTCGACATCGCGCTGGTGGTCAACAATGGGGATACCGCGATTTCGAACGGACATATTGTTTCCGATACGCCCGGGCCCGGCGAAGGGAAGCACACGCTGCAATTTTCGAGCACGGCAAAGATGTCGACGTATCTGGTGGCCCTGGCGGTGGGCGATTTTGAGTGCCTGGCCGGCGCAGCAGACAACACTCCCATCCGCGTGTGCGGCACACCGGACAAAAAGCCGTTGAGCGCGGCCGCGCTCCGCTATGCCGAAGAGATCCTGAAGTCTTACAACCAGTATTACGGCATTCCTTATCCTTTCGGGAAGCTGGACATCGTGGGCGTGCCCGACTTTGAGGCCGGAGCGATGGAGAATACGGGCGCGATTTTCTATCGCGAGTCGCTGCTGTTTATCGATGACAAGAATTCTTCCGTCGATTCGCACCAGGCTGTTTTCGAGGTCCTGGCGCATGAAATAGCGCATCAGTGGTTCGGCGACCTGGTCACGATGAAATGGTGGGACAACTTGTGGCTCAACGAGGGTTTTGCCGCCTGGATGGCGCTGAAGACTTCGCAGGCGCTGCATCCCGAGTGGAACGCGAACCTGCACGCGGTGCAGGCCACAAGCGGCGCTCTGTCGCTGGATGCGCTGGTCAATACCCATGCGATCCGCGCCAAGGCGGAGACACCGGAGGAGATCAACGCGCTGTTTGACCGGATTTCCTACGACAAGGCAGCGGCGGTACTGCGGATGATTGAATCGTACGTCAGCCCTGAGGTGTTTCGCCGGGGAGTGAATGTTTATCTGCGCCGGTTCATGTACGGCAACGCGACGGCGGAGGACTTCTGGACGGCGCTGACGGCGGCGTCGGGCCGGCGTGTTGACAAGATCATGCCGAGCTTCGTCGAGCAGCCGGGCGAGCCGCTGATCACGGTGAAGGCAGCGTGCGTCAATCCACCGGCGGCCGGCGCACCGGCGGCGAGAAAAGGGAAGCGGCGGAGGCGCGCCCCGCTGAAGCCGGAGCCGAAGACGCAGTTGACCATCACGCAGAAGCGCTTCTTTTCCGACCCCGACTCGGCGCCGAAGAAGGGCGAGCTTTGGATGGTCCCGGTCTGCATCAAGGCCGGCGGCGCCAAGCCCTTCTGCCAGATCGTGAGCGATAAGGAACAAATCGTGCCGTTTGCCGGATGCGCCCCCTGGGTGTTCGTCAACAGCAATGCAGCGGGTTACTACCGCACACAATATGACAAAGCCGACTTCGACAAGCTCAGCGCGGTGGTGGGAACGGAGCTGAGCACGGCGGAGCGCATTTCACTGGTGCACGACGAAGCGGCGCTGGTGGGATCAGGCCAGGAAAGCCTGACCACGTTTCTGAACCTGGTGACGGCACTGAACCAGGACAGCCAGCACTCGCTCGTCGAAAGCTATGCGGCGATGCTCGAATACCTGAATGGTTACGTGCTCCCCGCGGCCGATGCCGGCGCCTTCCGCACCTGGGTGCGCGCGAGTTTTGGGCCCATGCTGCGCAAGATCGGGTGGACGCCCGCGGAAAATGAGAATGCCGATACACGCTCGCTGCGCGCCGACCTGGTCCGCCTGCTGGGTTACGCGGGGGAAGACCCGGAGGCGATCCGGCAATCGACCAGTCTGGCGCAGCAATATGTAAAGGAGCCAAACTCCGTGGATCCGTCGCTTGCCAAGACCGTGCTGGCGGTGGCCGCGCGTTTTGGCAACGAGGCCTTGTTCGAACAGTACGTGAATGCGCTGGAACAGGTGGGATCACCGGAGCATTATTACAACGTTTTCGCAACACTGAGTGAGTTTCGTGATCCGGCAATTGTGCAGAAGGCCCTGGAACTGAGCGTCTCAGACAAGGTGCGCAATCAGGACGCGGCATACGTGATCGCCGGACTTCTGGTCAATCCGGACAATCAGAAGGTGGCGTGGGAGTGGGTGAAGACGCATTGGGCCGCGGTGGAAATGAAGTCCACCACAGGCAGCGCTCCGGGCATTGTGAACGCCACGCGGGGCTTCTGCAGCAAGGAGATGCGTGATGACGTGCAGGCCTTCTTTGCGGAACACAAAGTCGCGTCCGCCGAGCGGGTTCTCAAACAGTCCTATGAGGACGCCAGCAGGTGCGCCCGGATCAGGCCACGACTGCAAAGCGAACTGGAAGCGTGGCTGCAGCAGCATGGAGCGAAAAGCGGTAATTAAGTACCCAGCTCATTTTGCGGCTGACTGCTTTCATGTTTTAGCGAGCGAACGAACTGTATTCGATTGAGAGGCCATTCCAGCGTTCGTCACGCTTTCGAATGAAGGATACCGGGCAGCGCGCGCACTGAATCAGCAGAGTGTTCGCATCAATCCATTGCAGCGCGACGCCTGAGCCAGCGGCGTCCTGTTCTACCACAAAGACCTCGCCTTCGCTTGCCATTCCTGAAAAAAAGCCGCGCGCCAGCGATTGCGCCGCCGGGCGGAGGTTCACGTGAGTGAAGAAGGGCGCGTCCTCCCCGCAGCGGCGCTCCAGGATGGTTGCAGCCCAGCGCGCACCCGGGCTGTCTGCCTGGCCTATCACGCGCTCCGAGCAGCGCGGCCGGGCGTGCAGATAGATCGCCGTGAGCACGGCAAACATCACCAACATGACGCCGCCGTAGACAAGAGCGCCCTGCCACATTTTGCGCGCAAAGGGATCCATGGGTTTCCGGGTCATTGCTGCCGGCCTGCGCGTGCGCGAATTTCGCGCCACAGCTCAGCGCGACCGGCGCCAGTGCGCGCGGAGTAAGGAAGAATGACGTCGATGCCGTGCTCTCGCGCTAAAAGGGCCAGGGCGCCGCGCAGCTTGTTGGCGGAGAGCTTGTCGGTCTTGGTAGCGACGACAAGGAAATCGCGCTCAATCGATTGCAGGAAATGAATGAGCTGGCGGTCGGGCTGCTGCGGCGGGACGTTCGAGTCGATCAAAACGATGGAGAGCACCAGCGCGTCGCGCTCTTTGAGATAAGGCTCGATAAATTTGGGCCATTCCGCGGAAAGTTCGCGGGCAATTTTGGCGTAACCATAACCTGGAAGGTCGACAAGCAGCATCTCAGGGCGCGGGTGAGCCGGTTTGGGGTAAATCCCGATGAAGTTGATGGTCCGGGTCCGCCCCGGCGTGGAGCTGACGTGCGCGAGTTTTTGCCCCAACAGCGAGTTGATCAGGCTGGATTTGCCGACGTTCGAGCGGCCCAGAAAGGCGAACTCCGGCGGACCTTCAGCGGGAAAATGTTTGGGATCGGCGGCGGAGGTGAGGAATTTGGCTATGGGTAGTTTCATGCCCTAATCACCAGTGTAACGGAAACCGATCATTCACCACGGAGGCACGGAGACACGACCGATTGCCGCAGATTTCCGCAGATGGGGTGACATGTTTTGCGCGCAGGCGAGGGCGCCTGCGGTCCACCTCCTAGGGAGGGGCACAGGCAGGAGTGCCTGTGCCACACAGGAGCAGTCACCGCTCAGCGATCAACAGTCAGTCCCACGTTCAAGTGTCAGTAGCTTATACAGGATTATTCGAGGCGAGGCCGACCCGCGCCGCGCCGCGCTCAACAGGCGCATAAAAACCGCCCGCTGGTCGAAGCACGCGGGCGGCTTGGAACGGAGCGACAGAACTAAAGGTAACGTTCGCGCGAAATTTCCGGCTGCACTGCCGGAGCCGGGATGGGCTGCGTAGTCTCTTCGGCGATCTCAGGCAGCGGTTTTTCCAGCGCGACCTTGAGCACGTGGTCCATGTTTTCGACCAGATGGATCTTCATCTGGCCGCGAATGTTTTCCGGCACCTCAGGCAGGTCTTTTTCATTCTCTTTGGGAATGATGGCCTCTTTGATGCCGGCACGCAGGGCGGCCAGCAGCTTCTCCTTGAGGCCGCCGATGGGCAGTACCTTGCCGCGCAGCGTGATTTCGCCGGTCATGGCGATATCGCGCCGCACGGGAATTTTGCTCATGGCGCTGGCGATGGCTGTGGCCATGGTGATGCCGGCCGACGGGCCATCTTTCGGAATGGCGCCTTCAGGCACATGAATGTGGATGTCGACGTTGCGGTAGAAGTCCCTGGGAACGCCCAGGCGCGAAGCGCGCGAGCGGACGTACGACATGGCAGCGTGGGCAGATTCCTGCATCACGTCACCGAGCTGGCCGGTGATGGTGAGCTTGCCCTTGCCATCGACGATGGCGACCTCGGTGCTCAGAATGGAGCCGCCGACTTCGGTCCAGGCCAGGCCGGTGACCAGGCCAACTTCACTCTTCTCATTGGCCAGCGTGTCACGGAACTTGGTGACGCCCAGGAACTCGCCGACGTTGGCGCCGTCCAGCGCGAGGGAATACGTCTGCTCTTTCACCACCTTGCGCGCGACCTTGCGGCAGATGTTGCCGATCTCGCGCTCCAGGTTGCGCACGCCGGCTTCACGCGTGTATGAGCGGATGATCTCACGCAGAGCGTCATCCGTGAAGGTGAGCTGCTTTTCCGTCAGGCCGGTGGCCTCGCGCTGCTTGCGCACCAGAAACTGCCGGGCGATCTCGATCTTTTCGAGCTCGGTATAGCCGTGGAGGCGCAGGACTTCCATGCGGTCCTGGAGGGCCGGCGGAATGGTGTGCAGCACGTTGGCCGTGGCGACGAAGAAGACCTGCGAGAGATCGTATTCCACGTCGAGATAATGGTCCTGGAACATCCAGTTCTGCTCGGGATCAAGCACTTCCAGCAGGGCGGCCGATGGGTCGCCGCGGAAGTCAGAGGCCATCTTGTCCACTTCGTCGAGCATGAAGACCGGGTTCTTGGTGCCGGCTTTCTTCATCATCTGAATGATCTGTCCCGGCAGGGCGCCGATATAGGTGCGGCGATGGCCGCGAACCTCGGCTTCATCGCGGACGCCACCCAGCGAGAGGCGCACGAACTTGCGCCCGGTGGCCTTGGCGATCGACATGCCCAGCGAAGTCTTGCCTACGCCCGGAGGCCCGACAAAACAGAGGATGGAGCCCTTGGGGTTTTTCACCAGCTGGCGCACGGCGAGGAATTCCAGGATGCGGTCTTTGATCTTCTCCAGGCCGTAGTGGTCCTGGTTGAGGATCTTTTCCGCGTGCTCAATGTTGCGGATCTCTTTGGACTTCTTCTTCCACGGGACGGCCAGCAGCCAATCGAGATAGTTGCGCGAGACCGTGGATTCGGCCGACATGGGCGGCATGGCTTCCAGCTTCTTGAGCTCCTGGATGGCCTTTTCATGCACGTCCTTGGGCATGCCGGACGTATCGATCTTTTTCTTCAGCTCGTCAAACTCGCTCTTTTCCCCGCGACCCAGCTCTTTCTGGATGGCCTTGATTTTCTCGTTGAGGTAGTACTCTTTCTGCGCGCGCTCCATCTGGCGCTTGACGCGCGTCTGGATGGTGCGGTCCATGTTGAGCTTCTCGATTTCGATGTCGAGCACGTCGGCGATGCGGTTGAGGCGGTCCGCGGGATCGAAAATTTCCAGCAGCTCCTGTTTTTCCTCGATCGAAAGCTGGAGGTTCTGCGCGATGGTATCGGAGAGCTTGGCCGGGTCGTTCATGCCAGTGATGATCACCGGCTCGAGATTCAGCGACTGGCAGAGTTTTACATACTGATCAAAGAGCGTGTGCACGCGCTGCATGGCGGCTTCAACGGCCTTGTTCGGCTCGTTGGGATACTTGACGGTACGAACCTCGGCTTCAAAATAGCCGTCATTATTCGAAAGCTTCAGAATTTTGCCGCGCTCAACGCCTTCCACCAGGACCTTGATATTGCCATCGGGGAGCTTGAGGTTCTGGACGATGTTGGCGATGGTGCCGACCTGATAGATCTCATGCGGCTTGGGCTCGTCAATGGAGGCGTCATGCTGGGTGGCGAGGAAAATCTTACGGTCGGAGGCAAGCGCCTCTTCCAGGGCGCGCACGCTGGATTCGCGGCCCACAATAAACGGGGTCATCATGTAGGGAAAGATGACCACGTCACGAATGGGCATCATGGGAAGCTTACGGGTCTCGAATTTTTCCTTGATCTGGGTCACTCGGGTCGCCTTTTTGGGTGCGGCTGCGTGGCCAATTCCAGCAGCAACGTGCTATTTAAAGATTATCACGGCAGGCAAGTGTTCAGGGCGAACGTATGGGTGTGCAAATCCTGGTCCCGGCTGTGGAATCAATGAGTTGAGAGCACGCCGTGATTACTCCAGTACCAGACAAAGAAAATTCCCATCCTTTGCTCATGACTCAGGCAAAGGATGGGAAATAAGCCGGACTGGCAGGAGGGCGCTAGGCTGCCGGATGCTCCAGGATGGAAACCAGGGCGCGGAGCCGTTTGGAATCGATCTGGCTCCTGGCTGCGTCGGCTTCCTTCTTGAGTGATTCGGCAAGGTTCTTCAGCCTGGAGATCGCTTCCGGGCTGGCATGCGAGGCCTCAGCGCTCTGAATCGCTTTTTCGAGAGTCGCGATCCGCTCAGCCGGCAAGGCCTGCGAACGCGCCAGCTGGTCCAGGTACGCCTTGGCTACGGCCAGCTTATTCGGCCAGACAATCTTCTGCTGATTTTGCACGTTCAGCTCGTTGACGTGGACTGACTTGGCCGCGTTGATTTCATTCTGGGTGAGGAACTTGGTCGGGGTGAGCTCAAAGACGTCGAGCCCGCGTGCGATCTCTGAGGCATAGATGTGGCCGTTGTACCAGTAGGCGGACCAGTCACCGCCGAGGACGAGCTGCTTGGGATCGATGGCGCCGCGGTCAAAGTAGGCGATCTCAAACGGATGCGCCGGGTCAGTGAAGTCGACCACGGAGATCCCGCCCTGATACCAACCTTGCACTTCAATGTCGCGACCAGGGACAGGGATGAGCGAACCGTTGTGAGCGACGCAATTTTCGGTATCGCCCTGCGCGGCGGGCATCTTGTAATAGCTCTGGAAGGTCAGCTTGTCATTATTGACGGTGAAGATGGCGTCCGCGCCCCAGACGTTGGGATCGTTGGCGCGGCAGCGGGGGCCGAGTCCGCCGCCCCACTCGTCAGTGAAGAGGACTTTCTTGCCGTCGTTGGAGAACGAGGCGGAGTGCCAGTAGGAATAGTTGGGATCGTTGACGGCGTCGACGCGCTTGGGATTTACCGGGTCCTTGATGTCGAGCAGGATTCCATTACCGGAGCAGGCGCCGGCCGCCAGCCCGACTGCGGAGTAAACGGTAATGTCATGGCACTGGTTGCTGGGCTTGGGCTTGTCCAGGCCGTTCTTGCCGTGAGTGCCGCCGTTGGTGAGGCCGTTGATGGCGCCGGTGCGGGCGTCCACGAAGACCCGCGGATGCGAGACGACCTGGGCATTCTGCGGCGCGGCGACCGGGACCTTGATTACGTCAATGCGGAACAGCGCGGTGTTGGGGTCCTTGTCCGGCTCTTCACCCGAGCATCCGGCCAATTCTTCCGGCTGGCGGACGAACGAGGTGCCGGAGACGTAGATGTAGACGTTGTTCTTGTCATTCGGATCGAGGACCAGAGTGTGGGTGTGCGAGCCGCGGCAGGTCTGCACGGCGGCAACCTGCCTGGGATTTTTGATGTCGGAGATGTCAAAGATGCGCACGCCGCGAAAGCGATCTTTCTGCGCCGGAGGAGTGGGCCGCTTGCCCTCCTTCTCCATCTGCTTGATCTGTTCCTCGGTAGGAGGAGGCGCGGGAGGGAAGCCCTGGGTGCCGCAGTCGAGACGGCCGTTCGGCATTTCCACCGACATGAAGAGCAGGTTCTTGTAGACAGAGACGTCGCCCTGGCCGCCGGGGCAGACCAGCGTGGTCAGCAGTTTGGTCTGGGCCGGATTGGAGATGTCATAGATGCTGACGCCGTAAAAATTTCCCTGGAAGAGATGATTGCCCTGGAACGCGAGATCGGAGTTGGCGAAGGCGAGCTGCGCCAAAACCATCTTCCGTTCCTTGGGAGCCTTCTCCAGCATCTGCGGCGGCATGCCCAGAATGCCGAGCGTCTTGTTAACCTTGGGATCGTCCGGATTGTCGGCGCCGAGCTGGAAAGCGCCAGGCTTCTTGACCAGCTCAAGGTGCTTCATTCCCATGGCGGCTTCGCCGGCGTCATAGAGGCCGGGCGAGAGCTTGGCGCGGGGATCATTCACGTCAGAACCCTTCATGCCCGGCGGCAGAGTGGGAGCGGGCTCGGGAGCGAACGGATTCTCGTCATCTTCCTTCTTTTGGGCATTGGCGTCGGCGGGCTTCTGTGCATCGGGCTGCGCGGCTTTCTGGTCGTTGGCGTTGCCCGGATTCTGGGTGGAGGGCTGCTGCGCCGGCTTTTGTTCCTGCGCCTGGGCGTGGATCCGGGTCAGCCCGAAAAGTAAAAGGATTGCCGCGGCGATCGCGGGAAGAATAAGTTTGAAGGCTCTGTTCATTGCTTCTCCTGGGGAGCTTTTTGCTCCAACATGGCTTGCATAATCCTGATTTCGGCGCGCTGGCCGCTGTCGACATCGGTGGCAAAGTTGAAAAGCTCGGCGTCCTGGCCGGAGCCGGAGCTGTCAAACAGGTCCTTGACCATGGTTAACGCGCCGCCGTGGTGCTGGATCATTCCGGTCAAGAATAAATGATCGAATTGGGCGCCGCGGGCCTTGCGCAGCGCGTCCATCTGCTCTGGCGTGAGCATGCCGGGCATGAGCATGGAATGATCGGCATGATGATCGTGCTGCATGCCGGCCATGTGCGCCGGGGTCCCCGGTGATCCCGATTCTGGCTTGCTGGGGTGGACCGTGGCAGGCTGGCCGCGGGCGGCGAGCCAGCGCTTCATAAAATTGATTTCGTCCGATTGCGAGTGGCTGATCCGCGCGCCCAGGGTGTGCAGCTCGGGGTTGTCGGTATGCGAGGGAATGAGGGCGGTCATCTCGACGGCCTGCGCATGATGCATGATCATGCCCTGCATGAACTCGATGTCATTGCGCGAAAGCGGGGGCAGCTTGCCGTGGGTTGAGGCAGGGAGCCTGCGTGTCGGCTTGCCGGGCGCGCCGGGCTGGACGACAACGGGCTGATCAGAGCCGTTTTGCAGCGCGAGCGCGAAGATCGGAGATACGAGGGCGCCTGTGGCGAGCAGCAGAAAGACGCGTGCAGGCCGGAGTGTGAGATTGGCCGCGCGGTTTGGAGCAGTGGGATTTGGCAATCGGGAGCGCACGAAAGCGTGGAAATAATACTAACATTTCGAGAATTGCTGCGGGAACGG
>DASTJB010000101.1:0-9547 GCA_035717005.1 Candidatus Angelobacter sp.
ATCCGCGGTGGTCCGTGAGCGGAAACCGCAACCAGAACGGCGGGTTCGGGATGGATGGGAAATACAGGAAGGACTTTTAGGAATCGCCGTGATGGGAAAGTCAAAGCCTTACCACGGATAAACACGGATCACACGGATCAAGAGAAGCGTTGCTTTAATTTTTGATTTCTGATCCGTTGAATCCGTTCATCGGTGGTGCGGTTCCCGATCACGTGCGATGGCGGCGATGACGGCGATTCTTTTACACTGCTAACGTGCAGAAGACCGAGCAGCGTAATCTGGTTCTCCAAACTGACAGCTACAAGTTCACGCACTGGAAGCAGTATCCGCCGGGCACCGAGTATGTGTACAGCTACCTGGAGTCGCGCGGCGGAATGTTTCACCAGACGCTGTTCTTCGGGCTGCAATACTATCTGCTCAAATACCTTCGCGGCGTTGTGGTGACTGAAGAGGACGTGCGCGAAGCGAGCGCGTTTGTCGATCGCCACCTTGGCCCGGGCCTGTTCAATTTTGATGGCTGGATGCATGTGGCCCGCGATCTGGGGGGAAGGCTGCCGGTGGAGATCAAAGCGGCGCCCGAAGGCAGCACAGTCGACGTACAGAACGTGCTGATGACGATCGAAAATACCGATCCGCGCTGCTACTGGCTTACCAACTATCTCGAAACTCTGCTGCTGAAGGTCTGGTATCCCATTACCGTGGCCACGCTTTCGCAAAACATCAGGAAGGTGATGCTGGCGGCACTGGAAAGGTCGGGGGACCCGGCGCTCATCGATTTCAAGCTGCATGATTTTGGTTATCGCGGCGTATCGAGCGAGGAGACAGCAGGCATTGGCGCGGCGGCGCACCTGATCAACTTCAAGGGCACCGACACGGTGGCCGGGATCCGCGTGTTGCAGCATTTTTATCAATCGAGCGAGATGGAAGGATTCAGCATTCCCGCAGCCGAGCATTCAACGATCACAGCCTGGGGGCGCGAAAACGAGTTGCGCGCGTACGAGAACATGCTGGCGCAATTTCCCGAAGGTCTGGTGGCGGTGGTGAGCGATTCCTACAACGTATATGAGGCGGCGGAGAAAATCTGGGGCGGCGCGCTGCATGAGAAAGTGTTGCAGCGGCTGGGAACGCTGGTGGTGCGTCCGGACTCAGGCAAGCCGCGCGAGGTGGTGCTGAAGGTGCTGGAGATTCTGGGCGCGAAGTTCGGATTTGAAACGAACGCAAAAGGTTATCGCGTGCTGAATGCGAAGGTGCGCGTCATTCAGGGCGATGGCGTGAACTACTGGACGATCCAGGACACGCTGACGGCGATGAATCGCGCCGGGTGGTCGGCGGACAATATTACGTTCGGCATGGGCGGCGCGCTGTTGCAGCAGCTGAATCGCGATACCCAGCAGTTTGCGTTCAAGACGTCAAACGTGACGGTGCACGGCGAAGACCGTGACGTGTTCAAAGATCCGGTGGAGGGGCATGACAAGGCTTCGAAGCGCGGGCGGATGGCGCTGCACTTCAAGGACGACCCCTCCACTCCAGCTCGCGCAAGTACGGCGCGGTCTGGGGACCCGGTCTGGAGCACGGTGCGGTCTAGGCGAGGAGTTGAAGATCCGGAGGACCGGCTGAAAACGGTGTTTCGCGATGGCGAGGTACTGGTGGAGCAGAGCGTGGCCGAGGTGAGAAGACGGGCGAAGCTATAGATGGTAGCGATCGGGACGAACAAAACCTACCACGGAGGCACAGAGACACGGAGGAATCTGGCGTAATCGGAAAGATCTACCGGCAGACTTACAGGGATGAGGGTGGATCGGAAAGCAACGCGGCCTGGGAAGCTTTCTGTTGGGCTTTAGCCTCATTTTCGAGGGCAACAAAGAAGCGCTCAGCCATCATTTTTCCTACGGACTGGATCATGCGCTGGCCCACGCTGGCGATGAGGCCGCCGACGTTGACGTCACCGGTGAAGTGGACCATGGTTGCGCCGCCGTCATCCGCGAAATCGAGCACGCCAGAGCCCTTCACAAAACCGGCTTGTCCTTTGCCTTCCATGGTAAGAGCGTAGTGGTCCGGGCGGCGGAGCTCGGTGAGATTTACGGTGGCATTGAAAACGCCTTTGATGGGACCGACGCCGACGGAGAGCCGCGCGGCATACTGGTTCTCAGCGGTGTTATCCATCTTCTCGCAGCCGGGAATGCATTTCTGCAGGAGAAGTGGGTTGGTGAGCAGATCAAAGATCTGCTCGCGCGGAGCGTCGATTTTGTGCGTGCCGTCGATCTTCAAGTCGGAACCTCAACCACAAAGGACACAAAGTACCACGAAGGCTCTGCTTCCCGCCGTGGCTATTCTTTGTGGTGAAACTATTTTGCCCGCGAGATCGCGGTTTCCAGCGCACGGCGCGTATAGACGGCAGCCAATTGCTTGCGATATTCAGCCGAGGCGTAGAGATCGGCGTTGACATCCACGCCATCAGCGGCGTGAGCTGAGGCGGCGCTCAGCGTCTTGGCGTCGAGAGCGCTGCCCTTAAGCGCGCTTTCGACTTTGGAAGCGCGATAGGCCTTCGGAGCGACACCGGTGATCCCGACGGCCGCGGATTGGCACTTGCCACCCTCGATCGAGAGATTCACAGCAACGCCCACCACGGCGAAACCAGACGCGGGATGGCGGACCTTGACGTAGGCCTGCGCGGGCTTACCTTTGCCGGAGGGGATGCGGATTTCACGGAGGATTTCGCCGGGCTCGAGCGCGGTGGTGAGCATGTCGACGAAAAAGTCTGCGGCTTTGATGGTGCGGTCGCCCTTGGCGCCGCGGGCGACGAGTTCGGCATCGAGGGCGAGAATGGCGGCGGGCCAGTCGGCGGCGGGATCGGAGTGCACGAGACTTCCGCCGATGGTGCCCTTGTTGCGCACCTGCATGTCACCGAGGTGGCTGGCGGTTTCAGGCAGCAGTGGGCAGGCACGGCGCAGAAGATCGGAGGTTTCGACCTGAAAGTGCGTCGTCATGGCGCCGATGCGGATTTGTCCGCCTTCTTCCTTGATATAGGAGAGGTCCTTGATGCGGCCGAGATCGATCAGGACCTTGGGCTGCATGAGGCGCAGCTTCATGGCGGGCAGCAGGCTGTGCCCGCCGGCCAGGAGCTTGGCGTCATCTTTGTGACGGGCGAGCAGGGAGATGGCCTCGTCGAGAGTTTTGGCGGCGATGTAATCAAAGCTAGCTGGGATCATAAATTCTCCTCGGGCTCACGCGGCTGAATTCCTGCGCAGGATCTGCCAGACGGTTTCGGGCTTTATCGGCATATCGATGTGGCGAACGCCGTAAATCGAGAGTGCATCGACGATCGCCGAGACAACTGCGGGCGTAGCTCCGATTGTCCCAGCCTCACCTACCCCTTTTGCACCAAGCGGATTCACCGGCGACGGCGTCTCCGTGCTGTCGAGCTCGAAATGCGGCAGCATGGCAGCGCGAGGGAGCGCGTAATCCATCAGCGTTCCGGTCACGAGCTGGCCGTTTTCATCGTAGACCACTTCTTCGTACAGCGCCTGGCCGAAGCTCTGGCAGATACCGCCGTGGACCTGCCCATGGACCAGCATGGGGTTGATCTGCTTGCCGCAGTCGTCCACAGCGACGTAACGCTGGAAGTGGATTTCGCCGGTCTCCTTGTCGATTTCCACCACGGCAATGTGCGTCCCGAACGGAAAGGTGAAATTCTTCGGCTCATAGAAGGAGGTCGCCGACAGCCCGGGCTCCATGTCGGGCGGTAGATTTTTCGCGAGATGCGCAGCCAGCGCGATTTCTTGCAGGGTAATAGTCTTGCCGCCCGGCTTCGGCTCGTGCAGCGCTGCGGCGGGCGCCTGGCCCACCGGGACCATCGGTTCAGGCACGCTGGCCGATGCCCCTTTGGCTCTGGCCGCAGCTTCGCAGAATTGGCCATCGGCAAAAACCGTGGCTTCGCACTGCAACAGATGCGCCGCGATCTTGCCGGCTTTTTCCTTTAATTTTTGGATCGCCATGTACACGGCGGTGCCGCCCACCACCAGAGCGCGGCTGCCGAACGTGCCGATTCCGTACTGCACCACGGCGGTATCGCCGTGAATCACGGTGGAGTCATTCACGCTCACGCCCAACTCATCGGCGGCGATCTGCGCGAAGGCAGTCTCCTCGCCTTGTCCATGCGGAGAAGCGCCGGTAAGGATCGTGACTTTTCCTGTCGGCTCGATTCGTACTGTTGCGCTCTCCCAGCCGCCGGCAGGCATCGCTGCGGAAGGGCCAAGCGCGCAGATTTCAACGTATGTTGACACGCCGATCCCCATCAGCCGGCCTTCCTTGCGCGCTTTTTTCTGCTCCTCGCGCAGCTTGGCGTAATCGACCATCTTCATCGCCTTATCGAGCGCAGCCTGATAGTTGCCGCTGTCATAGAAAAGGCCGGTTGCAGTCTTGAAAGGAAATTCGTCCGGTTGCGGAAAGTTCTTGCGCCGAACTTCCACCGGGTCCATCCCCAGCTCTGCGGCAACCAGGTCAACCGCGCGCTCCACCACGTACGTAGCTTCGGGCCGTCCCGCGCCGCGGTAAGCGTCCGTCGACATCTTGTTGGTAAACGTAGCCGTCACGTTGATCTGGATGGCAGGAATCTTGTAGCAGCCGGAAAGCATCAGGCCGGTCAGCGTCGGAATGGCCGGCGTGAGCAGCTGGAAGTACGAGCCCATGTCGGCGAAGACGTTGTAGCGCAGGCCGGTAATCGTCCCGTCTTTTTTGCAGCCGATTTCCACGTAACCAACCTGGCCGCGGCCATGGATCGTGGCCTGCAGATTTTCGCGGCGTGTCTCAATCCACTTCACCGGACGGCCCGTCTGCATGCTGATCCAGCCCAGCACCGCTTCTTCGGCATACACGTTCAGCTTGGAGCCGAAGCCGCCGCCGACCTCCGGCGCAATCAGGCGCAGCTTGTTCTCCGGCATGCCCAGCATGATCGCCAGCTGCGTGCGCGCCAGATGCGGAATCTGCGTTGAAGTCCACAGCGTCAGCTCCTGCTCGCCGGGATAGTAACGCGCCAGCACGCCGCGCGGCTCCATGGCCACCGGCGCCAGCCGCTTGTGCTGGATCTTCTGCTTCACCACCTTGTCCGCCGACTTCAGCGCGGCCTCAATGTCGCCCTCGCCCGCCGTCAGCTTGTACGCGATGTTGGTCCCAAATTGCTCATGGATCACCGGGCTCTTCGCGTCGGCGGCCTTCTCTTCGTCCATCACCACCGGCAGCTCTTCGTAATCCACCTGCACGGCGTCAACGCCGTCGCGCGCGGCAAATTTGTTCTCCGCCACCACCACCGCCACCGGATGGCCCACCCAATACACTTTGTTCGTCGCCAGCACGCGATGGTCGGGCACCTTCAGGTCGGGCAATGCCGCGCCGCAGGGCACAGGGCCGATCTTCTGCGTGTCTTTCCCCGTATACACGGCCACCACGCCGGGCAGTTTGAGTGCGGCCGTGGTGTCAATGCTCTTGATCCGTGCGTGCGCGTAGATGGAGCGCACAAACATCGCGTGCAGCGTGTCCGGCAGGCGAATATCGTCTACGTAATGGGCCAGCCCCTGGATCAGCCGGGGATCTTCCGTCCGCTTAATCGGTTTGCCAACTGTCTTTTCCGCCATGGTGGTCTCCCTGATTCAAAAAAACTCAAACCACAAAGGACACGAAGGAACACGAAGAAGAGCTAAATTTGTTTCTATAAAACCCTGATGATTTCCGATGCCCTGATCTCCTGATCCGCGGCCATCCGCGTCGATCGGAGGTGAGTCTTGCTTTTCCCGATCACCCGATCACGTGCGATCACCCGATCTTCTCCGTGTCTCTGTGCCTCCGTGGTAGGTTTTGTCTCTCCGATCACCCCATTTTCCCTTGTGACCCTTCGTGTCCTTTGTGGTGAAGCGGTTTATCTGCCCGTGGCCACGCTCTTCGATTTCATCTTCTTCGCCGCGCACTGCACCGCCTGCACAATATTCTGGTACCCGGTGCACCGGCACAGATTGCCCTCCAGCCCGTGCCGTATCTCTTCGTCGGTGGGGTCCGGATTGCGCTGCAGAATCTGCGCTGCCGCCATGATCATGCCCGGCGTGCAGTATCCGCACTGGAGCCCGTGGTGCTCCCAGAAACCGCTCTGCACCGGATGCAGCTCGCCGCCCTGCGCCAGCCCCTCGATCGTCGTCACCGTCGAGCCATCGGCCTGCGCCGCCAGCACCGTGCAGCTCTTCACCGCCTGGCCGTCCACCATCACCGTACACGCGCCGCACAGACTGGTCTCGCAGCCCACGTGCGTGCCGGTCAGGCTGAGCACGTCGCGCAGGTATTGCACCAGCAGCATGCGCGGCTCAATTTCGCTCTGGTGCGTCACGCCGTTCACGGTAACGCTGATTGATTTCTTCATGGCGATAGACCCCTTTGCGCGATTGCCTCGCGCCAAATCCTTCAAGCTGGTCGGGTGATTTTCCCGATGACCTGATTTCCCGATGTCCCGATGTACCTATAATTTCCGCAGCTCGGGAACTTTTGCCCGCCGGACATATTAAACGTTTCGCCGGGGACTTGCTACCCTGACGCCGAAAGGCGGCGCCGCACGAGCATTATTCCGAGATGATCACCTTCCTGTACTTGCCATTGCTCCAGTAGAAAATCATCGTGCCGGCCTCGATCGTCTCATAGGCGATCACATCGAACGCCGCATCGATCTCGGTCTCGCCGTGTGAACTGGAGTAGCTGCCGCTGGGAAGTCTCCGTACAATGCTGGGCCTCGCAACTTTTTGGGATGACGAGAGGGTGGTGACCTGATACCGCTGGTCCTTCTCGGTCACGAGCACCAGCGTCTGGTAGAGAGCGCCCCTATTGGAGCGGATCAACGTTATCGCCCAGGACCGGGCCGGCTGGGGAGCGAACTGCCCTGCGGTGACCCCGGGACATTTCTGCTCATATTCGTCTTCCCATATCTCCCGGTCGTCGGCCGCAAGGTCGGCGACGGTGACCACCTTCCAGTTTTTCAGTTTTCCCGCCACGGCTTTCCTGGCCTGCGGCGGGATCTCATTTTCGCAGGATGATGACGGGAGCATGGCAGTCTGCGCGCGAGCGAGCGTGCCGCACAGCAAGATCGGGCAGCAAAGCCATAAGCGAATTCTCGAGGTCGGCTTCCGCATCGGCGTGCTGAATGTAGCAGATGAGTCTCGCGCCCAACAATAAGGTCAAGCCAGAGATTGAAGTTTCAAGCTCACCGAAATTGTCTGACCATGACGATGGATGGTGAGGCTTCTGGTTTGACCGGATTCCTTCAGCAAGTCCTGGATCTCCCAAAGGGCGTATTTGTCTGTCGATTCACCATCAATGGCGATGATAATGTCATCTTGCCTTAATCCGCTCTGGTCTGCAGGCGAGCCCGTGACCACTCCATGCACGACGATCCGCTTAAACTGTGGCCCGTCTGCTGCGAGCACCAAACCACTGGCATCCGCCGCAAAAGGATCATGAAAGTGGCTGTTGGGCTCCAGGACCACCCGATTCTGCGGATAATCGACAATCACCTTGAAACGGCGAAGGATGTTGCCGCCCAGGTTCACTCCAATATCTTCCATCGCAAAGGGACCACTGGTGTCTGTGGAGAGCGCGACCAGAGGATGATCAATGACCAGATCTCCCAGCTTAATCGCGTCGATCCGCGCGGTCGTCGTTTCGAAAACCAGGCCATCGACGCCGTCCACCCTGGGCTTGCCGGGATTGGGCACCTTGGCGGTGACAGATTTCAGCAGGTTGTGCGCGTTGACGATCGGCGCTGACACCACCGTACCGCCCGCGCCGGTATCGAGTGTGAACCGCACGGGAATCTCAAGGCCGCCGGTAACCAGAAGCGTTCCCGCAATCTGCGGATCGTAGCCCATTTCAAGCGAGGCGGGAAATACCACGCCGTTTCCGGAATACCGATATTTTTGAGGATCGTAGAGCGTCAGGTATCCGCGCTCGTAGTCGAATTCGACCACGAAGTGCTTCAGGATGCTGTAGCCAAGAGCGCCATAAATGCGGCGCCCCGTAAGCGGCCAGACCCCGGCAAACGACGCAAAGTCGAGCGGCATGGACGACTTGAAACGCTCAGCGAGACCGATCTCGACGCTGCGATGGTGGGCCGGTCTTGACGATTTGAGTCCCATTTCGCTCGCCAGCTCGCTGGCCAGCGGAGAGGTCATCGAACCGGTATCCACTTCAAAGACGAACGGGCCGCGGCCATTCGCCATGACTTCAACGTAGGGTCCGTTGGCGCGAACGGCCATGGGCAAGCGAATGGATGCGGAGCCGTTCGGAAACGGCATCTCTCTGGAGCTTTGGCCAAAGGCCAAAAGCGGGACGAGGGCGACCGAGGCAAGTCGGTTGAGCTTCATTATTGATCCGTTCCTCACAAGTGAATGGCGCTAAATCGTTGTTTAGACACGGCCGGGAACGAATCGTTAGCGGCGCTCAACTGTGGGCTGGTCTTGCCCGCCGGACATATTGAACGTTGCGCAGGGACTTGCTACGCATGCCGCCGAGGGCAGCGACGCCACACGAGGATCATTCTCAGATGATCAGCTTCCTGTACTTGCCGTGCTCAGGCGTATAATCTGGCTCCTGCAAAAGCAACATGCGGTGAGTCGATTTTGAGGTGCCATATGAAGCTGAGAATCCTGGTTCTGGCCGTTGGGATTTTTTACTGGGCACCGGCGTCGACCGCCCAGGAAAAAACCGCCGAAGCGGAGAAGCTGGGAAAGGTCCATTTCGCGGTTTCTTGTAGTCCCGCGGCTCAGCAGCAGTTCGATCGAGCGGTCGCCATGCTCCACTCCTTCTGGTATACCCGAGCGGGGGATGCATTCGTTGAAGTGGCAAAGATCGACCCAGGCTGTGCGATGGCCTACTGGGGAGTTGCGATGAATCGACGGACAAGTCCTATCGTGGCTCCACCTGACGCAGCTGCGCTTAAGGATGGTTGGGAAGCCGTCGAAAAAGCCAAGGCCATCGGCACGAAAACCGACCGGGAACGCGATTATGTCGCAGCGGTTGAGACTTTTTACAAAGACTGGGAGAAGCTCGACCACAAGACCCGGGAGCTAGCCTATGAGAAGTCCATGGAACGATTGTATTCCCGCTATCCCGAGGATTCGGAAGCTGCCGTCTTTTATGCTCTGGCGATGAATGAAGCCGTCACCGTGCTTCCTGCGGACCCCAATTTCTCCCGCCAACTGAAGGCCGGAGCGATTCTGGAAAAGGTGCTGGCTGCCAATCCGGAGCATCCCGGCGTGCTTCATTATTTGATTCACACCTACGACTTTCCTGCTCTGGCGGATCGTGGCCTGGCTGCGGCTCGTGCCTACGGCGATGTGGCGCCCTCGGCTCCACACGCGCTGCATATGCCGTCACACGTCTACTCCATGTTGGGCATGTGGCAGGACTCCATCAAGTCCAACCAGGCAGCCTTATCCGTTTCCGGGCGTTATGCTCATGCCCTGGATTTCATGGTCTATGCTTATCTCCAGCTGGCGCAAGACATCGATGCAAGACA
>DASTJB010000102.1:0-6180 GCA_035717005.1 Candidatus Angelobacter sp.
CCGCGCATGGCCTGGGCGTACAAGAATACGGAGAGAGAGAAGGCGGGGATCAATTGCTGAAGAGCGGTACTTACCAACTACCAAGTACCGGCTGCGCCTACTTGTCATAGTGCAACAGCGAATACACTTCCGTTCCATCAAACTTGCTGCGGCCGTTCAGAAAATCCAGCTCCACCACAAACCCCAATCCTTCCACCTTTGCGCCCAGCGACTTTGCCAGCTGCAGGCAGGCGTTGGCCGTGCCGCCCGTGGCCAGCAGGTCATCGACGATGATCACGTTCTGCCCCCGCTTGATGGCGTCTTTATGGATTTCCAGCGTATCGGTGCCATACTCCAGCTCGTAGGTCCACTTCACCGTCTCAGCCGGCAATTTGCGCGGCTTGCGGATCGGCACAAATCCCGCGTTCAGCCGGTACGCCAGCGCCGGCCCAAAAATAAATCCGCGCGCCTCGATCCCCAGCACCAGATCGATTTCACGGTCGATGTAGTGCTCTGAGAGTGAATCGATCAGCGTGGCAAAGCCGATCTTGTCTTTCAACAAGGTCGTGATGTCATAAAAAAGGATGCCCTTTTTAGGGAAATCGGGCACCTCGCGCACCAGCTTCTTCAGGTGCTCGCAGCTAATGGCCGGCTTCGGCTCCATCTACCATGCTCCTTCAATGCGAAAAGTTGTAAGACCTTCCACCGGCTCGGCCGGCAGTTCCGCCACTTCATCCACGCGCGCCGCCCGCGGGCCCTGGCGCAACTTGCTGGAAAACGCATGGTGCTGATCGGGCGTGCCGATGGCCAGCGCCTCCACCGTGCCGTCAATGTTGTTGCGCACCCAGCCGGCCAGCCCCAGCGCCCGCGCCTCATGATCCACAAACCAGCGGAAGCCCACGCCCTGCACCCGCCCGCGCACAATATACCGCTTCGCGATCATAGGAGTTGATTGTACGGATTACGCCCGGGAAAGATACGCGCCTTCCGCCGTGTCCACCTTGATTTTCTCGCCCTCATTGATGAACGGCGGCACCTGTACCACCAGGCCCGTTTCCGTCTTGGCCGGCTTGGTCACGCTTGAGGCGGTGGCGGACTTGAGTCCCGGCTCCGTCTCCACCACGGTGAGAATCACCGTTTGCGGCAGCTCGATTCCCACGGGCTTGCCGTCGTAGAACTCGACCTTGATTTGCAGGTTCGGCGTCAGGTATTCCACCGCGTCGCCCAGGATGTCGCGCCGCAGATGCACCTGCTCGTAATTCTCGGTGTTCATGAAGTAGTAATCTTCGCCATCCTGGTAGAGGAATTCCATGGGGATTTCGTCCACGTTGATCTTGTCAATGGGATCGGCGGAGCGGAAGCGGTGCTCAAACATGGCGCCCGTGCGGATGTTGCGCAGCTTGGCCTGGATAAAAGCGCGCAGGTTTCCGGGCGTGCGATGTTCGACGCTGAAGACCAGATGAAGGTCGTTGTTGTGCTTGATGATCATCCCCGGACGCATCTGGGTTGCTGGAATTGCCATTCTTGAACTCTCTCCTTGACTCGACAGCTCGGATTTGATGGGTCTTGCCTGCTTCTAGAGGGAACGGGCGAAGCCGGCGGCCGGCTCTCCGTCACGAAAGCCGGCGGCAGACGAACTAGAAATTTTACCTCAAAGCGCGCTCTTCTTCAGCTTTTGCGCGCAGAAAACATTTTTCCGCGCGGCCGAACCGCGGACAACATTCCCGCCTTGCGGATTTTCTAATACAGGCAGGCGCCGCGCCTGCCGCGTGCAACCGGACGCCATTTCCGCGCCAGGGAGGCTGATCGAAATGGAATACTCGCGTTACCAGGAGCCAGGTTGGCGCGTCCAGGGAAACCGTTTACCGGAGCCGGTCAAAGGTTCGGCGATCACATGGTTCCTGGTGGGCATGGGCATCGGTGCAGGTATCGCTCTGGTGCTGGCTCCCACCAGCGGCCGCGAGCTGCGCGGCGCCATCGGACGAGGTTGCCGGCGCACATTCGATGAAATCAGCCGTGGCGCCCGGCAGCTGCGCCGGCGCAGTGCCACTCTGCTGAACTTCAATCGCCGGCGCTCGAAACAGAAAATTCAGCAGGGATAAGACCGTCCTGACCTTCTTTCGTCAGCCATCTCCAGGCGCGTCTCTCTCCGGGGCCTGAGATCCCCGGCCCTTTCAGCCGGCCCCAACTGTGCCATTTGTCTGAAGTTGTGCCAGGTGTGTCACAGCCCCGCTCCCGTCGAGTCCGTGTAAATAATTGATTGTAAAAGCTATGTTCTCAGGCCGGGCTTGGTATCAGGCCTGCATAGATAGACGCCGTAGGATTAACAAAAAAGCCATGTCGTCTATCAAAAAGAGCCTAAAAACTACCTGTTTTCTGTTGTTCTTGCTGGCCAGCAGCTTCACTTTTGCTCAACACAAGAAGCTTTCGCCTGAACTGGATGCCCGCCGCCACCAACTCGGGGCGCCGGCCAACGCTCAGGCTCCGGGCCAGATGATCGATGTCATCGTGCAGGCCCGGCCGGGAGTGTCTCTGAGCCAGCACCGGCAAAAGCTGAGTGCGCTCGGAGCGGCGAACAAGGGCGGCCTGGAGGTGATCAACGGCACCGTGTACCGCATCCCGGCAAGCCTGTTGCCGACGCTGGAACAGGACCCCGACATTCAATACGTCTCCCCCGATCGCAAAACCATCCAGCTCTCGCGGGAAGATTTCGTTCTCGATGCCACCCAGTCGACGGGGGTAATCAACGCCGGCTACACCGGCTACGGAATTGGCGTGGCAGTTATCGATAGCGGGATTCGCGTTGGCCATCCTGACCTGATGAACCTTTACAACGGCTACTCCCGCGTGGTTTACAGCCAGAGCTTCATTTCCGGCCTTGATGCCAGTGACCAGTACGGCCACGGCACGCATGTGGCGGGCATTATCGGCGGCAACGGCTATGTTTCCAATGGATACATGCAGGGTGTTGCTTCGCGCGTGAACCTGATCAACCTGCGCGTGCTTGATGCCAACGGCGCCGGCACTGACAGTGCCGTGATTTCCGCGATTCAGCGCGCCATCTATCTGAAGAACACTTACAACATTCGCATCATCAATCTCTCTTTGGGCCGCGGGATTTCTGAGTCTTACCTGCTGGATCCTCTCTGCCAGGCCGTGGAGCAGGCATGGAAGGCCGGGATCGTGGTGGTGGTTGCCGCGGGCAACAACGGTCGCGACAACAGCATGAACACCAACGGCTACGGCACCATCAGTGCGCCGGGCAACGATCCTTACGTGATCACCGTGGGAGCTACCAACACGCACGCCACGGATTGGACCTCCGATGACACCATGACCACCTATAGCTCGAAAGGGCCAACGCTGCTGGACCATGTGGTCAAGCCAGACCTGGTCGCACCGGGAAATCGCCTGGTATCGCTGCTGGCTTCGGGCAGCACGCTGGATAAGGCCAGTCCCGCTGACGAGGTGAGCCCGTCGCTGTACGGAAGTTATTCGACAACTGCCTACTACACCCGTATGAGCGGAACCAGCATGGCGACCCCCATGGTCAGCGGGGCCGTGGCTCTGATGCTGGAAAGAATTCCCTACCTTACACCCGACCAGGTGAAGGCCAGGCTGATGAAGTACGCTACCAAGAGCTATCCGGCGAACAGCACTCTCACATCCGTGGGCGGAAGCTCGTACAACGCTCAATCTGACGTCTTCACGGTTGGCGCGGGATATCTGAATACGTACGCAGCCGTTGCCAGCAATGATCTGCCCTACGGAAACTCGCTGTCACCACTGGCGGTCCGGGAGCTCAGCGGCAATGTTGTGCTGCAGGCGGACATCAATTCCATTTGGAACAACTCCATTACCTGGGGCAATTCCATCACCTGGGGCAACGCCGTCAATTCGAATTCGATCATCTGGGGCAACTCCATCGTCTGGGGCAACAGCACGCTGGATGGCTACAGCATCATCTGGGGCACTTCCATCATCTGGGGAAGCAGCACCACAACGTCGTTCTCCGAATCCGCGGATTGGGACCAGAACTAAGACAAAGCTTGTTGCTGCCGCGCAGGCGCAATAGAGGACTAATGCAGAAGCTTTCTCTCATTTCGAAGATGTACATCACGGCAATCGTGATGACCGGATTTGCGTTGCTCGGCAACCGCCTCATGCATTGGCATTGGGGTAAGCCCGCTGAATTCCTGGCCCTGCTGCTGATGACGCTGGCCGCCTCGCGGCTACGGGTCAAGCTGCCCCGGATCAACGGGGTGATGTCGGTCAATCTGCCGTTTCTCCTGATTGTGACCATCAGACTGGCCGGCAACGGAGCATTGCTTATCGCCGCGCTGGCCGGACTGGTGCAATCGATTCCCACGGCGAAGAAGCGCACCACGCTGGTGCAGGTGCTCTTCAATGTGGCCACCATCACGAACGCAGTAGCTGCCGTAGGCCTGATGACCCGCTTTGCATCCCATCGCGGGCTGGCTATGCCGTTGTCGATTGCCGCTGCCGGCGCTGTGTTTTTTCTTGCCAATACCCTCCCGATCGCCCTGGTTCTGTGGCTGGCTGAAGGCGAGCCGCCATTCAGGACCTGGGTGGGAATGGCGCGGCTTTCCCTGCCGTTTTATACCTTGAGCGCCGGCGTTGCGGCCATCGTGTGCGAAGCCACTCAGTTCGCGCTGTGGGGCGAGTCACTGGCCCTGCTGCCGCTGATGTATGCCATCTACACGTCTTATCGTGGCTATTTCGCGCCTGCCGCTGAGCCGGCTGCTGCCTCGGAAAGCAAGCCCATGGGCCGCGTGGGAGCGGCGGCATCGGCATCAGCCGCAGTCAATTAATCAAGGGCCTTTCCGTCAGCGATTATCGCTGCTGCTTTCAAGCCGCAGCATCATCCTGTACCTGCCTTGCTCATCTGTGATGAGTGAGACGCCGCGTCCCGCAACTCTTCTGGGAAACTCGGGCTGGGCAATCTCTTCACTCAACTCCAGGCTCTCAAAAGCAACCACCCGATAGGTGCCTGGCGGCACGCCGTGGAAGCTGAACTGCCCTTTGCTGTCGGCACTGGCGCGGCGCAGCAGCTCCGGCGGCCCAAAGTCGGGAAGATCCGGGATCAACAGCACAGACCCGCGTGTCGGCTGATCTTTCGAATCGAAGACCCTGCCCTCAATCTCCGCGCCATTGGGACTCAGCACCAACTCCAGATCGCCGCTGCGGCCGCTCACCACCACGTTGTCCGCCGGGACCACATGGCCGGAGATGGCGACCGACTTGATGTAGTAGTCCTCCGGAAGATTGCGGACACTAGCGTAATAGCGCTTCTCCGGACGAAGCTGCGCTTGAAATTTGAATTCAGGAACAGTCGCGACGGCACGAACGCGCGGGAGCAGCCCTGCCCCCACAAATTCAACCAGGAACTTGCCCGGCTGATTGCGCGGAGTCTCCGTAAGGCTCACGTGGCCGCCGGCATTGAAGTCCGGCATCACCGCGATCTCCACGTTCTGCCCTCCGCGTGGGCCGACCTCAATGGTTGCTTCACCGGCATAGGTCAGCTTGTCCTCAACAAAGCTGGCGCGCACGGTGTAGCTGCCGGGCGCAAGCCCGCGAATCTCAAACGCGGCGTTCTCGTGCGCCACGCGCGCGGGGATCCCGTCGCCCTGCATGTACTCGCTCCAGAAGGCGGAAACCGAGGCCGCGGACGCTGGCCCGCCTGTGATCCCGTTGGTGACGCGGCCGGTGATCGAAACCACGGGAACGCTGATAAAAATAAAGTTGGCTGATGTTTCATCCCCGGGATTGAGACGGAGAACCTCGGCCTGTTTGAAATCGCCGGTTCCGGAGTAAAAGAGCGGCGCGTAGGTAAACGGCGGGTCAGGCGTGTCCGGTACGATCTGGGTTTTGACCGGCTCGCCATTCTTTTGTTGCGGCCCGAAGCCTGAGATCGTCACGGCGACGTATTGGTCGAGGACATTCTCAAGCGACGATGCTGTCTTGGATTTATATTCCGCCACCACGTAATACCGTCCGGGGCGAAGACCGGCAATGCGGTACTGCCCGCGATCGTCGGTAACGCTCTTGGCCGCAGGCCGCAAAAACATTTGTCCCAGGCGCGTCTCGCTCGCCAGCAGCGTGACCTCCACGTTTTGCAGGTAATCGTTGAACTCGTCGACGATCTCGCCGCTGATGGCCGCGGTCGGCATCAGACGCACA
>DASTJB010000103.1:0-3304 GCA_035717005.1 Candidatus Angelobacter sp.
CGTCGACGCTTTGCCAGGCGGAGCTATGCCCGGGCGGCCTTCGGCCGCGGCAGTTAGCAATTAGCAGCTAGCAATTAGCCAAGCCAAGGATTTAGACATCGTGAGCCACCGCCCGGTGGCTGTTTAGTTTAGGACCAGCCATTAGCTCTTAGCCGGAGCAAAACTCAAAAAGCCAAGGATTAAGAGCCACCGCCAGGTGGACTTTTCGAATTCCTGTTCGCAGGGGCTAAAGCCCCATTTCCTAAAACCAATTCCGGCCCGGCTAAAGCCCGGGCCCTGATACGAACCTAAGAGCCACCCGAGGGTGGCTTTTTGTATTTACAGCCAAAAATGGAGGACGAAGGTGAGTAAAGAAGAGATCATTCGAGCGGTGATGGAGTGCGCGGTCAAGTTGGGACACACACCCAGCCATATCGAGCTAATGAAGCATGCGAATGTGAGCCGCAAGGCGGTGCGCCAGGCTTTCGGCACGTACCGGGGGCTGCTGGAGCAGTGCGGGCTGGTGGGAATCGGCAGCGGATACCGGGCCCCGCTCGAAGACCTGTTTCGCGACTGGGCGACGGTGGCACGGAAACTCAAAAAGCTGCCGACGATTTCAGAATACGACTTTGAGAGCAAGTACAGCGTGCGTCCGCTGACGCTGCGGTTTGAGACGTGGCGGAATGTCCCGCATGGGTTGAAACAGTACGCAGTGGAACGCGGCTGGGAGGAGGAATGGAAAGACGTGCTGGCGATGGTGGAGGCGCGGGAGCAAGAGGAAAGAGCGATTGAGGCCTGGAGATCGAAACCGGGGCCCGACAATGTGAGGAGGGCCAGAAGATTCGCGATCAAAAGTGCGACTGAAGTTCAAACCCCGGGGCCGGAAAGTGGGAACAAGGTCAACCGGGAGGGCCGCGAAGTCTATGGCCGGTTGCTGCGGCCGGGGCCGATGATCTGTGCGCCGACCAATGAACAAGGCGTGGTGCTTCTATTTGGCGCGATGGCGGAGAAGCTGGGATTTGCCGTGCTGAAGATGGGGACGAAGTATCCGGATTGCGAGGCGTTCCGGGTGCGGGACGACGGGAAGCTGGAGCGGGTGCACGTTGAATTTGAGCTGGAGAGCAGAAATTTTCTGGTCCACATGCACCAGACCAGCAAGGCCGACATGATTGTGTGCTGGTGGCATAACTGGAAGGATTGTCCGCTGGAGGTGATTGAGCTGAGCAAGTTGTTTTGATATCGCCGTGATCTGGTGATCGGGTGATCTGAAAAACAACAATCTTACCGCTGATTATCGCGGGTGAACGCGGATCGGAAAGAACAAAGTCTCACCACTGATGAACACTGATGACACTGATCGGAAAAGCAAAGACCTTTAACCACAAAGGACACGAAGGAACACCAAGAGCCAAACGCCTAGAGCGGACAGCCTGCCCCCTACCTTACCGTCAGCACCGGGCATTGGGCGCCGGCGATGATGCGGTAGGCCGTGCGTTCGCGCAGGATGCCGGGGCGGAAGGCGTTGCGGATGGCCATGGCGATGAGGCCGGCGTGTTTTTCACGAGCGACGCGCAGCACGGTCTCAGCGATGTTGCCGCGGGCGACGATGAACTCGGTATCAAACGGCACGAGCTCTGCCCATTCAGGCCCGCCCATCCCTTCCGCAGAGAGCGCGAAACGGCTGGGGCCCGCAGGAGCGGCGCCCGAATGGGGCACGAGCGCGGCGAACCGGCGGATCATGGCGTTGCGCACGGACTCGTTCTGGGTGAGTTCGTCGGCGGTGCTGGCTTCATCATTGGGCAGGACGTGCAACACGGTGACCTGCGCTCCGAATTTCTGCGCCAGCAGAGCGATGTAAGGCACGGTCTTTTCGCTCAGCTCGGAGAGGTTGGTGGGGAAGAGAATGTGCGCGTACGGAGATGGCGTGCGGCCGGCGGGCGTACCGCCTTCGGCGCGCGCCCAGCCAGTTTGCGCGAGGGCTTGCCCGGCGGCCTGCGCGTCGGCCTGGGCGTTCGATTGGGCGTTGGATGGTTGCTGGTTTGCGCTTTCCGGTCCCACGGTGAGGATGGGGCAGGTAACGGTGCGGCAGATCTCTTCAATGACCGAGCCGAGCAGCATTTTGCGGAAGCCGGTGCGGCCGCGCGTGCCGGCGACGAGCAGGTCGATGTCGCTTTCGCGGACGATGCGAAGCAGTTCTTTTCTGAGATCGCCTTCACCCAGGACCAGCAGCGGCTTGAGGCCCTTGAGGACGGGCAGAGAGCGCGTGGCGGCCAGACGCGATACCGCATCCTGGCCGGCAGCCCAGTAAAGATGCGGGTCAGCCAGACCGGCGGAGAGCGGCGCGGGCGACTCAATGTGGCAGAGATGCAGGTTGGCGCCAAAGGCGCGCACGATGGCAGCGGCATGGGAGAGCGCGGCCAGAGAGCCCTCAGAGAAGTCAGTGGCGAAGAGAACGTTTTTCAGCCTGGGAGTGGTTTCGCGGACGATCAGCGGCGCTGCCATGGAACACCTCTCTTGTCCAGCCAACGTTAGCGTGGAGCCGGCGGGCGAGAATGTGATGAGGATCACAGGAATCGGGAGATCGGGTGATCGGGTGATCTGGTGATCGGAAGACCCAAAATCGTACCGCAGATGAGCGCTGATGATACTGATCGGAAAAACCAAAAGCCAAGAGCTAAAAGCCAAGAGCTAAAAACTATCGCGCTCCTGCGGCGGCGGCGGCTGCGTGTGATTGCTGTTTGAGTTCGCCGAGAGCTCGTTGTCCTTTGAACCATTGCAGGATGAAGAAGCCATGAAGGCCGACGGCGAAAATGGCCCAGAGATTGAGCATGACCATGAGTGGGACCAGGTCTGCGGCGTAGAGGACCACGCCGGTCCAGAAGGCCCAGCGCTGGTTTTTGCGGCCGGCCAATCCGAGCAGGACGAGGGTGACCACCCATAAGGCGGCGATGGCCCGGAAGTAGAGGATGTTGCCCTGGAGGAGATCGCGGCCGTAGAGCGCGAGCATGTCAAGAGAGCCGATGGCGACGATGCTGCGGAGCCAGGCGAGGAGGTCGAAGTCGCCGAGCCTGATTACGCCCGGCACCAGCACAGGCAGCAGGCCGCTGCCGAGACCGGCGAGGCCGGCGGCGATGAAGAAATAGAAAGAGGAAGTCTGGACGTCGTCGCGGAGTTCTTCACGGCGGGATTCTTCTGCGGCCTGGTATTCCTGGTCAGTGCGGCCGGCGCCGACATTGAGAGTTTGCATAGGGTGGATATCATGCACCAGGACAGGGTTTGTGGGAAAGCAAAATTTCATTGCGGAGGCGTGGAGGAAATCGGGCCA
>DASTJB010000104.1:0-21035 GCA_035717005.1 Candidatus Angelobacter sp.
CGCCCAGCCCCAGCTCGCGCAGCGAATCGCCGGCGTGGCGGATGTCGTCGATGGCCTTGCGCATAGCCACGCCGTACGCGGCAAACTCCTGGCCCAGGCGAATGGGCACCGCGTCCTGCATGTGCGTGCGCCCGGACTTCATGATGTTGTGAAACTCTTTGCCCTTGGCCTCAAACGCCGCGGCCAGCGCGTCGAGCACGGGATAAAGTTTCTCCAGCTCCAGCAGCGTGGCCACGCGCATGGAAGTAGGAAAAACGTCGTTGGTCGACTGGCCATAGTTCACGTGGTCATTGGGATGGACCGTGTACTCGCCCAGCTTGCCGCCCATCAGCTCGGTGGCGCGGTTGGCGACCACCTCATTGGAGTTCATATGGAAGCTCACACCCGCGCCCGCCTGAAACACGTCCACCACGAACGCGGCGTCCCATTTGCCGTCGATGACCTCCTTCGCAGCCTGCATGATGGCGTCGGCGCGCCGGTCGTCCACCAGCCCCAGCTCCTTGTTGGCCTGCGCCGCGGCGTACTTCACCATGCCGATCGCGCGGATCAGCGTTGGGTTGGCGCGCATGCCGGAGATGGGATAATTTTCGACCGCGCGCGCCGTCTGCACGCCATAGTACACGCCGGCGGGAATCTGCTTGATTCCGATGGAATCCTTTTCCTCGCGAAATTGCTGGGCCATCATGTCCTCTTTATAAGCGCAAGACCTTTATCAGTAATGATCTCTGCCGAGGGGGAAGCAGTGAGCAAAACTCTTTATTATAACGTGCGCTGAAATGCCCGGAGCTGTTTCGTCAGACACGAGCGGAATTCCACGATCCTGGAGTGCAGCGGAGCCGATCCCTCGGGCTCGCGGAGCCGGTGCAAAACCGCAATGCCGCATGAGTTCGTCCTCGGGATTGCGGGGACAACTGAAAGCCAAGACTCAACGCCCTCTGGGTTCGATCCGTGTCCTGACAAACGCAAACTGTACCATTACCCTAAAATGGAACGACCATGTTTGAAGGTATCCGATCCCTCTTCGGCCGCCACCCAAAGCGGTCTGAATCCGATCTCAAGATTGACGCGGCTCTGGCCAGCGCCGAGTCGCTCGACCATTATTTCTTCTTCTCTGATCACGCCGACGCGGAAGCCGCCGCTGAGCGCCTCCATCAGCGCGGCTGGAGCACGCAATCGCTGAGTCTTCACGGAGAGCAACAGAAGTGGCTGCTGCACATGCGCCAAACGGGCAAAATCGAAGACCTGAAGGAGCTCCAGACCGAGCTCGATCTCTTCGCCGACGAGCACCACGGCGAATACGACGGCTGGAAAATTCCCGACTTCATCGAACCTGAATAGCTCGCCGCACTAGAATTCTGCTATGGCTAATAAGAAAGACTGGAAAACCCGCCTCATCCACTCTGACGCCGAAGTCCCTGAAGGCTTTCGTTCGCTCGCTACGCCGGTTTATCGCGGCTCAACCGTGCTCTTTACCCGGGCCGCCGCGGCCACCGACCAATGGAACCAGCACGAGGTCGGCTACACCTACGGCCTGTACGGCACGCCCACCAACCTGGAACTTGCCGCCAAAGTCTGCGAACTGGAAAAAGGTTTTCACACTATCATTACTCCCGGCGGGCAGTCGGCCATCTCGCTCATCCATCTGGCGCTGCTCAAATCCGGCGACCACGTCCTGCTGCCCGAAAGCATTTACGGCCCTAACCGCATGTTTTCCAATGACGTCCTGCGCCGCTTCGGCGTCGAAGTGACCTACTATCCTCCGCTGCCCGATGCGCAAGAACGGCGCGGGAATGGCGTGGGCGGCATCGGACCGTTTCTCAAATCCAACACGCGCCTCGTCTGGTGTGAAAGCCCGGGCTCCATCACCATGGAGGTGCAGGACGTTCCTGCCATCGCCGAGGCGGCGCACCGCCACGGCGCGCTCGTCGTGCTCGACAACACCTGGGCCGCCGGAATCTACTTTGACGCCTTTGCTCACGGCGTCGACGTCACCATGCAGGCGCTGACCAAATACGTCGGCGGCCATAGCGATCTTCTGCTCGGCTCCATCACCGTGCGCGATCAGAAAATCTACGAGCGCCTGGGCGAAACTCACCAGGGCCTCGGCTTCGCCGCCTCGCCCGACGATTGCAGTCTGGCGCTCCGCGGCATGAAGTCCATGGCCGTCCGCCTCAAGGCGGTCGAGCAGTCGGCGCTCGAGCTGGCGCGCTGGCTCGCCGCGCGCCCTGAAGTCGAGCTCGTGCTGCATCCCGCGCTGCCCGCGTGTCCCGGCCACGAATTTTTCCAGCGCGACTTCACCGGCTCAACCGGGCTGTTCTCCATCGTGCTCGCCAAACGTTACAGCCGCGAGCAGGTGCATGCCTTCGTCGATGCGCTCAAGCTCTTTAAGATCGGCTATAGTTGGGGCGGCGTCACCAGCCTGGTCATGACCTACGATCTGCAATCGCCGAAGCGGCCAAAGTATGATCATCGCATCGTCCGGCTCTACACTGGCCTGGAAGACTTCAGCGATCTCAAGGCTGATATGGAGCAGGCTTTCGCAGCTATACCTATTTAGGTTCTAATGGAACGTTTTTTAGTTCGTCATCCCGAACCCCCGTCAGCGAGCGCGCGAACTAACCTGCACGCCGACGCCCATGCCGGGTGGAGCAGGGCTTTAGTCTGCGTGAGAACGTCTGGATCGATCATGCGGGTTGCACAGCCGTGGAAGAGCGGCCCTTTAGGGCCGCGTAAAGGTCGCAATAAGAATCGGGGCTTTAGCCCTGGTTCTTATAACAAGGTCTGAAACGCACCGAGCAGAGCTTTAGCCCTGAGACGGCAGCCCCATACGCAGCGGGCTTTGGCCGCTGAGGTGAGTGAGCAGGGGTGAGAGACCTTGTGTTTTAACTTCCCTTTTTCGAAACAGCTGAGGTGATCCATCACCGGCGCTTACTCATTCACGGCGACAGAAAGCTCCACTGACGCTCTCTGCGCGCGCCTCAACGCGCTCGGCGGCTGGACGTGGCGCCTCGGCGACAGCTACTGGTACGGCGACTATGTTGCCTGCGTTCCGTTCGACGGCGTGCGCATCCGCATCGTCGACTTTCCCACCACGGTAGAAAACGGCTTCCGCTATGACGCTGATGTCCGCATTCGCGGCGAGTGCAACACTCCCATGCCGGTCATCGACGAGGCCTTCCGCAAGGTCCTCGCCGCAATCGGGGCCGTGGACGTTGAGGAGATTGAGCCGTTTGACTGATAGCAGTCAGCACTCCTCAGCATTCAGCCCTGTACTTGTGAGGTGATCATGAAAGATTTTCGCGATTTGAAAGTTTGGGAAAAAGCTCACGCGTTGGTCCTGGCATGCTATGAAGCTACCAAGCCATTCCCCAGAGAAGAAATCTTCGGCCTTGTCTCGCAAATTCGGCGAGCAGGCTCATCCATTCCAGCAAACATCGCGGAAGGCTGCGGCCGCCGTGCAACGCCGAACTTCACCGTTTCTTGCAGATGGCCATGGGTTCAGCAAACGAACTTGAATATCATTTGCTTCTGTCTAAGGACCTGGGCTATCTAAGGACGGAAGGTCACGAACGGCTACAACCCCAAGTCGAAGAAGTAAAACGTATGCTCGCTTCGTTAATCAGAAAAGTTGATTCTGAACGAGCCTGAATGCTGATTGCTGAGTGCTGACTGCTGGTTTTTCGTTGACCCGCGACTCCGGTGCGAGCCTGAATGCTGACGGCTGAGTGCTGACTGCTGGTTTTCGTTGACCCGCGAGTCCGGTACGGGGCTGAATGCTGACTGCTGAGTGCTGACTGCTGAGTGCTGAGTGCTGCCTTCCCTACCAGTATGTGAGACTTACACGATCCAGCCACACTGAAACCGGCGTGCCCGTCTGGTTCGCGTCAATCTGGAACGCCACGTCCACTCCGCTCTGGCTGTCCGCCGTATGCGGCATCGTCATGTTGACTGCGCTGCGGTTTCCGTTGATCGACACCGCCGAAAAGATCACATTGCCTAAGCTGTCGCGCTGGAACTCCCAGACCAGGTGGTTCCACGTGTTCGCCGCGGGCGGAACGCAGGGCGCGGAAGATCCGGCCCACGCGCCCTTCACCGGGTCCCAGACGCGCCATGTTCGCGTGCCCACCAGGTCGCACTGCGTGGAAAAATCGTAATGGCTCCCGCCGGCGCTCTGGCTCACGTTGAACTCCAGCGCCTGCGGCCCTGATGGATTGTCCATGTAGAACTCAAGGTCGTAAAGAAAGTGGGTGGCGCTATCGGCCGAGCCCAGGAACTTGAACCACAGCGCGCCGCCGAACGCTTGCGTGCCGGAGAGCAACTGGAAGCGCGCCGAAGCGCCGCTCAGCGAAGGCGTACCGATGCCCTCGGTCATGGAAAAGACCGCAAACGGGCTTCCCGTGCAGGTAGTGCAGCCCTGCCATCCGCTGAGCTTCTGGATGTCCGAAATCACCTTGGCATTGCTCGGCGTCGTGCTGCCCCCGCCCGGGGCCGGCGAGGTGGGACTGGTGTTGCTCATCGGCGCCGCGGCGTGGCCGCCGCATCCGGCGGCAAAATGGACCGATAAAACCAGAGCTGTTAGAGACAAAAACTTCCGTGCATGCTTCTGCTTTCTCATCAGGGGAACTCGCTTTCCAAAGTGGCGGGTAGTCGATCAGCTTGGAAGACTGATCTGGCAATATCTGCGTCTGGCGACCGAATAACGTTCATCGCGCCGGCGAATGGGCCCGTATAAGCGACTGCGAACTTAAATAAAGCCTGCCATCGACCAGTCCTCGCAGTCTAGCGGGATCCAGAGTAGATGCGGGATTTTTATTGGTCTAATCCGTTGGAACTACGATGACTGGCAGTCGGCAATCAGCATTCAGAGGCAGCATTCAGCACTCAGCAGTCAGCATTCAGCCCCGTACCGGTCCCGTGATCCCCGACGGAAACCTTTGAAGCGCGGGGGAAGGGAGTAACCGGAGGAACTAAACGATTTGTGCATCAAAGAAGAAATATTTGAATAAGGACGCACATTCCTTATGATCCTCCGCTTCCTCCGATCCTCCGTGTTTCCGGGGTTTTCATTAGCCCGCGAGACCGGTATGGGGCTGAATGCTGACTGCTGAATGCTGACTGCTGAGGGCCAATTGCTTCCTGCCCCAATGGCGCAGATTGGCGCTTGGAGCAGCAGCAGAATGGAATAAGCTTAAAGTTTGACGATGTTGCAGCCTGTCAAATGCCCGGTATGCGGCAGAGGCGCCATCGAGCCGGTGCTCCAGAAGATTTCTGTCCGGGGCGATTCTGAGGATTTCCACGGCCAAATCGGTGGGCTGAAGACCTATCGCTGCAAGGTAGAAGGCCACGTCTTCTTTGTCCGCGTCGCGGACCTCGAAGACGAAGATTCCCGGACTATCGCCTCGTGAGCGCAGGCAACGTGCTCAAAACGCGCTCAGGGCAGTGCCCGTGCCGGCGCAAAGCTAAAGTCAAAAACTCCAAAGATTCATCAGGAATCTCTCTTGGCCGGCATTGGCGCGCTTATCGGCTGGCTTGGTAGCGGGGCCGGATTGTGTATCGGGCATCGCGGAGTAAGAGTTCTCCCCCACTTGATATCCTGCTTCATCCTGCTCGCGGTGAGCTGCAAGGTGCGTTCCAGGTTCGCGCGGAGGCTGTTCAACTGTTCGTTCAGGCCGGAAGAGCACGAGAGCAGCGCGGTAGCTTTATTGATCAGGATTGCGGTGTTCTCTTGCAGCTGGCTCTGTCGTTCGTGGTTCAGCTTCGGGATCTTGGGCATGGAGTCGGGTTCTGCCGCATGTTGGTGCTGCAGCTGTTCGGCGGGCGCCTGGCGCAGCCACTTGTCCAACTCCGTCTTGAATGCGATCACCGCGCTGCGCGACTTGCCTCGCGGCCGCCGCACCGGAAGCCCCAGCTCCCGCTCCCAGCGCTGCACCGTCCTGACGCCGCGACCCAGGTAGCTGGCTACCTCTTTCCACGAATTGAGAACTTCATCATTCGGAGTCATCGGTTTTTTTGATGCTGAGTTGCCGAAATCCGTTGGCGCATCCAGGCGTGTCTTAACGCTTGCTAAAGCCAAATTATGTCGCTTCTTGGCGCTTCCCAAATTACGCCGGCGTACGAGACAATTTTACCTGACTTGGCAAGAAGGCAAAAGAAGTAGTTTCCTTTTTCCTTTGTCCAGAGCCCAACGCGTGAAAGAACGCCATCTCCCCTCGGATGGCGTTCTTTTTTCGTAGTGCCCCCACGGTGGAGTGCCTTCAGCAGAAACCCCCACGGCATCAGCCACTTAGGGCTGAGCATTGATTCGGCGAGGGGCCGGGAAGCGCGCCCCACCAGCCCGGATCAGGCCCGGGGTACGTCGTTTGACCTCAGCTACAATCTGTGCGGACTGGGCGACCAGTTCTTTGGACCGGCGAATGATGGAGTGCGCCCTTTGCACGGCTCTCTTTTGCTCAGCCTGGCGCAGAGATAGCTCCTCATCCAGCATGCGTGGCGACTGGCCGGGCTTCATTTTGGTCACCCCATAAAGACTTTGAGTTCATCATCGTCCCGTGGGGTTGTGGATCAACGGGCAAATTGAGCAGGCCGGCTCAAATATGCTCCTTTCCGCGGCGAGGTTCCACTATGCTTGAGATGCCAACATGCCACGCCAGTCGAAGCCACCGAAGGTGGGCCTACCCTATGCGCGGCGGAACTATGACATAGTGGCCATGGGAGCGTCAGCGGGCGGGCTCAAGGCGCTTGCGCAGGTGTTGAAGAGGCTCCCCAAAACTTTTCCCAGCAGCATTGTGATCGTGCAGCACCTGGCTCCCGGGCATAAGAGCTGGTTGGCCACCCTGCTGGGGCGATCGACCGAGCTAAAGGTAAAACAGGCGGAGCATGGTGAAGTCCTCCTGCCCGGCACAGTGTACACGGCGCCGCCGGACGAACATCTGCTGGTGGGACCGGGGAAAATTCAATTGGCACATTCGCAGTTGGTGCACTTTTCACGGCCATCAATTGATCTGCTGTTTGAATCCGTGGCCGGCACATACGGGTCGCGCTCCATTGCGGTGATATTGTCGGGTTCGGGCAAGGACGGCTCCGTGGGCATCCGAACCATCAAAGAAGCTGGAGGGATTACCATGGCGCAGGCCCCCGATGAGGCGGAATTCCGCCAGATGCCCCAGGCCGCGGCGGAAACCGGCTGCGTTGATTTGATTCTTTCTTTAGAGAAGATAAGCGAGACACTGATAGAACTATGCTCCTGAGTTGAGGCCATGGAAGAACCGCAAACATTGAAAGATGTGGTACGCGAACTGGCGGAGGAGCGCGGCGTCGACCTGCGCGGGTACAAGACCACCACCCTGGAACGGCGCATCCGGCGCAGAATGCAGCAGCTCCGCATGGCAACGTATGAGGACTACCTGAAACATGTCCGTCAAGACCAGGGTGAAACAGCCAGGCTACTGGACATGGTCCTGATCAACGTCACGCAATTTTTTCGTGACCCGCCGGCATGGCAGGTTCTGCGGCAACAAGTCCAGAAACTGCTGTTGCATGACCGGCCGGCCGCCGGCCCATTGCGGGCGTGGTGCGCGGGCTGCGCCACCGGGGAGGAAGCTTATTCGGTGGCGATTCTGCTCAGTGAGCTGCTTGGGCCGCGCGTGAAAGAGTATGGGATCAAGGTTTACGCCACTGACAATGATGAGAACGCGCTGAAAACAGCGCGCCAGGCGGAATACCACGCCGAGGCGCTGCAGGGCGTGCCCACGGAAATCAGAGCAAGGTATTTCACCGGGGTTGGGCCAAAGCTGGTGGCGCGCGACACCCGCCGCATGGTGATCTTCGGGCGCAGCAATCTGCTGGCGGACCCTCCCATCTCTCACATCGATCTCCTGGTCTGCCGCAACGTGCTCATCTATTTTGACGCCCCCGCCCAGGAGAGTATTCTCAAACGGTTAAAGTATGCTCTAAACGATGGGGGCATTCTTTTTCTGGGAAAGTCAGAATCACAACTCCGGCACGACCCGGACTTCGTTCCTATCAATGGGCGCTGGAGAATTTTCCAGTACCGGCCCAGGGCTAGCGATTTTGAGAGGTCTTACAATTCTGAAAGGACCTGGAACAACCATATGACGCCGGACCTGAGGGACAACACCCGCCAGGAACTGGAGCAGCTCAGGCTCCATTACGAAACCCTTCTCGCCACTCTGGAGCCCGCAGTATTGGTGCTGGACGCAGGCGATACCGTGATCACGGAAAACGACAAAATCCTGAAAATGTGGGAGCTTCGCGATACCCTGGTGGGCAAGAAACTGCAAGAGACGCAGTTGTGGCAGCGCTGTCCGCAGCTGGAGGAGTTCCTGAAGCAAAGCCGGACCAATCGGCCGCAAACGGTCCGGTTTGATTGCGCTCCAGGTGCCGACACGGCGGTGGCGGCCACCATCAAGCCCATCATGGCCGAATCCGGAGCAGGCCAGGTGGGGACCCTGATCTACATGGAGAACGTCACTTCACGGATCACCCTGCAAAGCACCGTCGAGGAGCTGGAAACTACGACGGAAGAATTGCAGTCCGCCAACGAAGAGCTGGAGACCACCAACGAGGAACTTCAGTCGAGCAATGAAGAGCTGGAGACCACCAACGAGGAGCTGCAATCGACCAACGAAGAACTGGAGACCACCAACGAAGAGCTGCAGTCGCTCAACGAAGAGCTGGAGACCACCAATGAAGAACTCACGTCGCGCACGCGGGAACTCGATGAGGTGAACGCGCGCTACCTGGAAATGATTGAGCGCATGCCGTTGCCCGTGCTGCTGGTGAACGATGAGACGGTGATCTACCTGTTCAACTCGGCGGCGCAGAAGCTGTTCGGGTTTGCCAATCCATCAGCAAACGGGATCAGCCTGAGGGAATTGCCGCTGGACAACAACACGCGTCAAGCGATGTTGCGGCGTCACCGGCTTGTGCTCCAGAACCGCAAGGCGTCTTACATCCGAAATTGCCACTTTATTACCAACCGGTTTGACGGTATGACGGACATCCATTTTAAGCCTCTGTCGGCGGGAGCGGGGAACGGAGTGATAGTGATTTTTCACGTCGTGGCGCAAAATAGTGCCTTCCCTCGCAAAGGGAAGACGGGCCCGCAAGACGCGCGCAAGATGGGCCGGAACGGCAATACGCCTTCGAAGAAGAACAAAGCTGCAAAGCGTAAACGGAAGTAGCGCCGGTTAAGAGACAGGTTTCGACCGCAGCAACCATCCGGTCGCGCAAGGTCGCTGCGACCTTTCAAAACCCGTGCCCCTCTGTAAAATAAAGTGCCATGGAGCACAGGGGCAACAGCTTTGATGTGCTGGTGATCGGCGCCGGGCCCACCGGCATGGCCTCGGCCATTGAGGCGCAGCGCGCCGGCTTCAAGGTCGCGCTGGTCGAGAAAGGCTGCCTGGTCAACTCGCTCTTCCACTATCCGGCCAATATGGTCTTCTTCACCACGCCCGAGCTGCTCGAAATCGGCGACATCCCCTTTACCACGGCGAACCAGAAGCCCAACCGGCAGGAGGCGCTCGAGTACTACCGCAATGTCGCCCAGCATTACCGGCTCGACGTCCGCCAGTACCAGCGCGTGCTCGCCGTCACCGGCTATGACGGCGCATTCCGCGCCACCACCCGTGACAGCCATGGCCAGGAACACGAATACACCGCGCGCAAGATCGTGGTGGCCACCGGCTACTATGACCGGCCGAACTACCTGGGCATTCCCGGCGAGGATCTGGGAAAAGTCATGCATTACTACCAGGAGCCGCACCCCTATTTCGATATGGACGTGCTGATTATTGGAGCAAAAAATTCCGCCGCCATCGCCGCGCTGGAGCTGTGGCGCCGCGGCTCCCGCGTCACCCTGGTCCATCGCGGCCCGGGCATTCACGGCAACGTGAAGTACTGGATCAAGCCCGATATCGAAAACCGGATCAAGAACGGCGAGGTCACCGCCTGGTTCTCGAGCTGCGTGCTGGAAATCAAGCCTGACTCGGTGCGCATCAAAACGCCGGAAGGCGAGCGCGCCATTAAAAATGACTTCGTCTTTGCCCTCACCGGATATCACCCCGATTACGAATTCCTGCAATCGCTCGGCATCGAGCTTACCCGCCCGGAGATGCGCCCCGTCTGCGATCCCAAAACTTTCGAAAGCAATGTGCCGGGAATTTATGTGGCTGGCGTGATCGTTGCCGGCTCAAAGACCAGCGAGATCTTCATCGAAAACGGACGCTTCCACGGCCGGCAGATCGCCGAGGACCTGAAAGTCAAACTGGATCGGGTGATCGCGCGTGATCGGGTGATTGGGTGATTGGGAAAAGGTATTTAGTATTTAGTATTTGGTACTTGGTATTTGGCTTTCTCGCGAAATTCCTCCCGTGCGCCATGCCGTCATCAGCTTAAGGCCAAATACTAAATACCAAATACCGCCTTACGATATGTCCTCTTCCATATACTCCATCACCGCATGCAGATTGTTCTCTTCCAGAAATACATTCTGCAGCCGGACGCGGCTTTCTTTCCGCAGCCGTTGCGCGGCTGATTCCGCGGTGGGCAGCTCCACTCGCATCTCTTCATGCAGAAAGGGGACCAGCTCATCGGATTCCACCCGCGCCACAAACGTTCCTCCGGCATTCTGCTCAAACATGATCTGGTAGGTCGTGGGCTGTCCGTCAATCTTCATCAGGTCAAGCGTCCCAGTCGGCATAAGGTAAGGTCCTCCGGAAGCGGTAATGAATCGGGCAACGTTCCTGAGTTTAATGCCGAAATTGACGCTCTGTAAACTGCAACTATGTGAAAAAAGTGGCGTTTCCCGGCGCAAAAGAGAACGCCCCAGCAGCCCACCTGCCTCCCGGTTCGGGCATCGAAACTTTGATAATCCACCGTGCTGACTGCTTTCCGTCCCCAAAAGCTGTGAGGCTCTGGTACGGGTTGAGCTACGCAAACTTAAAACGGGAGAAGCTACAACATGAAACGATTCGCAATTCTAAGCGCCTTGGCTCTGTGTCTGGCGATGATCGCCCCCGCGGCCTCCGCCCAGGCAGATGACAACAAAAACCACGGCAATTTTGGCGTGTATTTCGATTATTTCAGGCTGCAGTTCGCCAAGCAGAACTTCTTTGGCGTCGGCGGGCGGCTCGGCCTGAATATTCATCCCCACGTTGTCCTGGAAGGCGAGATGTCCTACGACTTCGAGCGCAACGCAACTGCCAGCATCACCGACCTCTCCGGCAATACCACCACCGTGCGCTCCAACCTGCGCCTGATTCACGGCCTTTTCGGCCCTAAGTTTCAAACCACCGGCCCGGTGCGCGTCTTCTTCGTTGTGAAGGGCGGCCTGCTCAACTTCGGCGTGGCCAACAACGCTGTGACCGTGGGTAACGTCGCCAACCAGTTCGGCAATATCAGAGACGGAGACACCAACGGCGTCTTCTATCCGGGCGGCGGCGTAGAATTCAATGCCGGGCATATCGGGCTTCGTCTGGAAGCCGGAGATGAGATGTACTTTGACAACGGGGCCCAGCATAACTTTAAATTTATGGGTGGTCCCCAAATCCGGTTCTAAGAGCTCAACAGACTTCACGGAATTACGGAGAAGCTAAAACATGAAACGACTCGCAATGCTGAGCACCCTGGCTCTGTGTTTTGCGGTGATAGCCCCTGCGGTCTCAGCGCAGGACAACAAAGATAAAGACACGAAGAACCACGGCAACCTTGGTCTCTATATGGATTTCACCCGGATCCAGGACGCTGATCTGAACATGTTCGGCGTCGGTGGGCGGCTGGGATTCAACGTACGCAAGCACATCGTGCTCGAAGGCGAAATGGCATATGACTTTGAGCGGACCAAGACACAAACCGTCACTTTCGGCGGCGTGACCAACACGTTCCGCTCCAACCTGCGGATTTTGCATAGCCTGTTTGGGCTGAAAATCCAGACCACGGGACCGATGCGCTTCTTTGCGCTGGCGAAAGGCGGATTTGTCAATTTCGGCGTGGGCGGTCCCGTGACTGCCACCGTCATCAACAACCAGATCGGGAACATCGTCGATGGCGACACCAAGCCTGCGGTCTTCGCCGGCGGCGGCGTGGAAATCAACCGCGGCTGGCTCGGAATTCGCATCGATGCCGGCGATGAAATCATGTTCCTGAACAACAGCAAAACCAATAATTTCCGCGCTACCTTTGGACCTCAAATTCGTTTTTAACTCGTGGGATTCATAGGAAAGATGATGTCGGCAGCTCGTCCGCGGTACGAGCTGCTTTTTCTTTTCATTCTGTCGCTCCGCTCCAAACCGCTTACCGAATCTGCTCGAGTTAAGATTTCCGTGCGCTCGTAGCAGGCAGCTCGCCGCGCAAGCCGGGCTCGCTGCCTTCATTAGCTATCAGCAGTCAGCGTTCAGCTGCCGTTCGCTGACTGCTGAGTGCTGCGCGCTATGTTAGATTAATAAGAGTGTGGGCGCGTAGCTCAGTTGGTAGAGCAACGCCCTTTTAAGGCGTGGGTCGCTGGTTCGAATCCAGCCGCGCTCACCATTTTTCTCTGTCGCTTCGCTCCAAACCGCCGACGGGATTTGCTAACCTGGCATCCTGCTGCGCTTGTAGCAGGCAGCTCGCCGCGCAAGTCGGGCTCGCTGCCATTGAGTCCAACTAAAATAGAATTTCTTCATGCCTGATCCCAACAATCCTGAAAACCAGCCAACCAACGACTCTGCCGAGACCGCGGAATCCTTCCAGGACATTCTCTCGCAATATGAGAAAGCCCACGCGCGCAAGGACGCCGCCGCTGCTCAGGGCCTCGAAGGCACCGTTATTAAGTTGACCGCCGAATCCGTCCTGCTCGATATCGGCTACAAGATTGAAGGCATTCTGCCGCTCACGGCTTTTCGCGCCGGCGAAAATGTTCAGCCCGGTGACAAGCTGATGGTCACCATCAAGGGCCGAGATCCTGAAAGCGGCTATTATTCGCTGGCGCGCGGCAAGGTCGCTCGGCCCACTGACTGGGCTCAGCTGGAAAAAGCATTCAATGAAAAATCTGTCATCGTCGGCACCGTCACGGCCGCCATTAAAGGCGGGTTAAGCGTCGATGTCGGCGTGCGCGCCTTCATGCCGGCCTCGCGCAGCGGCGTGCGTGACGCCGCCGATCTGGAAAAGCTCGTCGGACAGGAGATTCGTTGCCGCATTACCAAGCTTGACGTCGCCGATGAAGACGTGGTCGTCGATCGCCGCATTGTTGCCGAGGAAGAAGAGCGCGCCAACCGCGCGCGCCGCTATTCCGAAATCAAAGAGGGCGACACCGTTCACGGCGTCGTCCGCAGCCTGGCCGACTACGGCGCCTTCGTCGATATCGGCGAAGTCGACGGCCTGCTGCACGTCAGTGACATCTCCTGGAGCCGCGTCAACAAGCCTGCTGACGTGCTCAGCGTCGGCCAGCCGGTTGAAGCCCGTGTGCTCAAAGTCGATCATGACAGGCGCCGCATCTCGCTCGGCCTCAAGCAGCTCCAGCCCCATCCGTGGGACTCCGTTGCGGAAAAGTTCAAGACCGGCGAGCGCGTGCGCGGCGTAGTCACGCGACTCATGGACTTCGGCGCCTTCGTCGAACTCGAACCCGGCATTGAAGGGCTGATCCACATCTCCGAGATGTCGTGGGCGCGCAAGGTCAAAAAGCCGAGCGACGCCGTCAAACCCGGCGAAACCGTGGAAGCCGTAATCCTGGGTGTGAACGCGGCTGAGCGCCGCATCTCACTCGGGCTGAAGCAGGCGCTGGGCGATCCCTGGAAAGACGCCGCGCAGAAATTTGCGCCCGGCTCGGTGATTGAAGGCCCGGTGGTCAGCCTTACCAAGTTTGGCGCCTTCGTGCAGATTGCTGAAGGCATCGAAGGCATGATCCACGTCAGCGAGATCAGCGCGGAAAAGCGCATCAACCATCCCCAGGACGTATTGAAAGCGGGTCAGATCGTAAAAGCGCAGGTGTTGGAGCTCGATCCCGCCAAACGCACCGTGCGCCTCAGCATCAAGCAGATGGCGCCCTCGAGCATCGACGAATACGTCGCCGAGCACAAAGAAGGCGACCTGGTCACCGGCCGCATCATCGGCGTTTCCGGCGACGTTGCGCGAGTGGAGCTCGGAGAAGGCGTGATCGCTGCCTGCCGCATGCCGGCGCAGAGCCAGCCACAACAGGAGTCCGCGACGCAGCAAACCTCGAACGCCCAAGCTGATCTGTCATCGCTCGGTTCTATGCTTCAGGCGCGCTGGAAGAGCGGCGCCTCGCCGGTCGCGGCTAAGCCGGACGCATCAGCCGCAGGACAGATACGCAGCTTCAGGATCGTGAAGCTGGATCCGGGCGCGAAAAAGATAGAACTGGAATTGGCCTGAGAAAGCCGCGGCGGTTCTCATCAAGGCAAATCTATCGTCAACACTCGGCGAGCGAAGCCCAGAGGGCGTCCTTTCTTAGAAGGCTTTGAAGCGCACGCGTTCAACTTGAGCGGTTCCGTCCGGGTTCTTGCGCGTGATGGCATGAGTGGCCCGCAGAGGGAGTTTGCCCTCCGGAGTGGGCTCCGCCGCCTCGCCCCGTACCAGCAAGTCCTTGACGAACCGGTCGGATGCGGCTTGTGAGGCCGCATCCTGCGGTACAGGTGTCGAGGTTTGTAGCGTCAATTTGGCTTTCTTGACCGGGCTGCTACGCTTCGCGGCCTTCTTTTTCTTGCTGCCCTTTTTCGGCATACCAACTACCTCTGAAGACCACTCTACTCGCCCTATTCTGCGTGGTCAAACCCGCAGTCGAAGGCGATCCGCTTCAGCACCAGCTCTCCATTTTGCTCAAACACCTTGTGGGATTTGAAGCCGAATGGATGGACCAAGCCAGTGTCTTCGCGGGCGTATGTACCCACGTCAACCCGGCCGCGCTGGAACAGGTCTTCGGTGTACGACTCGGCGGCGTTTTGCGGTGACCGCGGTTCCACCGGACCCATGGTGAGTGATGATGAAGTAACGGCCAGCCGCTTGGGCTCTTCCGCGGTGTAGACCTTCAGCCCGGAGCTCTTCAGACCGTACGGCGCCGCCGAGATGGCAGCTGTGGGCAGTTCGTCGCCTCCGGTAAACGCTGCGGTCGCTGCCATCGCCCGCACGGCCTGCCGCTTCATGCTGGTGACCGTGGCCGCAGCCGCAAGCGAGAGAATGCCCCGGCGGACAAACGCGCTCTTCAAGGCATCGCGATATTTGCCGTTGAAAGGCGCGCCCTCGCCAAAGCTGATCATGTGCGCGGCCACCTGGCTGTAGTAATCCGGAACCACCGGTGCCTCCAGAACTCCTCCCACCAGGATCTTGGCCATGTCCTGGCTCGTCTTTACCAGCTGGTCTGACGTGGCCGGGCCATTGGTCTTGAACATTCCCGCAAGCGCATCCAGAAACGCTCCGCTGAATACGCGCGAAAACGAATGCGGCTCTGATGACAGCGTCGCAGCCGGCGCCGTCGGCGGCAATGTCTGCGGATCGCGGTAGAAGAACGAGTTCGCCGCGTTGCGCAGTGAATCGCGGTCCACCGCGTCCGGGTGCAGAAAGCGGATGGCTGCTCCCAGCTGCTCCGCCAGCCGGGACAAGCGTGATGTCCGGTTCAGCGATCCGCCCGTCTCCGTCAGCAGCGCCTGCCGGAAGGAAGTTACCTGCAGAGCGGAGAGCATGGCAGACATGTCGCCAAAAGCCTCATGGAATGCCGCCGACTCGATCGTCTGGGCATTAAACAGCTGCGGCCGGATGGCGTCCAGGACTGCGTGGCCCATCTCGTGGCTGGTCACGTCCGGGCTTTCGCCGGAAAAGAACGTGCGGCCGTTCACGGTGTCATGGAAAAAATGCAGGCCGGGAGAATCGCCCCCTCCCCCGCGCGTGTAGAACGCATTCAAATCCACGCCGGAATCGAGGTTGACCGGCAGCACCTTCCCGATCTGCCATGAGGTGGTTTTCGTCAGCACGCCGCCCCAGAAATCGGCAGTGCGGCGCAGAGCGCAACCCGCCGCGTAGTAGAGAAACTCCGTGGTGCCGGGTTGATAGATCTGCGGGGCCGGCGCCGTACCGGTGATTTTGAAAGGCAAAGGTGTGGCAGACGGAGTCGGGGCAGAAACTGTGATCGGCGCCAGAGGCGGCTGTGACTTGGGATCTCCCGGATCGTCCTCCCAGCAGGCAACGATCTTCTGTTCGCCTGGACTCGGTGGTTTTACGGGGTGTGGCTTCCGTCGGGTCGACTTCTTCTTGACTGGCATCGAGCATCCTCCACGATCAGATTTTCACTACTGAATGGTTTAAATGCGGTGTTTTTTGAGAGCACCGGTTCCGGCGGAGAGTTCCCTGGGGGTGCCTTGGATGGGGTATGCAGTTACTCTTGCTGAAACGTGCTGATACATTAAACGGATTGAAAAGGAATTTCCCTGTGCAGGTTGTTCCTTGCGAAGCGAAAAAAACGGCCGGGCCGCTTCCAGAACCGGACTACCGGCAGAACAGCTTATGCCGTGATGACGCCGTTGGAAAGTCCCAAATTGGATCTTCGACTGGAAAAGTCGCTCTTAACCGCTGACCTTGGCACGCGCCTGATGTGATTCGGCCAGAAACAATGTTTCTGTCAGTTTTGCCACCAGCTGTTCTTCTTCCGGTTGGCTGCAATAGACCAGTGACTCCGCCACCACGGCAATCTTGCCCGCGCGCAACACCGTTCCCACACAGCGCAGGCGTTCCCCCTGCGCCGGACGCAGGTAATTGATCTTGAACTCCACCGTAAGCACATCTTTTGTTCCGGAAGCCGAGCGCGCAGCGCCGCCCGCGGTATGGTCCGCGATTGTCGCGATCACGCCGCCGTGCACAAAACCGTGCTGCTGCCGCATCCGCTCCTGCACCACCAGTGATGTCTCGCACATGCCGTTGCCGTACTTCTCCAGCTTTATATCCAGATCGCGGATGAAATTGGCGCTATAGAAAATTCTGCTGACGTCCTCAAGCCGTAAATCACCTGCCGCCATATGAGTCAACTCCTGCTACTTCTTCTCGAATTTGCCGTGCCGCCCTGCGCCGGCAGCAAACTTCTGCGCCCCTTGGCGAGACTCGCCTGACCCCAGCACCTTCATCCCATGCCGCAGCTCATTTTGCCGTGCTCGCTCCCAGTCAAGCGACCACTGCTCATAAACTGACGCCCGGTCGGCGCGCAATCCGCGCTGCGGAAATTCCGCCAGCGTGTGCGCCAGTTCCAGCGCCAACTTCAGCGCTCCCCCGCGTTCCACCACGCGATTCACCAATCCCATTTGCAGTGCTTCTTCGGCCGAAACCGCGCGCCCGGTCAAAATCAAATCCAGCGCCCTGCCCTGGCCGATCAATCGCGGCAGGCGCACCGTTCCCAGATCGATGAGCGGCACGCCCCAGCGCCGGTTGAACACGCCGAGCACCGCGTCTTTCGCGGCCACGCGCAGATCGCACCACAGCGCCAGCTCCAATCCTCCGGCAACAGCGTGACCTTCAATGGCGGCGATCGCCGGCTTGTTCAACTGCAACCATGTTGAACCCATCGGGCCCGGACTGCCATCTTCTACGGATGTGCGCCTTCCTTCCGCGACCTCGCGCAGATCAAAGCCCGCGCAGAACGTTCCTGCTGCGCCCGTGAGCACCGCAACGCATAATTCTTCATCGCGCTCGAACTGTTCGAACGCCTCGCCCAGCGCGCATGCCGTTGCGGAATCAACCGCGTTGCGCACCTGCGGGCGATTGACAGTGACAATCAGGACCTTGCCATCGCGCCGGACGAGAACCGAGTCTGAATTCGCTGCCATGACTTTTTGCCTTATCCGCGTTCATCCGCGTCAATCCGCGGTAGTCCTTAATGCCTAGCGGCCGCGGACTCCGCTCCCGCCAGCTCCGCTGCCACTGTGCCGATCCGCTCCAGCGCCGTTCGCACCTTCTGCGGCTCGTAGCCCACGGTAATGCGCAGATGGCGCTCGGTTCCCAGATATCCGCCTGGCGCCACCAGCACTGAAGCTTTGCGGCGAATATGGTCCGCCAGCGCCGCTGACGGCACATCAAAGTTGTAGCCGACGAACGCAATCGAGGTCGCCACCGCCGGGCTCACGGAAAATCTGCCTTCCTGCTCACGCACCCAGCTCTCCAGCACGGCGTGCCCTTCGCGAGAAAGTTTCTTCTGCCGCTCCAGCAGCATCTTGCGTTTCTCGGGTTGCAGTGCGATCTCCGCCAGCTTCATGCTCGGGCCGCTCGCGGCAATCACTGCGTATTCGTGCCGGCGCCACAGCTCTTCAATCATCTCCGGCTCCGCCACCACCCAGCCAATCCTCAACCCGGCAAGCCCGTAGGCTTTCGACAGGCTGTTCACGCACACCAGCCGGTGATACATCCCGCGGAAGCTCGGTGTCTCACTGCTCCTCAGTTCGGTGCCGCAATAAACTTCATCGGCGTGCAGCCATGCGCCGCTGCGCTCGCAGAGGGCGACAATCCGCCGCATCTCTTCTCCGCTCAGAATGCCGCCGGTGGGATTGTTCGGATTCACAATCGAAATCAGCTTCGTCTTCGCCGTGACCAGCGAATCCAGTTCGTTGAGATCGAGCCGCCAGTTCTTCTCCGGGCGAAGTTGCGCCTCTTTCACCTTGCAGCCCAGATTTTTCGCCAGCCCCCAAACCTGCCGGTATCCCGGCGAGACCACAACCACCTCGTCTCCCGGCTCCAGCAGCGTGCCGCACACCATCCAGTTCGCCTGGGCCGCTCCCACAGTCACCAGAACGTTGCCCGCGGAAGTCTCAGGATAGAGCGCGGCAATCCGTTCGCGCAGCAGCCCCGTGCCATTGACCTCAGGATAGTAGAGCGGCAGCTCCAGCACCGGGCGAGGGTCTTCGCCGGCAAGAAGATCGCTCACGCTGGCGCACTTCACTGAGCTGTCAGCAAGGTTGATCTCCACCGTGCGTTCAAATTGCGATTGAAAATATTCGAGATCGAAATTCTGAAAATGCATAAAACCCACCACTCAGGAATTCGTGGTTGCGGCCGCCGGCTTCCTCCGCCGCTTCCAGTACCAATAAAATGGTACTCCCAGCAGCACGATCAATGTCCCGATCAATGTCTCTTTTGTCTTTTCATGCGCGGCGTTGATCGCCCACGCGCTGCCCAGCAGAACGTACAATCCCGGCAGCCAGGGATACCCGGTGCAGCGATACGGCCGTTCCGCATCCGGCTTCTTCTTTCGCAACACGAACAGCGCCACCACCGTGAGCACGTAGCTGAGCACCATCATGAACATTACATAGGTAAAGAGCTGATCGTATTGCCCGCTCAACGCCAGCACTGAGGCCCAGATCGCCTGCAAGACCAGGCTGGTCACCGGTGTATGCCAGCGCGGGTGGACCTTGGCCAGCCCGCGGAAGAACACTCCGTCTTCCGCCATGGCGTAATAGACCCGCGCGCCGCTCATCAGGCAGGGCGCCATTGCGCCGAAGCAGGAGAGCGCCACCATCAACGAAAGCCACGGCGCCACGCGCGCGGAAAACATCGAGACTGCCGCGGTCTGCGCCACGGCCTCGTGCGCGGCAATCTCCGTCATTGGCAACGCGTACAGATAGACCGCATTGATCAGCAGATAAACCGTGCCCACCAGCGTCATCCCCCAGATCAGCGTGCGCGGCAGCGTGCGCTGCGGCTCCTTCACCTCGCCCGCGACAAAGGTGATGTAAACCCAGCCATCGTAGGCCCAGAAGACCGCGATCAGCGCCACGCCGACCGCCGTCGCCATGGAGCCAAAGCTCGTTTGCCCGGGAATCGCCTGCACATAGTGGCCCCAGGAGCCCCGGCCCACGGCCAGTCCCAGCACCACAAAGCAGCCGATCGCCGCGAATTTGGCCCAGGTGGTGATGTTCTGCAGAATGGCGCCCTTTTTTACGCCAAAAATATTGATCAGCGTTTGCAGCGCGATCGCCGCCAGCGCGATCAGGTGCCCGCGCGTTAGCGCGAACGGTCCCAGGAGCCAATGAAAAAGGTGAAACTGCGGCAGGGAAAGCACCGCGCGCTGCGTCTCCAGCGACGGCACTGCCTGCCCGAGGTATGTAGCAAAACCAACGCCCAACGCGCCCACTGTCCCCGTGGCGCTTACGGTGAAGTACATCCAGCCGTAGAGGAAACCCACGGCATCGCCGTAGGCTTCGCGCATGAAAACGTACTGGCCGCCTGCCGTGGGGAACATGCCGCCGAGCTCGGCAAAGGCAAAGCAGGCCAGCAGCGTAATGGCCCCACCCGCCACCCACAATGCCAAAAAGAGCAGCGGATAACGGGTCTGCACGGCCACATCCTTGGCGGTAAGAAAAATTCCCGAGCCGATGATCCCGCCCGCCAGCAGCAGAATGGAGTCTGCCAGTGAAAGCCGGCGCACGAGCTTGGAAGGTTTGAGTTCGGGTTCAGGCAAAAGTCGAACCGCGTCCTCGGCGCGGCGTAGATATCATCCTCTTCTAGTGGCGGCGCGCAAGTCCAGCGGAAACTGCCACAATTGCGCGGCGAAGCCGCCCACGCGCTGAGCCGCGCTTCGTCAGGAGCAGCAGAACATTTTCGAGATCGAGCCTCCCAAGTGGAGCGAAGAGACGGACATAAGGGCGAGCCCGACCACGCGGCGAGCCCGCTGTCACAGGAGCAGCCCAGTCATTGTAATCGGCCAAGGTGTTCAGCGGTTTGGAGCGCAGCGACAGAAACTACGGCCTGTTCGGCGCTTTTACTTTCCTCTCTTGCGGCTTCATCTTATTGAACTCTTCCGATTTCCCCCTGGGGATGCTCAGCATCGTCCAGGCCGCGCCGCGCAGATGCTTGCCCAGATAGAGAATCTGTCCCACGTGATAGGCCGTGTGCATCAAGCTGCGGTTCATCGCCTGCAAAATCGTGTGCGGCTCGCCGCGGATCGTCACCGTGCGGCTGAAGTCCTGCGCGGTAAGGGAGGCAATCCCGTCAAAGACAATCGTAAAGCTCTCTTCCCATCGCTTCATCAGCTCCGGCCGCGTATCCGCGGC
>DASTJB010000105.1:0-17187 GCA_035717005.1 Candidatus Angelobacter sp.
ACTGGGCGCCGGGCCCGTGCCGGTGGGGCGATTTGGCTTCAGAAGTGACCCAAGTACCGGACTTGATTGAGCTGCCACCAGCGATTCCTCCGCTAACAAAACCTGAGACACAGGTTGGGAGGGGCGGGGAACAGGTTTGTGCATTACCTTTGTTTGCAAGGAGTTAGGGATCAGAGATGCCCGGCGCGTTGTCGCCGTAAGTGAGTGTAGAGATGTAACAATGCTCCGTCTCTACGATTTTTTCGCTTCGCTCCAAACCCCCGGTGCGCGTTGTCCGACAGAATCTACTCTGCGCCTGAGACGAGCAGCTCCCACCCCAGCTCACGCAAAATCGGCGCGGCTGGGGACCCCGGTCTGGCCGCGCGAGTCGGGCTCGCTGCTGCTCGATACGGTGCCGATTGAGGCTGACGTAGGCTCACCATTTCGCTTGTGGAAACCGGGAAAATGTACGCGAAAAAGAACATGTACTATTTCGTAATTGATTCGTAGTTATGGAGGGGCTAAGATGGCCCATGGATGCTTGTAAAGCGGTCAATCTGGTGGTCCTTTGCCGGGCTTGGGCGATGGGATGCGGTCTGGGGGTAAGGGATGGGATAAACCTACGCCAAAGTGGGATACGGTGGGATACCCAGGGAGGGGTAGGGCAGCGTTTTGGGGTTAACGGGGCGGTGAATTCGGAATGCCGGAATCGCCGAAGATTGTGAATTGCGGCCGCTCAGGCGGATTCGCGAGATGTTCCTTGACAAATAGCTGCTGGGTGCGCGCGCGGCGCCCTCGGGCCGCCCTCGCCTACGGCTGCGGGCTACGTCGGGCGCCTGGTCTAGCCGCGTCCGTGAACGCACGGCTGAAGCCGTGCTCTTCCACGCTCCGTGGGAAAGGTGTGGTGTTATTGGCGCAAAGGGAGCTGGCTCGAGGATGCTGCGCTGCTGTGGTCCTGAAGAGCAGCGGAGCCGATCCCTCAATCTTCGCACCGGCGAAGCCGTCAGCCGTCGAGTATCCATGCTTCGCTCTCGGGATGGCGAGGTAAGAAGTCTTATTGGCGCAAGGGGAGCTGGGCCAGGATGCTGCGCTGCTTCGCGATCAGCGATTCGATGCCCTTGGAGGCGAAGTCCATCATCTTCTTGAGCTGGGCTTCGTCGAAGGGGTGTTGCTCAGCGGTGGCCTGGACTTCGACGATCTTGCGGCCGCCGGTCATCACGAAGTTCAGGTCCACTTCGGCCTGGGAATCTTCTTCATAGCAGAGGTCGAGCAGGACGGCGCCTTCGACGATACCGACGCTCACGGCGGCTACGTAGTCGCGGATGGGCGCGGCGGAGAGCGTGCCGGCTTCGACCAGTTTCTGCATGGCCAGTCCCAGCGCGACGAAGGCGCCGGTGATGGAGGCGGTGCGGGTGCCGCCGTCGGCCTGAATCACGTCGCAGTCCAGCGTGATGGTGCGCTCGCCCAGGCGCTTGAGATCGACCACGGCGCGCATGGCGCGTCCGATCAGCCGCTGTATTTCGTGGGTGCGGCCGCTCTGGCGTCCGCGACTGGCTTCGCGCGGCGTGCGCGTCAACGTGGAGCGGGGCAGCATGGAGTACTCGGCGGTGATCCAGCCTTTGCCCGCGCCTTTAAGGAAGCTGGGGACGGTTTCTTCAATGGACGCGGTGCAGATGACGCGCGTGTTGCCGATCTCGATCAGCGCGGAGCCTTCCGCGGTGGAGATGAACTCGGGCACAATGTTGACCGGCCGCATCTGCTCCGGAGCGCGGTTGTCTGAGCGAAAGAAGCTGTCTTTGGGGTGATTATTTTTCAATGTCAACCAACTCGACGTTGTCGATGGGGCAGCCGAGAAACTTGGAGCCCAGCCGCTTGAATTTTTCGACCGAATCGGTGGCGTAACAGCGTAACCCGCCGGGTCCGGTCTGGTCAGGATTTTTTTTTCGCAGATCTTCTTTAACCAGATCTTCCGTCAGCAGATCAAGGACTTTGGCGGCGGTAGATTCGGCGGAGTCGACGATTTCAACGCGATGCGGCACCACGCGGCGCAGCAGCGGGCGCAACAGTGGGTAATGCGTGCAGCCGAGCACCAGAACATCGGCGTGGCGAGCGCCGTTGTGAAAGAGTTCGTCCAGATAGATGTGCGCGATCTGCTCGGTGACCGGATGTTCTACCCATCCTTCTTCCACCAGAGGGACGAAGAGGGGGCAGGCTCGCTCCGTGGCTTGGAGGCCCTGCTGGTTGAGCGCTTCTTGATAGGCGTGGCTGGAGACGGTGGCTTCAGTGGCGATGACGACCGCCTGGCGGGATCTGGAGATGGCCGCGGCGCGCTGGGCGCCGGGTTCCACCACGCCCACGACCGGGACATTCACTGCGGAGCGAATGTCGTCGAAGGCCAAAGCGGTGGCCGTGTTGCAGGCCACCACCAGCATTTCAATTTTGTGCTGTTCGAGAAAATGCGCGGCGGCAATGGCGTATTTGGCCACAGTGCGAACGGATTTTGCGCCGTAAGGAAGATGCGCCGTATCGCCAAAATAAAGGTAGTCGGCTGAAGGCAGAACACGGCGCAGCTCACGCAGCACAGTCAGGCCGCCGAAGCCGGAGTCGAACACGCCAATGACCGGCGCCATGTCTATTCGAACTCCTTCGCCAGTTCGTGCACGGCGGCGGTCTGGTAGAAAGACATGAGATCGGCGTGGCCGGCGAGGGTCTCGCGCTCTTTGCCTTCGACCAGAAATTTCACCTTGTTCACGCCAGGGACATTGGCGGTGAGCGTTTCAATTAAGGAGGCGAGGGTCATCTCTTCCAGAAGGATACCTGAAGGATGACCATCGGCGAACTGAGCCGTTGTATCGATGAGGAGCGTGTCATTGCCGATGAAGTAGACGTCACGAATGTCGGCGCCTTTGGCCAGCGGGTGTGGTGACGGGTTCTGTAGATACTGAGCCAGCACGGCGCGCAGTGTTTCACGAACGCGAAGGCCGCGATCGGCGGGGAGAAAGACATCTGCGGGACGCCAACGCAACGCCTGGTCGTCGTCATACGCGATGAGCACCTGAATGCGCTCCTGTTTGCCGGCGACCTGCGGGGCGGCGGGTGCAGCTTCAGCGCGCAGAGTCATGGCTTCTTCGCGCCGGTTCAGGCGAAGCACGACCAGGCCGCTTAGCAGAATGGCGAGCAGCACCAGGCCGATGGTGATCTGGAAGTGGCGTGGAATCACGGGCGCGCTCCCGTCTGTCCGCGAAGCTGCGCGATGGCGGAAGCGATGGCCGAGGCGACGCTGGAGTTGCGCCTGGGATTGTCGAGCGACTGGAGATCGGCGCCTTCAGGCGCGAGCTCAACCGCGACTGCGGAGGTGACGATGCTGTTCAAGGGGCGGAGCGGCACGCCCAACATCGAGACGGCCAGGTCTTTCTTTCGCAGCTCGGCGGCAATGGCCTGCGCCGCGAACTTGCTGCGATCGAGCGCTGGCGCCTGCGCGCTCTCCCAGGGCAGGAAGCGGCCGGCAGGCGGTTGGGCGTCAGAAAGCATGGGCGCGTAAACGCGAACGCCGCGTCCCGGACGGCCGGCGTGCAGAGCGATATAAAGACCGGCGCGCTGTTCGTTGGTGATTTCGGCCCGGCGGTCGAGGGCAAGGTCCACGTCAGAGTCGCGCAGCAGGCGCGAGGCGATCCCGCGGTCGTCGAGTTCCTTGCGCAGCTCGCGGGCGAGCTTGAGCGTGATGTCTTTCTCCAGCAGCTTGCCGCCGAAGTCAGCGCCTGTGTCATAGCCGCCGTGGCTGGGGTCGATCATGACGAAGAATTCCGGGCGGCGCTGGGGTTCAGAGGCCGGAGAGGGCTGCGGGGCAGGTGAGGCGGTCGGAGTTGGGGATGCTTGAGGTGTTGCAGTTTGCTGAGCCAGCGGCACTGGAAATTGTGGGCCGGCTGACGAACCGGAGATCGCCAGCGCGCAGCAGAGCGCGGCGGCGGCGAGAAGCTGCTTCCAGTTAATCCAGCACATAGATGGTGAGACCGCTCAGAAGTTTGGGGTAGAAGTCAGTGGATTTCTGGGGCAGGACGTCTCCGGCGAAGGCGACATCGCGTACCTGATCGATTTTGGCCGGGTTCATCAGGAATGCAACGTTGGCGCCCTGGCGTACCCACGAGATGGCCTGGAAAGCGTCACGCTCGTAGCGTACGTGCTCCTGGTTGCGGATGGCGTCTTCAGAGATGCCGAGAATTCGCTGGAGCAGGATCTGATGCAGCTGGACGACGTCAAGTTCGCGCTGGCGGGCGGGAAGCTCGTTGAGGGCGTCGCGGATCATGCCGCGTTTGGCGCGCATGAGATACGGGCCCTGGCGGGTCACGGCGACGAACGCCGTGCAGTTGGCGCCGGCCTGGGCAAGAAGGGTGGTAGCGCTGCGGCTTTCGGTGCGCAGGTCGATGCGGTCAATATCGAAGAAGCGCGCGGCGTGCTCGAGCATGTTTTCGCGGTCGAAAGCCGGCAAGCCGTGAACGATGCGATGTGTGGGCAGGATAACCAGTCCACGGCTTTCCATGGGGACAAGCGTCATCATCACGTACTCGTAGGGCGCGTTGGGATCGGAGTTGGCAGCCTGGGCGCGACGCTCATTGCGGTAGGCCAGCGCGGTTTCGTAACGGTGGTGGCCGTCAGCGATCAGGAGCTTCTTGCTGTGCATGGCTTGTTGCACGGCCGCGATGAGCGCCGGGTCATCGACGCGCCAGACGCGGTGCAGGGTCTCATATTCGTCGAGGACTGAAGTTTCGGGCTCTTCCTGAGTCTTGGCCTGGAGCAGGCGCTCGATCTCGTTCTCTGGGTCGCCATAGAGCATGAAGATCTGGCCAAAATGGGCGCGGGTGGCACGGAGAAGGTTCAGGCGGTCCTGGCGGGGCTTGGAGAGCGTCTGTTCATGGCGGAAGACGATGCCTGCAGTGTAGTCATGCAGGCGGCCAAGCGCGATAAGGCCACGACGCTCAGCCAGGTCGCGCGTGCCCGGGATGGTAAAGGTCTGGGAATAAACGAAGAGGGCGGGAGTTTGGTCCTGTTTGAGCAGGCCGGCGGAGCGCCAATCATGCAGATATTCGGCCGCGCGGGTATAGACGTTGAATTTATCAGTGTCAGTCTCGCCCGGCTTGCCCAAAATGATGCGGACCAGGTTGTGGAGGCTGCGCTCGTAGTATGCCGCCTGCATCTCCGGGGTGATCTTGTCGTAAGGCTGGGTCAACACGTCTTCCAGCTTGACCTGTTGGGGATCGTAACGAAGAGCTTTGAATGGAATGATTTCAGCCATGCACAGAACAGCGTCTATTGCATTCTAATTCATCGCTGTCCCACCCCAGCGCGCGCAAACACCGGCGCGCACCGGGGACCCCGGTCAGTGATGAACGTCTGCCTGAAGGCCCGCGGCTCACAAGTGAGCCGCTAGACGCTGACACTCGCTATTGGGCCCGTTTGCACTCGCCCAATATCGTAGCTGCGGGTAACCCTTGTTCCTGCAGGAAACATCTAAATTTTTGTAGCAGTTTGCACTCGCGCGGCAGGGGACAATGGCCAAGTTCCCGTATTCAAGTCCGGCGCAGCTGTGATACCATCGGCTGAAAAAGAGGTCCCACATGTCCCGCTGTGAACGCCGCGGATATGGTACGTGCCGTTCCCCCGAGCTCTCTTTTAAGGCGTTTCGGACGCCCCTGCCTCTCATCGCGCTCGCGTTCCTGCTGGTCGTCACATTCAATCGCTTTGCCATCGCCCAGGACGAGAACGTCCATATCACGCCCCGCCCGCCGGACGCGGTGAAGCCGGCAGGCGCCAAAGATCCGGCAGTTGCCGCGGCGGAGTCCGGGCTTAAAAACCACACCAAACCGGTGCAGGTGGACGTAAACCTGGTGCTGGTAAACGTGACTGTCACCGACGACTGGAACCGGATCGTGACCGGGCTGGACAAGGAGAATTTCTCCATCCTGGAAGGCAGCGAGGTCCAGGTAGTAAAGCATTTTTCCACTGAAGACGCGCCCATTTCGCTGGGCGTGATCTTTGATATGAGCGGCAGCATGAATGACAAGATCATGAAGGCGCGCGAAGCCGTCATTGAGTTTTTCAAAACGGCCAATCCGCAGGATGAATTCTTCATGATCACGTTCAATGACCGGCCGCAGTTGCGCGCGGATTTCACCAAGTCGATTGAGGACATACAGGGCAAGCTGGTTTACACGGTGCCGCAGGGAAGCACGGCGCTGCTGGACGCGATCTACATGGGCATCAGCAAGATGAAGGACGCCCGCAACGCGAAAAAGGCCCTGCTGATCATCTCCGACGGCGGCGACAACCACAGCCGTTATACGGAAAACGAGATCAAATCAATGGTGAAGGAAGCCGATGTGCAAATTTATTCCATCGGCATATTCAGCCTGGCGCCGCCCACCCCGGAAGAGGTTTCCGGTCCGGGCCTGCTGAATGATATCTCCTCGGTGACCGGTGGGCGCATGTTCACCCTGACCAATCCCAATGAACTGGCCGATGTGGCAACCAAGATCGGAATAGAGCTGCGCAACCAATATGTACTCGGGTATCGTCCAAACAACAAGAATAAGGACGGCCACTGGCGCAAGATTAAGGTAAAGCTCAATCCGCCAAAGGGTCTGCCGCATCTAAATGTCTATGCCAGAACGGGATATTATGCACCTTCGCAATAAACCAGCAATCTGGGCCGTGTTGTGTACGCTGCTGATAGCAACCTCACTGCCAGGCCAGACGCAGCCCGCTCCGGCGCAGGGCCAGAGCACGCAGACCGTTCAACCCACGCCGCTGCCCCCGGACGTCGATCCCAACGATCCCGCCGTGCCAGCATGGGTGCCGAAACCGGCAAGGCCGCCCGCGGCTGCCAACACTACGAAAACTCCCGCCACGAATGTTCCGGCCACACCGGGCAAGGTGAATGAGCAACCCCTCACGGAAGCTCCGGTAGTGGGCGAAGTGACCAAGGACGCGAAGGGTGGATTCATTTACAAGAGCATCGTGAACGAGGTCACGCTTTCGGCCACGGTGTTGGATACCAAACGGCATCTGATTACCAACCTGGACAAGACCAATTTTGTGGTTTACGAAGATGGCCAGCCGCAGAACATTACGTTCTTTGCCCGCAGGGACATTCCGGTTTCGATCGGTATCGTAGTGGACAATTCCGGATCCATGCGCACCAAGCGCGCGGCGGTGACCAAGTCCGTACTGAACCTGATCCAGGCCAGCAATCCGCAGGACGAGGTTTTTGTTGTCAATTTCAATGACGATCCCTATCTCGACCAGGACTTCACCGCCAACACCGGCCTGCTGCGCGAAGCGCTCGACCGAGTGGATTCCCGCGGAGGTACGGCGCTGTATGACGCGGTGATCGCCTCAGCCGATCATCTGGCCAAGGGAGCGAAGAAGGAGAAGAAAGTCCTTCTGGTGATTACCGATGGAGTTGACAACGAGAGCCGCGAGTCGCTGGAGTCGGCGATCCGGTCCGTGCAAAGCGACGCGGGCCCGACGATTTACACGATTGGAATACTGAGCAAAGATGAGCCCGGCGGAAAGCGGGCCAAGCGCGCGCTGCAGGCGCTCTCTGACCAGACCGGCGGAGTGGCTTTCTTCCCGGCCGATCTGGAGGAAGTCGACGAGATCAGCTCGGAGGTCGCACGCGATATCCGCAACCAGTACAGCATCACTTACAAGCCGACGAATCCACGGAGCAATGGCGGTTACCGCCGCGTCCACGTGGAGGCGCATGCGCCGGGATATAAAGACCTGCAAGTCCGCACCCGCGACGGTTATTTTGCCGACGAGAAGCACACGGCGTCGACGAAGCAGTAAGGAAAATCCAACATTGCCATCCCGCAATGCGCGACCAGGGTCGTAGCCTTCCGTGCAACTTGTGCGGATTGCTACGGGCGCCGGTCAACCACAGCCGTCACGTCCGCACCACCGCCTCAGGTTCGGGTTCGCGCGTATTGTTTTTCATTTCACTCTCAGGCGCATGGCTGTCATTTTGCAGCAACGGTAAATGCGCGGCGTCCAAATGGCCGCGGGGAAGATCGGAAATGATACGGAGGGATTTATTGATGCAGTCTGCAAATTGCGCTCGCTGGCCTTGCAGGCGCCGGGCATAAACCGCTGCAACACGACAGAGCAGGAAGGGATTAGCGATGGCGCCTTCCGCCGCAAACACTTTCGCGGACCGCGTACTTTTATCAATTTTCATAGGTCTCCGCAGATTCTTCATTTTTCTGCGATTGCCATTCCGGTCTCTCAAGATCGGAACAATGGTCCTCAGCGGGCTCGGACATGGCACTGGATCTGGCCGGGACAAGGGAAAGCGGGGCCGGCATATGCGAACCTCAATGGGAAGGTGACTAAGAAGGAGAACTCCAGAAATGCCGACTTAGTTCAACAGCCTGGAGAGTAAGGAAGGATGCTTGCTCACTCTTCACCGTACGCCGTCCGGCTGCGTCTGTCAATTGAACGCCTCCAACTCGCATCGCGACCGGCACGGGCTGATGTTTGACCGCATCATGCTCTCTCCCGTAGTCTAAAAAGTTTGGTGCTGGTCGGTTGTTGTTAAAGCAGGTTCATCGCTGCGCGATGACGTCTGCTGACACACGTAGCGGATCAGTTTTCAAACTGATCCACACGAAAAATTTCCTATGTCCCGATTGCGAGTAGCTGAAAACATCACTGAACTTGTCGGCCAGACGCCCATGCTTCGTCTGCGACGCATTGTGCCCGCCGGGGCCGCCGACGTTTACGCCAAGCTCGAATACTTGAACCCGGGTGGCAGCGTGAAGGACCGCGCCGCCATCGGCATGATCAAGAAAGCGGAAGAGCAGGGGCGGCTCAAGCCCGGGGCGACGATCGTTGAGGCCACGGCAGGGAACACCGGGGTAGGACTGGCGCTGATTGGCGTGAACAAGGGGTATCGCGTCATTGTTTGCGTGCCGGAGAAATTCGCCGAGGAAAAAGTAAAGATCATGCGGGCGCTCGGCGCCCAGGTAGTCCGCACGCCGGACGAAGCAGGCATGCAGGGCGCAATCGAGAAGGCCCGCGAGATCGCCAAAGACATCCCCGATTCATTCACCGCCCTCCAGTTTGAAAATCCCGCCAATCCTGAATTTCATTACCAGACCACAGCGCAGGAGATATTTGACCAGATGGATGGCCGCGTAGATGCCGTGGTGATCGGCGTGGGCACAGGCGGGACCTTTACCGGCATTGCGCGATTGATGAAGCAGAAGATTGGCCACGTGCACTGCGTTGCGGTGGAAACTCAGGGATCGGTCCTGGGCGGAGGCCCCAAAGGCCCGCATAAGGTGGAAGGCATCGGTTCGAGTTTCATTCCCAAGACATTTGACCCGAGCGTCTGCGACGAGATCATTATGGTCAGCGACAAGGACGCGTTTGATACCGTGGCGCAGCTTGCGCGGTTGGAAGGCGTGCTCGGCGGCTCCAGCGCGGGCGCGAACATGTTTGCGGCGCTGCAGGTGGCAAGAAAGCTGGGCCAGGGCAAGCGCGTGGTGACGATCATTCCGGATTCGGCCGAGCGCTATATGTCGAAAAAGATCTTTGAGGGCGGGGAATAACGGGAATTCAGACGATATGAAGAAAAAAAGACCGCTGTATACCGGTTTCAGCACCAAGGCGATTCACCTGGGCCAGGAGCCCGATCCCGAAACCGGCTCCGTTGTCGTGCCGATCTATCCGACTTCGACTTTTGCCCAGCAAGAACTGGGCAAGCATAAAGGATACGAGTACGCGCGCGTCTCCAACCCGACGCGCACGCGGCTGGAGCAGAACCTGGCTGCGCTGGAAAATGCAGCTACGGCGCACGTTTTCTCCAGCGGCATGGCAGCAACCACGGCTGTGACCCAGTGCTTTCTGAAGCAAGGCGACCACCTGATTTGCGGGCACAACGTTTATGGCGGCGTCCCGCGGCTGTTTAACCAGGTGCTGGCGAATTACGGGATCGAGTTCAGTTACGTTGACACCTCCGATCTGGATGCGGTGAAAAAAGCGATGCGCCGCAACACCAAGATCCTGTGGGTCGAGACGCCGACCAATCCGCTGATGGTGCTGACCGATATCCGCGAAGTGGCCCGCATCGCGCACGCCAGTGGGGCCGAGCTGGTGGTGGACAACACCTTCATGTCGCCCTATTTCCAAAAGCCGCTCGATCTTGGTGCGGACATGGTGCTGCACTCGACCACAAAATTCCTGAACGGCCATAGTGATGGCCTGGGCGGGATGATAGCCGCCACCAAACCAGTGCACGCGGAGAAGTTGGCCTTTATCCAGAAGACCGCCGGCGCAATCCTCTCGCCCTTCGAGTGCTGGCTGGTGCTGCGCGGCGTGAAGACCCTGGCCGTGCGCATGGAAAAGCACGATGCCAATGGCCGCGCAGTCGCGGAGTTCCTGCGGCGGCATCGCAAGGTGAAGAAGGTCCTTTATCCCGGGTTTGCCGATCATCCGCAGCACGCCCTGGCCAGGCGACAGATGAGCGGCTTCGGCTCGATGATCACATTTGAAACCGGTTCACTCGCCAATGCCAAAAAGATGCTGGCGCGAGTCCGCGTCTGCATTCTGGGCGAATCACTGGGCGGCGTGGAAACGCTGATCTCGCACCCGGCAACCATGACGCACGCGGCCCTGGGCGAGAAAGGAAGAAAGCAGATTGGGCTGACTGATGGAATGGTTCGAATTTCGGTGGGAATTGAGGATGTGCACGATCTGCTGGCGGACCTGGACCAGGCGCTGGCGGCGATTTAGACCTTTACCACAGAGGACACAGAGGAACACAGAGAAGAACCGAAATCATCACGGCGGCTCAATTATCTCGAACAATTGGAATCAAAACTCAACAAACTCAGTGCTCCTCTGTGTCCTCTGTGGTTAGTCGGTGTTTTTCGCCAGCCAATCCAGGTACGCCTTATCGCCTTCAGCGATCTCCAGCATGATGCACTCCGGTAGTCCGTAGGAATGAAGCTGGTTGATGGCGTCGCGCACCTCTTCGAAGCGTTGACTGCGGGTTTTGATCAGCAGGAGCCACTCTTCGGCGGACTCCACCTGATCTTTCCAGCGATACACCGATTCGATTTGCGGGACGATGTTCACGCAGCTTGCCAAACGGCGCTCGACCAGATCGAGAGCGATCTTTTTAGCTTCTGCGGCGGAGCCCGCGGTGGTGAGCACAACGCACATCGGATTCATAGAGTCTCCCGAAAAAGTGTATCAGTGACGTGTTTTCGGTCCCGGCAAAGGAACTGCTGATCAGCGTATGATCAAGCTTTGCGTGAAACCAATGCGCGACGAAGCGCAACTAACTGAAGTTTGAGTATGGCTCCCACAACAATCAGATTCGGGACCTCGGGTTGGCGGGCGATCGTTGCCGAGGAGTTTACCGTCAGCAACGTTCGCCGGGCGGTGAATGGGATTGCGCGCTATGTCGCAAAGAAAAATCCAGCCGGCGCGCGAGTGATTGTAGGCCGCGACCCGCGCTACATGGGCGAGCGCTTTGTGGAGATCGCCGCGGAAATTCTCGCCGGCCACGGAGTTACGCCGCTGGTGATTGCCGATCCCGCGCCGACCCCGGCGATTTCCTACGAAGTGATTCGGGCCCAAGCCGATGGGGCGATCAATTTCACCGCCTCGCACAATCCGCCGGAGTACAACGGAATAAAGTTTTCCACGCCTGACGGCGCACCGGCACTGCCCGAGGTGACCAGCGCGATTGAGGCGTTGATCGCCGGCAACGGAGACGCCGGTAGTGCAGCCGGAGAAAAATTGGCGGCGGAAATCATCGATCCCAGGCCGGCGTATCTGGCGCGCCTGAAGGAGATCATCGATCTGGCGCTGATTCGCGCTTCAGGGCTGAAAGTTGTTTTCGATCCGCTCTGGGGCGCGGCCCGGGGATACTCAGACACATTGCTGCGCGACGCGGGAGTCGCCGTCACCACAGTCCATGACACGCGCGACGTGCTTTTCGGCGGCCATGCTCCCGAGCCGGAAGGACACCTGCTGAACGAGATGCGCCAGAAGATGAAAGAGACCGGCGCGCGGCTTGGGATCGCGACCGACGGTGACGCGGACCGCTTCGGCATTGTGGACGAGGACGGAACGTTTATCCAGCCGAATTACATCATCGCCGTGCTCTTCGACTACCTGATCGAAACGCGAGGCTGGAAGAACGGCGTGGCCAAGTCGGTCGCGACGACGAACATGGTCAACGCGATGGCGGAGCACCACAAGGTCCCGCTCTATGAAACACCGGTCGGATTCAAGTACATTGGCGAGCTGATCAAGCAGGACAAGATCGCCATCGGCGGGGAAGAGAGCGCCGGGCTTTCGGTCCGCCATCATGTGCCGGAAAAAGACGGCGTCATTGCCGGGCTGCTGTGCTGCGAGGCGGTGGCGCGTCGCAAGAAATCGATCGCCGAACAGATCAAAGATTTATTTGGCAAAGTTGGTTCCTTTTATCCGCAACGCGAGAACTTCCGCTTGACGCCGGAAGTGAAAGCGCAGTTCACTAGTAAGTTGCAAAGCGATCCGGCGGAGCTTGCGGGGCGCAAGGTGAAGCAGGCGGTGCGCACTGACGGGCTCAAGCTGGTGTTTGAAGATGGATCGTGGGTTTGCTATCGCATTTCGGGCACGGAGCCGGTGGTCCGGGTGTATTCGGAGGCGCGATCGGAGTCCGAGCTGCAGCGGTTGGCCGCTGCGGCGCGCGCGTGGATCGGAGAATAGGAAATGTTGAAGCTGCTGCACAGTGGAAGAGACCGGTTGCTTCGTTTGCTGGCGGTGGGCGCCAGCGCGACCGTTCTGTGCATGGCAGCGTACTACGTGGTGTTCAGCGCCAATGGGCTGATGGTTTATCGGGACAAAAGGAGAACGTCGCAGGATCTGAACCGTCAAATCAAGACGCTGCAGCAGCAGAACAGCGTGATGGAAAGTGAAGTTAAAGCTTTAAAGACTGACCCTAAAGCCATTGAAAAAGAGGCTCGTGAGCGGCTGCATTACACCAAGCCGGGCGAAGTCGTCTACAGTCTGCCCACCGCTCCCACAGCGGCGCCTGCCGGCGGCCGAAAGTAGGCCGCTTCCCCGCGAGCTTACGCCGGGAAAATATTCTGTAACCTTCGTTTCTGCAGTTAGCTCCATAGTCACACGAGAAGTGCTATTCAATCCGCAGAGGAGATGATTTAAATGAAGAAAATTGCATTGATGCTGCTTGCTTGTGCATTCCTGGTTTCAGTTTCAGTGGCAAAGGATGCCGCCAAACCCAAATCGACTAAGATGACCGGCTGGGTCAGCGACGAAAAGTGCGGCGCCAAGGACATTGACAACGCCGATTGCGCCAGGAAGTGCGCCGAAGCCGGCTCCAAGCTGGTCTTTGTCTCGGAAAAAGACAAGAGCGTGATCAATGTCGATAACCCGGATGCTTTGAAAGGCCATGAAGGCCATCACGTCCGCGTGACCGGCAAACTGGACAACGGAACCCTTCACGTCGATAAGGTGGACATGCTGAAGCAATCTGGCGAGAAGAGTGGCAAGCACGATCACGGCATGTAATCCGGCCAAAATCCCGGGGCGGCTTTGCAGCCGCCCTTTTTCCTTCTAATCACATTACTTTCGTGACTTTGGCCCGCAAGAATCGTCATTCCACCCGTTCTGGCTCCATAGAAACTGGGTTATGATGGGCAGCACAATGCTCCAGGTAATCGGGTCAAAACACCGCTTTTTGTGGGGATGGATGGGTGCGTCCGCGCTCGTCCTCTTTCTTATTGTTTCCGGTTGCGTGATCTCGCCGCGGCGGTTGCCGGGCGACGTTGTGCCGGGCACTACCCCAACTCCCACTCCCAGCCCTTCGGCCACGCCAACGCCCACCCCCAGCGCCACCCCGCAGGGGAAGCTCTACGTTTCCAATGGCGGCGGCAACTCAATCATCCGCTATGACCAGGCCCTCACCGACAGCGGAAATGTGCCGCCGGCAACCACCATCACCGGAGCCAACACCAAGCTCAATTCGCCGGCGTACATCACGCTCGACGTCACCGCTGACCGCCTTTTCGTCGCCAACACCGGCGATCTTTCTATCCTGGTCTTTGACAACATCAGCACCAAGACCGGGAACGCTGCTCCGAACCGCGTAATTGCCGGCGCCAGCACCACGCTGGTATCACCGACGGATGTCTCGCTGGATACCGGCCGCAACCTGCTTTACGTCGCCGACGACCTCGACATCCACGTTTTCGCGTCAGCATCCACCGCCACCGGCGACATCGCCCCCGCCAAGACGCTAACGCCCGGCTTCTCCGTTTCAGCGATTTTCATTGATTCTGCCAATGACCGCCTTTACGCAGCAGATCAGGCGGGCCAGGCAATCGATGTATATGACAACGCCAGTACTCTGGCAGCCGGACCGATCACTGCGAATCGCACACTGCAGGGAGCGAACACGCACATCGGAACTCCGTCCGGAATTGCCATTGACGGCGGCGGCCGCCTGCTGGTAACCAACGCCACGGCTCGCAGCATCACCATCTTCAACGGCGCGGCCACGGTGAATGGAAACGTGCCACCGTCGGCGGAAATCGTCGGCACCAATACCGGTTTCAGCACACCGGACCAGATCGTGGTCGATGCTACCGGAACCGGCACCGCCTACAACGCTGATCCCGGAGCCGCGCGCGTAGCCATTTACAGCAATCTGAGCAGCACCACCGGAAACGTGGCGCCTTCGCGTTCCATCACCGGCCCCGGAACCGGACTGACCGTTACCGGACAGCCCGTGGGCATCGCCATCGACCGCACACGCTGAGCCAGAACCGCTGATCGCTTCACTGCAACATGTCTTAATCCGCTTTGCAGTGCTGCGCTTCCACAGCGCCCCTCAGCGCACCACGCCCTGCATGGGTGAACTGGCAGTGGCGTAGAGTTTCTTCGGCATCCTTCCGGCCAGGTAGGCCTGTCTTCCGGCGATCACCGCATGCTTCATCGCTTCCGCCATCAGCACGGGATTCTCCGCGTGCGCGATCCCGGAGTTCATGAGTACCGCATCGGCGCCCAGTTCCATGGCAATCGCGGCATCGGAGGCCGTGCCAACGCCGGCGTCCACAATCAGCGGAACTTCGGTGATCATCTCGCGCAGGATCTGAATATTGGCGCAATTCTGAATGCCCATGCCGCTCCCGATCGGCGCTCCCAGCGGCATGATGGCGCTCGCGCCGGCATCCAGCAAGCGCCTGGCAACTACCACGTCATCAGATGTATAGGGAAGAACCGTGAAGCCTTCCTTTACCAGTATCCGGGTGGCCTCGACTGTTGCCTGCACGTCCGGATAGAGCGTTTTCTGGTCGCCAATGACCTCGATCTTTACCCAGTCAGAGAGCCCGACTTCGCGGCCCAGACGCGCGGCGCGAATGGCCTCGTCCGCGGTGTAACAACCGGCGGTGTTCGGCAGCAGAAAATATTTCTGCGGATCGATAAAGTCCAGCAGCGACTCCTTCGTGCGGTCCAGGTTCACTCGACGCACGGCCACGGTGACGACCTCTGCGCCGCTGGCCTCAATGGCGCGCGCCGTCTCCTGTCCTGACTTGTACTTTCCCGTTCCGACGATCAGCCGGGAGCGAAACCTCCGGCCGGCAATGATAAGGGGGTCCATACATCTATTCTAATCCGCGCCGGCAAGGCTAACCGACCGGCGCAATCTCCAGCGGATGCGGCTCCTGATACAGTTCGTCGATCTGTTGTTTGTACTTGGCTTCGATCACCCGCCGTTTGAGCTTCAGCGTCGGAGTAATCTCGCCGGTGGCCACGGTGAACTCATCGGGAACCAGCAGGATCTTCTTGATGGTTTCAAAATGCGCCAGTCGCTTGTTCACATCTTCCACAATGCCTTTGTACAGCTCGCGCACCTTGGGTGCAGCCACCAAATCCTGCCGCGAACCAGCCGTCACGTTGTTGGCGTGGGCCCAGTCTTCCAGCAGCGGAAAATGCGGCGAGATGATCACTGACGCGTACTTGCGCCTGTCGCCGATAATGGCCGCCTGCGCGATCAGCACGTTGGCTTTCAGCGCATTCTCAATCGGCTGTGGGGCAATGAACTTCCCACCGGAAGTCTTGATCAGGTCCTTTTTGCGGTCCGTGATGTGGAGAAAGCCTTCGCTGTCCAGTTCGCCGATGTCGCCGGTCTTGAACCAGCCTTCCGTAAACGCCGCCTGCGTCTCCTCCGGCATATGCCAGTAGCCTTTGAAAACCGTGGGCCCTTTTACCAGGATCTCGCCATCTTCGGCGATTTTCACCTGCAGCCCTTCATTCACCTTGCCCACTGAGCCGATCTTGAACGCCCCGCGGCGATTGACGGAAAGCGTGGGCGAAGTTTCCGTCAGCCCATAGCCTTCCATAATGGGAATGCCCACCGAGCAGAACCACTCCGCCATGTCTTTCCCCAGCGGCGCGCCGCCGGAAAAATAAGCCCGGCTGCGTCCGCCAAACCCCTGCCGGATTTTCTGGAAGACCAGCTTGTTCGCCAGCCTCCAGGCAAAGCTCCTGGGCGTCTCGCCGCGCGCGATTTCACCTTTGTGGCCTTCGCCCACGCGCACGGCCCAGTCAAAGATCTTCCGCCGCAGGCCGTTTCCGGCGCGGCGCTCAGACTCCTGCCGGACTTTCTCGTACACGCGGGGTACGGAGACGATGATCGTGGGCCGCGACTCCTGCAACATCTGCGGCAGCTGGTTGAAGTCCGCGCAGTAGACGATGGTGACGCCATCGTAGTAGCAGACATAATCCACGTGACGCGCCGTGACGTGCGATAAAGGCAGAAAGGAAAGATAGACGTCTCCCGGCTCCCACTCCGCCTGTCTGCTGGCGATCAGCGCGCACGTAGTCAGGTTCCCGTGCGTCAGCATCACGCCTTTTGAATTTCCGGTCGTGCCCGAGGTATAGATCAATGTCGCCAGGTCTTCCGGCTGGATCTGCCGGGCCTGCTCGTCAAATTGCGGATCGTGCTCCAATGAGGCCCCGTCGAGCAGAGACCAGATGCGGACCACGTCAAGCTCGGAGACATCATCCATCACCACAACTTTCTCCAGCTCCGTCTGCTGCCGGATCGACTGTACTTTGCGCAGTTGTTCCAGCGTGGAAACAAAGATCACGCGGGCGCCGGAATTCTTGAGCAGATAGAGCGTCTGCTCC
>DASTJB010000106.1:0-15202 GCA_035717005.1 Candidatus Angelobacter sp.
CAGGTTCTGGATCTCGCCACAGCGCCGGTAGTTCGCCAGCTGCGTGGACTGCCAGTACTGGTTCACATCCTGGCACTCGGCGTACAGCACATTCCCGCGCACGCCGATGTTCCGGCAGGTCTGCTGATACGAACCGTAAGGCAGCCCCGAATAGTTCGGCCCTCCTGGATACCCCGGATTTCCCGGATACCCCGGCCCGCCCGGATAGCCGGCATTGCTGCATTGCAGGCCGGAGTTCAGGTTCTGTATGTCGCCGCGGCAGCGCTGATAGTCATTCAGCTGCGTCTGCCGCCAGTTCCCGTTCACGTCCTGGCATTCGGCGTAGAGCACATTCCCGCTCACGCCGATGTTGCGGCACGTCTGCTGATACGATCCCGGAGGATACTGTCCCGAGTAGTCCGGATTTCCCGGATAGCCCGGATTGCCGGCGTCCGAGCATTGCAGGTTTCCGCCGATGTTCTGGATCTCGCCGCGGCAGTACTGATAATCCCCCAGCGACGTCGAGCGCCAGTGGTTGTCCGCGTCCTTACATTCGGCGTAGAGGACGCTCCCCCGCACCTCGATGTGCCGGCAGGTCTGCTGATATGAGCCGTAAGGCGCCTGCTGCGCCGACGCGGCGGTTGCCATGAAAACCAGAGCCAGAAGAGCAAGAGTAAAGATCAAACCCGTTCGGTAACGCATTTTTCACCCCTCTTTCATGCGCAAAAAGGTGTCCGCGGAAATTATCGTCCTGCGAGGGCCGGGAAGCAATATGACCAGCATCACAGGTGCTCTTCGGCCGACCGGCGGAATCCGCCGGGACGCCAGACAATTATTTCGGCGACTTCTCTGTGGCCGCGCCGGCAGGCTTCTTTGCCGGCGACTTTTCAGTTGCCGCCCCTTTGGCCGGGGCGGCGCCACCCTTGGATCCTGCAGGACCTGCGGTCCTGGTGCCTTTGCCCTCGAGGATGTTGGTGAACTCGCCGCCGTCCATCGACACCTCAAACTTGAATTCATACGAGGTGGGCGACGTGATCTTTTCCGTAAAGCGGCCTTTCATCGTCTTGCCCATCATTTTCTGCTCGTTGGTCCAGGTCCAGGTGTGTTCAGCGGGTATACGTCGATGCTGCTGCCCGACCTGAATTGACGGCGCCTGAGGTGGGCTTCATTGCTCCGCGCACGCTAAGCGTGCACCGGCGCAATGGCGGCTTTCGCCTCGCGAATGCCCGCTGCGATGGTTTGCTCCCAGTCAAGATGGGGCACGGGCGAGGCGGACGCGGCTTCGAATAGCCGCAACGCGTCCTGTGGCCTGCCCAGCTGCTTCAGGCAGATTCTGGCGGCGGAGATCTGCGCCGTCAATCCAGCCTTTTCCTTCGGGTAGGCCGCAGCCAGCTTCTGGTACTCGTCGGCTGCGCGTTCGTACCACTTCAGGGTTTCCGCGGCGCGGCACAGGTCCAGCCACGTGGCAGCGGGCATCTGGCCACCACCGCTGTTCAGAAACTCTTCATAGAGCTGCCAGGCTTGTTCGGGCTCGCGCGCCTTTAAATGAAGACCACAGAGCGTGATGGTGGTTTCGTGATACGCGGGCAGGTCCTGGACGCGCCAGTAGGTCTGCTGGAGCAGAGCGCAGGCTTCGAGCGAGGCAGGCTTCTTTGCCAGGATGCTTTTGAGCTGCTCGATCGCCGCCGCGGTCTGGTTCTGGTGAATGAGTTCAGTGGCCTGCTCGATTTCGGGATCGCCTTTCCAGGTGATCTTGTCTTCGATGGCGGCATTAGTCTTGTGTTCCAGACCGGAGTGGTGGATGACCAACGCGACTACGACGCCAAAGGCAAAGCCGCCGATGTGGGCCCAATGGGCGACGCCGTCGCCGCGGCCGAAGATTGTGTCCCAGAACTCTGCGAGCAGCCACAACGGCAACATCCAATAGGCTTCCGCCTGGAAGCGCACGGGACGAAGACGCACCAGCCAGAGCATGTCAATCTTGAGCTTGGCGAAGCGCACCATGAAGGCGCCCATCAGCGCAGCGATGGCGCCGGATGCGCCGATCACGACGTGAGCTCCGCCGATCCAGGCATAAATCTGCAGGGCTGCGGCGCCGGCCACGAGATAGAACACGGTGTAGATCACGCGGCCCCAGCGGTCTTCCAGAACAAACCCGGCCAGCCACAGCATCCACATGTTGCCGATCAGGTGCAGCCAGCCGCCATGAAGGAAGTTGGCGGTGATATAGGAAATGAGCGTGGGATGCGAGGTCACGAAGCCATACTGTTCGAGCAGGCTGGAACTCTCCGACTGCTTGTTCTCAGAGTACTGGGCGCAGAGCGAATCCATCTCTGCCTGCAGCGCTATTGGACTTTCCATCAGGCGGATCTTCGCGTCCCAGGCATCCTGCATATCGCGGTTTTCGCTCTGCGCATACTGCCACGCCTTGGGTTCGTCCTGGCGAAACTTATCGACCATGGCCTGGGCTTCCGGACTCATCTTCAGCTCCGGATGCATGGCCGCCAGAAGCCGGATGTGCAGCCTGACTTCGGTGGCCTGCGGGACCTGGACAGCCGAGTCGTCCACGGATTGCATGGTAAGAACGAATACCAGAACGTTGATGGCGATGAGCGCGAGCGTGACAATGGGCCAGCGCCGCGACTGCATGCTTTCATGCCGGATGGGAATGACGATCATTCGCGCCTCTTGGGAGCCGCACACGGCTCCGCGAGCAACCATCACGGTTGCATTCCCGGTAGTTTGCCGCGAAATGTGCTCGCCGACCCAGTTACTTAGGTAATAGCGTCCTTAGTTGTGCACTCTCTTCATTTCACGAAGATCGACTTGGGCAGCATGACGTGCACGCCTTTGTTGCCGTCGACCAGCTCGGTGATGTCCACGTCGCCGGCGACGCTGGTCAGCATGTAGGCGTCGTCGCGGCTGAGATGTTTTTCCGCGACCAGAAAGTCGATCATCTCGCGCACGGCAATCTTCGTTGCTTCGTACAGCTCCTGGTGAAAGCCCATGCTGATGTAGTGGGTGGGCGTTTCGGCGCGCGGGTATTTCTGGCCCGTGCCTTTGTGCACGACAAACTGCAAGGTGCCAACGAGCGAAGTTTCGAGCGCGGTGATGTCGACCTCGCCATTGCCCTGGCCGGCGTGGCCATCGCCGATCTCAAAGAGCGCGCCTTTGGCGTGCACCGGCAGATAGAGCGTGGTTCCGACGACCAGCTCCTTGTTGTCCATGTTGCCGGCGTGGTTGCCGGGTGGGGCGCTGTCGATTTTGCCGTAGGCTTCGGGCGGCGCAACGCCCATGCTGCCGAAGAAGGGATGCAGCGGGATCTCGATGCCGGGAGCGAATTCGGCGACCATGCGCTTCTTGTCGAGCGGGATGATCTTCATCTTGCGATAGGGAAAATCTTCCGGCAGGAAGCCGCGCGTGGGGCCGAAGGCGTTGTAGGCGTAGGGAACGGCGAGCTCGATTTTCTGGATACGTACCTCGAGCGTGTCGCCGGGCTCGGCCTCTTCAATGAAGACCGGCCCGTTGAGGATGTGGCCGCCGGGACCTTTGTTGGTGACTTCTTTGTAGATGTCGCGCAGGCTCTGCTGCACCTGGTCGGGCGCGACGCCGGCGCGCTCGAGGCCGATGGGGCTGTTGGTGATCAGCGTGTCGAATACGACGGTGTCACCGGAGTGGATGCGGAGGACGGGCGGAGCGGCGGCGTCATAGTAGCCCCAGGCCACGGTTTTGGGGGTGGCGGGGAGGTGGTGAACTGTAGGAGCCGGAGTTTGTGCCGCGGTGACGATTGCGGATGCAAGCACGAAGATGATTGGGCGCATGGGGCTCCAAGGGTGCCATAGCGTGAGGTGAAAGGGCAAGAAAACCCGGTTAGAAGCGCTGGTCAGATCCCGCTCTTCGTCTACCAGTCCTCAGGCAGGCCCTTGCCCGGAGCAGGCGGCGGCAGATCGGGCGACCAGCCGGGATCGGGCGCCACCGGTTGTGGTTGGTCCGGACCGAGGTTGCCGGCATCAATGGCAGCGCGGATGAAGTTCTCCGGCGCCACCGGCGAGCCCGCGAGCCGGCGAAGCAATGCCAGCTGCCCCACATGCGTCATGACATCTGCCAGAGGTCCCTGCAGCACCTGCTCGGCAGAAATTTCGCGTGCCTGCGCTGGGTTGTCCAGCAGGCGCGCCAGGTCTTCCAGCACGTCATGAAACCGGCGAATCTCGTCGCCGAAGGCCGGCAGTTTTTCCGGCCGCCATGCCCCGCCAAGGAAGTAGGTTCGCAGATATCCCAGCACCCCGGTCATGTGCCACAGCAGTTCATGCGGGGTGCGTGCATGGTTTCCGGCGTGGAATTGGGCAAATGAATCCGGAGCTCCACGCAGTGCTTTTTGCGTACGATAGGCAATGGCGGCAAGAAAATGCTTCAACAGCCCGCTTGAAGAGTCCATGGCCAGATATTCTACTTGCTTCCACCGTGTGTTTTGTCCCAACCGCATCAATCGATTCGCGCGAAACGGTCAAGAAATGCTTAAGAGATGCAAAAAAGTTCTTGCCAAGGCATCCTGCTGATTTAACATTTCGTGGTTTCCAAGGAGCAGTTATGAGTAAACTTCTGCGCTGTACCGTATTTGTCCTTGCCGTTTTCGTTTTTACCGGCCTCGCCTCTTCACAAACTCAAATCACAACCGGCACGATCCAGGGGACGGTCACGGACCAATCCGGCGCCCTGGTCACCGGCGCTGACGTGGTGGCCAGCAACCTGGCCACACAAGCCACGAGCGCGCAGAAGACCGACGCTGATGGCAGGTTTGTCTTTCTTGCTTTGCCCCCGGGCCGGTACTCAGTTACGGCCAGCAAGACCGGTTTCACCAAATTGATCCAGAAGGACGTTGATTTGACAGTGGGCCAGGCCATCTCGCTCAGGCTCACGCTGAAAGTCTCCGCAACGAGTGAGACGGTAGAGGTAACGGGCACTCCCGTGATCGAGCCAACGCAGAGCGAAACCAGCACAACGCTGGATGAACGGGCCGTCAGCGACACGCCCATTCTGGGAAGGAAATTTGAGGACCTGTTGACGCTCACGCCCGGCGTAGGCATTGTGCAGGGCCCGGACGGCGACGAGATCAGCTTTGCCGGCCAGCGCGGCATTTTCAACAACATCAGCCTGGATGGCGGCGACTACAACAACGGCTTTTTCGGCGAGCAGGTGGGAGGCCAGCGCGCTGCCATTGATATTACGCTGGACGCGGTCAAGGAATTCCAGGTGGTGTCGGGCGGCGCCAGTGCCGAATTCGGACGCACTGCCGGCGGAGTGGTGAACGTGGTCACCAAGTCCGGTACCGACGAAGTGCACGGCACGCTGTTTCATTTCCAGCGCCTGGAGGCCCTCACCGCCAATACCTCAGACGGCAAGCCCCTGCAGGACTTCCATCGCGAGCAGTTCGGCGGAACCATCGGCGGGCCTATCGTGAAGCATAAGATGTTCTTCTTCGGCGCCGTGGAGCAGATCATGGAACACCTCACGCGCCCCAACCTGAGCGTACAGCAGGGAAGCACTCCCTGCCCGGTGCCGACTCCCACCATCACGGCGAACGAGAGCTTGATCGGAAGCAACGTGGATTGCCAGCGGCGGGCCCTGCTCAACTTCTTCCAGACTTCGCGCAACCAGAACGAGGGATTGCCGATCACGCATTCCATTCGCAATACCGCTATTCTGGGCAAGTATGACTGGAATCTGAACCCCTCACACAGCCTCAGCGCTTCTTACAATTTCGACCGCTCGAATAATGAGAACCAGACCTTCGACGTGCCCACTTACGGCAATTCCGCCAACGGCACCGAGGGACCCTCCAAGATCAACTCCGTAAACGTCAACGTGTTCAGCACGTTTTCCGCGCGGAAGGTGAACGAAGGCCACGTGGGCTTTTCCCGCGAAGACCGTCCGCGTACTGAAACCAAGTCCAACATGCCGGCCGACACGGCCATGGGGTTCGCGACGACCTTCCGCTTTGGCTCTCCATTTTTCCTGGAGCCCGGCATTGACGAGACCTTCAAGCGCACCCAGCTCCGCGATGCGTTCTCGATCCTTGCGGGAAGACACACGATCAAGCTGGGCGGCGAATGGCTGCACAGCAACAATACCCAGGTATTCCGCGGGTTTTTCACTGGCCGCTATATCTTTGACTCGGTGGTGGGATTCCTGCACTACGCTTCCCCGGCGAGCCTGGGGCCGGGCTTTGGGCCGGCAGCGGCTGAGTGCCCGGGAGGGACGTTCGTAACCGGGTTTACCGCCACCTGCAATGCCAGCCCACTTCTTCTTTACCTGCAGCACGCCGGCACCAACGGAGCCACCACGGACGCAGCCGGCGCCTCCGACATCAGCAATGAAAACTATGCGCTCTTCCTGCAGGACAAATGGCAGATCCGGAACAACCTGACGCTGAACTACGGCCTGCGCTGGGAAGCCCAGATCTTTCCTGACCCGGTGATTCCGCCGGCGCAAACCGCTTATGGCGTCAACCTGAGCGATCCCAGGTTCCCATCGAACGGAAAAATCCCCAACGCGCTCAAAATGTTCCAGCCCCGCCTGGGCCTGGCGTGGGACGTCCGCGGCGACGGCAAGTCCGCGGTCCGGGCGAGCTGGGGAATCTATAACGCGCAGCAGAACATGCTGACGCAGGTGGGCGCGATTACCACCAATGGCGTCCAGCAGCAAACCATTTTCTCCGGCGATGTTCCGGGAGGATTTGTCGGCGCCACCGGCTTTGATACCGCCGGCCCAACCTGGCCAAAACCGATCACTCCTGCGGCGTTGCCTCCGGGAACGTTCCCGTTCCAGCCGGGCGTCACGGTCTTTGACCGGAACTACAACAACCCACGCACCTACATGGCTGACTTTGCCTACAACCAGCAGTTCGCCGCTGATTGGGCGGGATATATTGATGTGCAGTGGGCCAAGGGCGTGTATTTGACGCGCTTCGTCGATCCCAACACCGGCTCAACCGTGGTGGTGCCAACCAATGGCGATACCGTGAGCTACACCGGGCCGGCGCCGTTTGCCAATCTCGGGTCGGTCACCGACACGCAGAGCTCGGCGCACTCTCTCTATCGCGGCGTGACCGTGGGCGCGAAGAAACGCTTCAGCCACCGCTTCCAGATGGAGGCCAATTACGTTCTTTCGGAAGACCTTGACGACGATTCCAACGAGCGCGACCCATTCACCTTCCGCTACTTCAACAAGTTCAATTTCCGCAAGGACTACACATTCTCTGACCGCGACAGCCGCCATAAGTTCAACTTCTACGCCATTACCCAGCTGCCTGCCGGCGTGCAGTTCAGCGCGCGCATACAGGCGCATACCGCCCAGCCGATCACGGATAATCCTCTGGGAGACGGCACTGGAGCGCCGTGCAGCCCATCCAACTCTCTTACCCGCGTGGTGAACGGCATTGATTGCGGGCGCAACCATCTGCGCAAGGACAACGGCTTCTTCACCTTTGACTGGCGCGGCTCGCGGCCATTCAAATTCGGTGACCGCTACGTCCTCACCCCGATGGTTGAAATGTTCAACAGCTTCAACAACAAGAACAACATCAATCCCCTGGTGACGCCGGGCCTGTTCAACTTTGACGGCTTCCTGCGCCAGGGCGTAGGTGATCCTCTGCAGGCCCAACTCTCAGTGAAGTTCGCCTTCTAACGCCTGTTGCGGCGGAGCCGGGACCTTCCCGGTTCTGCCGCTTCATCAAGCGCGGCCCACGGGGAGTACTCCATGCCATTGATCGACACCAGCAGCCTGAACGTTGTGGAGCGCCTGCCGGGGTGGAAGGGGCGCTATTTCCATTCCGACAAGATTCAGGCCGGCAAAGGCTTGGGCAGCCAGATCTCCGAGTCTTGCGCGTTCGTGAAATCGGACATGTCCATGGTTGCAGCAGAGGGTCGCAAAAGACATGTACTCGGCAGATGAACTAGTTCGCGCGTGACGAAGCGAGAGGGGCGCAGTATAGTTGCTGCAGGCAAGCTCCTAGCAACTGGCAGCTAGCTGCTGGCCAAAATACGCAACGGGAGACCGTTGCGTTTCGTGCTTTCTGATGGTTTTGCGACCCTCAGCCGATGCTTTCAGCCTTGGGTCGAATTGGGTCGGATTGGGTCGAATTGGGTCAAAATAGGGGGGTAGGGGAGGGGGTATGTAAAACAGGGCAAACCCGGCGCCAATCGAGGGATGAATGTCGGAAGTGCACGCCGAACTGGGATGATATGGGATGGATTGGGATCAACCGGGAGGGGGTAGGCACCGCTGAAATCGGCGCAATCGGAAGGGCAATAGCCTGGAGCGGAAAACAGCATGGCGGAAAGGTTCATGATCGCGTAAAATACTGAGTTACAGCCGCTTGCAGCCATAGCCAACCCGGCTAAAGCTTTGTTCGGCGCGCGATCATCTAATAGAGAGTCTGGTTATTATTCGAATGAGATATTGGCGTCCATTTCTGCGTTTTCTTGCTGCTCTGCAACTGCTGCCGGCTCTGGAGAGCGGGGAGGAGACCCTGGTCGGCGGCCAGGCGGTGATGGAGGGCGTGATGATGCGCTCGCCGCATGCCTGGGGGATCGCCGTGCGCAAGCCGAGCGGCGAGATCACGACGCACTCAGAGACTCTGCAGCGGCCCTCAGAGAAGCACAAGTGGCTGGGCTGGCCGTTTGTCCGCGGGCTGGCCACGCTGGGGCAGGCGATGCGCCTGGGCTTTGTGGCTTCAAAGTTTTCGCTGAACGTGGGGCTGGAAGAAGTGGCCAAGGAGGAAGGCGAGAAGAAGCCGGAGATCGGCGGCTGGGCCATGCTGGGAAGCATGGTGGTTTCAATCGGTTTCTTCATCCTCATGTACAAATACGTGCCCCTGAAGGCCACTGATCTCTTCAAGCCTCATTGGATCGCCTTGGGAAACAACATCATTTTCAGCCTGGTGGAAGGATTTATCCGCATCGCTATTTTCCTGCTGTTCATCTGGGGAATTTCGCTGTGGGCGGACATCAAGCGCGTTTATCGCTACCACGGAGCCGAGCACAAGACGGTGTTTGCCTTTGAGGACCACGGCATGCCTACGATCCCCGAAGCGCAGACCTATTCGACGTATCATCCGCGCTGCGGCACCAGCTTCCTGATGACGATCATGCTGCTTTCGATCTTTGTCTATGCGGCGTTCCCGGTGCAGGGATTCTGGGCGAAGTTTGCGTTGCGCGTGGCGTTCCTGCCGGTGATCGCGTCGGTTTCGTATGAGATGATTCGCTTTTCGGCCAAGCACGGGAAGTCATTCTTTGCGCTGCTGACCAAGCCCGGGCTGTGGCTGCAGAGGATCACTACGCAGCCTCCAACGGACGGGCAGGTGGAATGCGCGATCAAGGCGCTGGATCTGGCCATGGAGCTGGAAAAGAAAAATGGAGGCGAGTTAGTCATCGCATAACTTCCTTATGTCCCACCAGAACTACATTTCGACGAAGCTCTAGCGGCGCCCGCCGCAAAATTTCTTCTCGCCATTTCTTAAACTGTTTTCAGGGGCTAAAGCCCGGTAGTGGTTGGGCGCTGTAACGGGCGGCTGAACGCCGCCCTCTTCTGCGGTGATGCAAGCGGTCTCGTTAGCCTGCAGCCAATTCCTGGTCCTGGATTTCGCAGCGGAGGAACAACATGTCGAAACTAGCGATGATGTTGATCGGTTTGGAGCGCTTCAGCGCCGGGTTCAAGCGCAAATCGGTGCTGGTGGGCGACCACCGCATTGTCTACTCTGAAGGCGGCAAGGGCGAACCGGTGGTGATGGTCCACGGCTTTGGCGCATCGTCAGACAACTGGAACCGCATGGCGGGACGGCTGACGAAAAAATTTCGCGTGATTGCGCCCGATATGCCGGGCTGGGGACAAAGCACCAGGATGGATTCGACCTCGTATGCGTATCCCGAGCAGGTGGAGCGGCTGCACCAATTTTTGGCAGCGCTGGGGTTGCGGCGAGTGCATCTGGTTGGACATTCGATGGGCGGGTTCATCTCGTCAGCGTATGCGGCGCGCTATCCGGAAGAGGTAGTCACGCTGGCGTTGATCGCGCCGCACGGAGTGGCTGAGCCGCAGCCGGGCGAGCTGGCCCTTTCTGTGGCCGCGGGCGACAACTGGCTGGTGGCAAGAAACATTCCGGAATTTGACCGGCTGCTGAACAAGGTTTTTGCCCGGCGGCCGTATCTGCCGAAGTCGGTGTTCAAGCTGTTTGCCGCCTATGCCATCCGGGGCAGCGCCAAGTCAGCCAGGATCTTTGCCGAGATGCAGACGAACGATCCGACGCTGGAAGAACGGCTCCCGCTGGTGAAAGCGCCTACGCTGATCATCTGGGGCGACCAGGACCGGGTGCTGAACGTTTCCGGAGCCGAGGTGTTCCGCCAGGGCATCAAAGGGTCAGAGCTGCTGGTGCTGCCGGGGATCGGGCACATGCCGCTGATCGAAAGCGCAAAAGAATGCGCGGCGGCGTGGATGGAGTTTGTGGAGAAGGCGCGAGGATCGAAGAGCGCGGCGGCTTAAAATTTGCAGGCGCTAAAGCCCTCGATTTTTTGTACCGGACGGCACGACTAAAGACGTGTCCTGACAGGTGTCGTGTCTGGTAAGAAATTCTTAGAGACTGCTCGGCCGAAACAGAAAATGCAGGTAACACAATGTTTGAGAGACTGAACCAAATCGAAGCCAAATACGAGGAGCTAACCCAGGCGCTCTCATCGCCCGAGGTGATCGGCGACTCGCAGAAATACCAGAAGACCGCCAAGGCGCACAGCGACCTCTCTGAGATCGTGGAGAAATACCGCGAGTACAAAGATCTGCATCGCGGGATCGAGGAGAGCAAGGCCATGGTGGCCGACGAGCCGGACGCCGAGCTGCGCGCCTACGCGCAGGAGGAGCTGGCGCGTCTGAGCGAACGCATGGCACAGGTGGAAAACGACCTGAAGGTCCTGCTGGTGCCTAAAGATCCCAACGACGAGAAGAACGTGGTGCTGGAGATCCGTGCCGGCACGGGCGGCGACGAAGCCACGCTTTTTGCGGCAGAAATTTTTCGCATGTACTCGCGCTATGCCGAGGCGCAGCGCTGGAAGGTGGAAGTACTGTCAACTTCGGAGTCCGGCGTGGGTGGGCTTAAGGAAGTGATTGCCATTATCGAAGGCAAAGGCGTGTATTCACGGCTGAAGTATGAGAGCGGGGTGCATCGCGTGCAGCGCGTTCCGGCGACGGAGCAGCAGGGCCGCGTTCATACTTCGGCGGTCACGGTGGCCGTGCTGCCGGAAGCCGAAGACGTCGACATCAAGATCGAAGCCAAAGACCTGCGCATCGACACTTTCTGCTCGTCGGGGCCCGGCGGGCAGTCGGTGAACACTACGTATTCGGCCGTCCGCATCACGCACCTGCCGACCAACACGGTGGTGAGCTGCCAGGACGAGAAGTCGCAGATCAAGAACCGCGAAAAAGGCATGCGCGTGCTGCGCGCCCGTCTCTATGAGATGGAGATGGAAAAACAGCAGCAGGCGCTGGCCAAGGAACGCAAAGCGCAGGTGGGCTCGGGCGACCGCAGCGAGAAGATCCGCACCTACAATTTCCCGCAGAACCGCGTCACCGATCATCGCATCGGGCTGACGCTGCACCAGCTCGCCGACGTGATGGACGGCAAGCTGCAGCCGATCCTGGACGCGCTGGGCACGCACTTTCAGGCGGAGAAGCTGAAGCAGCAGGCGGAAGTGGTGGCTTGAGTTTTTCTGCAATCCCGAACGTAGTGAGGGATCCCTATCATCTTTAGTAATCGCAGGGTTCGCCAATGTCCGACTTCAACCATCGCCAAGCTCTTAGGAATCCCTCCCCTTCGACAAGCTCAGGGTCGGGATTACAAAAACAGCCTTTTGCGTCCTTCATGCCCTTTGCGGTAAAGTCACCCGCCATGCAGCTCAGGCAGGCCATTGACGCCGCGTATCAACTGTTCGTCGAAAAAGATGTCCCGTCGCCGCGTTTGAACGCTGAGCTGCTGATGATGTTTGTTCTGGGCCGCGAACGAGCATATCTCTTTGCTCATCCTGAACGTCCGCTGAGCCTGGAAGAGCGCGCGCATTATGACGAGGTGATCCGCGAGCGCGCACGCGGTTGCCCCACGCAGTACATCACCGGACACCAGGAGTTCTGGGGGCTTGATCTACTGGTCTCTCCCGCAGTGCTGATTCCGCGTCCGGAGACCGAGCACGTGGTGGAAACCGTGCTTGAACTGGTGAACGAATACCATCACGACGGCCCGGCGCGGCTGCGGCTGCTGGACGTTGGCACCGGCTCCGGCTGCATTGCCCTGGCGCTGGCCAGCGAGCTGCCGCATGCGGAGATCCATGCTTGCGACATCTCCGATGAAGCGCTGGAGATTGCCCGCATCAACGCAGCGCGCCTGGGGATCGGCGGAAAGGTGCTCTTCCGCAAATCAGACCTGCTTTCCGTCTATGCCGGAGAAAAATTCGACTTCGTGATTTCCAACCCGCCATACGTGGGCGAAGCGGACCTGGACAAAGTGCAAAAACAGGTCCGCGAGTTCGAGCCGAGGATCGCCGTCTTCTCCGGCCATGAAGGCATGGACATTTACCGCAAGCTGGTGCCGCAGGCGCGTGAACATTTGCGCGACCGCGGCTGGTTCGTGGCTGAAATAGGCTTTTCAGAGGAAGCCCGGGTGCGCGAGCTGCTTCGAGACTGGAGTGATGTGCAGGTGACAGCCGACTTGCAGAGTATTCCCCGGGTGATCGCAGCACGCAAGCCGGCGTCATAAAAAACCCGGGGCTCTTCGCCCCGGGCGGTGTTTGCCAAAGTAACTGGACTTACTTCTTGCGGCGGCTAAGGAAGCCGGTCACGAGCGAGCCCAATCCCAGAAGGCCCAGCAGAGGCAGTGGAGAAGCCGTCTGCGGCAGGCGCTGGCCGGAATTGCTGGCCGCGTTCTGGTCCATATCACTGTACTGATGGATGCTCTGCTTTGCGTTCGGATTGTTGCTGTTCTGGGTTGCAGCGTTGTTCTGATCGCTGGAAGTCGAGCTCGAAGCAGCGTTCTGGTCGGTCGTGCTGGTCGCGCTCTGAGCAGCCGACTGGCCCGCCTGTCCGCTGCCCACGGTGTTCGACGGAGTTTCATTGCTCGCCGGCGGAGTGGTTGCGCTTGTGGAATTAGCAGCAGTGCTTGAACTCTGATTATTCATCGCGCTGCTGTTATCGGGAGCCGTCGATGTGGCCGGAGGCTGCGTGCTGCTCTGGCTCATGTTGTCAGAGCTCGACGGTTGAGTGCTGGTCGCGCTCTGCGTGGTGCTGGTTGTGGTAGAGGTCGAAGACTGATTATTTATGTCGCTCTGGTTGCCTGCGCTGCCGGCTGACTGGTTGGCGCAGGTGTCGGAAACTTTGTCGACGGATGCCACGGTGATGTTGCCGTCATTGGACTGGACGCCCTGAATCCGCACTTCCTGGCCCTTGTACTGCGAGAGCTGATCGTCAGTGCCGCTCAGGTTTATGCTCTTGCCCTGATCGGAGGTCAAGCTCCAGCTTCCTGACGAGCCGTTCAGGCAGCCTTTGAATGACTGGGCTGCTGCCTGCGTCTCAGTTCCGGTTCCCATGCCCTGGGCCGCGGCGGGAGAAGTTGTTTGCTGCTGCATTCCCTGTCTCTGGTCGCCGGTTCCGCTTTGCATTGGCGCCGGCTGTGTTGGTTGTGTTTGCGCCTGGGCAATGCCCATTCCCAGCGCAAGAACTGAGCTGATGATGAAATATCTCTTCACGATTCCGTCCTCCTGTGAGATTCCCTCGCTGCTCGCAGGCGCGTGCAACACTGCGCACGTCTGTGCAGGACGACTGGGGTTCTTTCGATTTTGCGTGCCTTATCAAGAGTTAGAAGTGGCGGCGGAGGACAAAGGTTTGACAGTCGAGAGCTGCGCCGGGAATTTTTTTGAGAGCGGCCCTCACAATCTTTTCAGACATCAGGAGCGATCTTGCGAGACCAGCAGCAACCTTCGATTATGAGGTGCCTGCAGCTGGCCCAGGCAGCTGAAATCCCGATACTCGAGAGAGCTATTCCCTCAGCGCGCTCCGGAGTTGCAGGGCTTTGCTACACTAGTCGGTCTTTGTGAGTATTGATCTCCACGACCTTTTTCAGCTTTTGGGGGTGGCTATTGGCTGAGAGAACGACTCCTGTGCTGCCGGGAACTCCGGTGCAGTCCTCGCGACGCACGCTCCGGCGTGACGCCTGGTGGATTGAGGGGATTCCCGTCATCATCCTGCTCGGTGGGTTTGGCGTTTACGCCACGTACCGCGCCTTCGAAGCCAGGTTTTACGAGTGGGGGCCGTACCTTTCGCCCTTTTACTCTCCGCTCATCGATCCGCATCATCACTGGCTGCCAGTCTGGATCTCGCCGGCGATGGTGATTTTAGGGGTCCCGCTGGCCTTTCGCGTGACCTGCTATTACTACCGCAAGGCGTACTATCGTGCCTTCTTTTTTGATCCGCCGGCCTGCGCGGTGGGCGAGCGCCGCCGCAATTACAGCGGGGAAACAAGGTTTCCACTGGTGCTGCAGAACATCCATCGTTACGGGCTTTTGACTTCGCTGATCTTTCTGATCTTTTTGTTGTATGACGCTGTCCGCTCCTTCTGGTTCCAGGGACACTTCTATCTCGGCGTAGGCTCACTGGTTTTGTCGATCAACGTGGTCCTGCTTACCCTGTACGCTCTTTCCTGCCACTCCTGGCGGCACCTGATCGGCGGCAAGCTCGACTGCTTCTCCTGTTCCGCCTTCAACCGGGCCCGCCATGGAATGTGGAAGAAGAGCAGCTTCCTCAATGAACATCACATGCTGTTTGCCTGGTGCAGCCTCATTTCGGTGGGCTTCGCCGACTTCTACGTCCGCATGGTATCGAGCGGCCTGATCAAGGACCTGAGAATCCTGTGACGAACCCGACGAAGTACGAAACCCATGAGCATGACGTCCTGATCATCGGCGCGGGCGGCGCTGGACTGCGCGCCGCCATTGAGGCGCTGGCCGCGGGCGCGCGCGTTGCAGTTGTATCAAAGTCTCTGCTGGGCAAGGCGCACACCGTCATGGCTGAAGGCGGCATTGCCGCGGCCATGGCCAACGTTGACAAGGCCGACAGCTGGCGCACGCACTTCCGTGACACCATGCGCGGCGGCAAGCTGATGAACAACTGGCGCATGGCCCAGCTCCACGCCCAGGAA
>DASTJB010000107.1:0-17587 GCA_035717005.1 Candidatus Angelobacter sp.
ATCATGTTCCTGGCTCTGCTGCGGATAGGCACTATGCAGGCACAAAACGAGAAAAAAGAAGCTCCACCGGCGCCTCCTGAACCCAATATAAAGGTGGGAGACACCTTCCCTGATTTCACCTTGATTGACCAGAACCGCAACAAGGTCTCTCTGCATGATTTCAAGGGCAAAAAGAACGTCGCCCTTGCCTTCGTGGTATTCGCCTTTACCGGCGGTTGAACCACGGAATTCAAGGCTTTCCAGCAGAACCTGCAAAAACTGGAAGCCGCAGACACCCAGGTCCTGGGTGTTAGCATGGACAGCCCGTTCAGCAACGCCGCGTGGGCGGAAAAAGAAGGATTCAAATTCCCCATCCTCAGCGATTGGGGCGGTGATCTGACCAAACAGATCGGCATCTTCAACACCCAGTACCATGCGGCCCGCCGCGTGACCTTCCTGATCGATAAAGAAGGCAAAGTAGTGGAAATGCAGAAGGACCGCGAAGCCGTGGATCCTACCGCCGTTGTGGCCTCCTGCGAACGCAGGAAGCTCAAGAGCTAATGGCGGTTGCAACCGAAACTGCGGCCCGCCGCGGAACCTCTTCCCGGCGGGCACTTTTTTGGCTTTCGATTGCCGAACTGCTGGGCATGTCATTGTGGTTTACCGGCACGGCGGTGATTCCCGATATCACGAAGCTCTGGCGTGCCGATCTGGCCCTGGGCGCATGGCTTACCATCGCCGTGCAGATTGGCTTTTCCATCGGCGCAATCGCGTTCGCTCTCTTCAATATTCCTGACGTTTTCAGTCCAATCAAAGTCTTTGTACTCTCTGCTCTGCTCGCGGCCGGCGCCAACGCGGCGTTCGCGATGTTTGCCGCGCAGCCGCTCACGGCAATTTTGCTGCGCGGCGCAACTGGATTCTTCCTGGCCGGTGTGTATCCGGTCGGAATGAAAATCATTGCGGGATGGTTTCAGCGAGGCCGCGGACTGGCCCTGGGCGTCATGATCGGCGCGCTGACGGTCGGCTCGGCCGTGCCGCATGCGGCCAACGCAATCGGCGGAATTCCCTGGCGTGGCGTCGTGTTGCTGGGCAGTGCGCAGGCCGTGATCGGAGCGTTGATCGTCGCCTTCGGCGTGCGCCAGGGACCATACGCGATGCCGCAATCGCGCTTTGATCCCGCGCAGATACTCGAGATCGTGCGCAACCGCCCGTTGCGCCTGGCGAACCTGGGATATCTCGGCCATATGTGGGAGCTCTACAGCATGTGGGCATGGATTCCGATGATCATGGCTGCCTCCGCAGGCTGGCAGAAAACGCAATATGAGGCGGTGGCCGCGCTGGCCATCGCTATCGGCGCAGTCGGTTGCATCTGGGCCGGTGCGGCCAGTGACCGGCTGCAGGACCAGGCAGCATCCATGCGCGTGGCGCAGCGGGCGCGCGTGACCATGATCGCCATGGCAGTGAGCGCCGCGTGTTGCGTGCTGGCCGCGCTGGTGCTGCACCGGCCGTGGCTGTTGGTTCCGCTTTCGTTGATATGGGGCATCGCCGTCATCGCCGACTCGGCGCAGTTTTCCACCATCATCAGCGAGGTCTCCGACAAAAACTACGTCGGCACCGCGCTCACCTGCCAGGTGGCTCTCGGCTTCCTGCTTACAGCGGCGGTTATTCGGTTGATGGCCTATATTCATGATCTTTCCGGCAACTGGAACTGGGCCCTGGCCAGCATGGCGTTAGGGCCGCTGCTGGGAATTTGGGCGATGAGCGGATTGCTCAAGAACGAGTCCGCCGTTCGCGGCTGATCAATGGTTGACCGGTGCGGAAAGCTGGAAATTCCTGCTACTTTCCTTGTTTCCCCGGGTTTACAATCCGCAGAAAGACCAGACACTGCTCGGAGTCTAGCTAATGCTGCGCAAAAGCCTTCACCTGATTCTGGCTGTACCGCTTGTGTTCTTCAGCATATTTTCATTTGCTCAGGAAGGATCCAGAGCAGATCTGCGGGCCGATGAAGAACGTCTTCGCCAGGAAGAATTTCGCCTGCATCGCGACCGCGACCGCCTCTACCTGGATCGCCGCAACCATGCGCCGCGCTATGTGATCCGGGGCGACGAAGCGCAAATCCGCCAGGACCGCTCCCGTATTCGCGCTCTCCGCGCAGACATCAAGCGCGACCGCCAAATCCGGCGTCACCGGCGCCGGTACTAGTTGCCGCAGAGGGTTCGTCTCGCATCCAATCTGCCCCTGTCTGCCGCCTACACCTCGATGGCCCGGCCACATGTGCGCATGAACCGGGCTGTTCGGGCGTGTTATCCTTCCCCGTTCCACTAAGCCATTGGCAACATTGGAAGCGGAGCCGTCAATCTCCATGAACTTACGCAGACCTCTGTCCTTCTTTTTGTTTTTCGTACTGGCAGCAGCACTGGCAATTCCACAGGCCACCACGCCCACGCCTGCCCCTCCGGCTCCGCAGCAGCCCGCTGCCAGCGAAACCAAGGTCCCCGAGCCGCCGCACGAGATGACCGCTGCCGACGTGAACGCCTTCCTCGATGGCTTCATGCCCATGCAACTCGAGCGCGAAAACATTGCCGGCGCGGTGGTGCTCATCGTAAGAAATGGCTCCGTATTGTTTGCCAGAGGTTACGGATTCAGCGACGCACAGAAGCGAACGCCCGTGACCGTTGACGCCACGCTCTTTCGTCCGGGATCGATTTCGAAGCTCTTTACCTGGACCGCCGTGATGCAGCTGGTCGAGCAGGGCAAGCTCGACTTGGATCGCGACGTCAACGAATATCTCGATTTCAAAATCCCGGCAAAATTTGGCAAGCCGATCACGCTGCGCAATATCATGACGCATACGCCCGGCTTCGAAGAGCAGATCAAGGACTTGATCAACGAAGAAGGTGCGCCGATTGCCTCGCTGAAACAGCACCTCTCTGAACATATTCCTGAGCGCATTTTTTCGCCGGGGACCACGCCGGCGTACTCCAATTACGGCGCCGCGCTGGCCGGCTACATCGTGGAGCGCGTCTCCGGCCGTCCCTTCAATGACTACATAGCCGAAAACATCTTTAAGCCTCTTGGCATGGCGCGTTCCACCTTCGCGCAACCGCTGCCGGGAGACCTTAAGCCGCTGATGTCCGGCGGCTACAATCTCGGCTCCGACAAAGCCAAGTCCTTCGAGATCGTTGAAGAAGCGCCTGCCGGCGCCCTCTCCACAACTGCCGCTGACATTGCGCGCTTCATGATCGCCCATCTGCAAAATGGCAAGCTCGACAACGCACAAATCCTCCGGCCTGAAACCACGCAGCAGATGCACTCGCGACAGTTCGGTCTCAGCCCGGCCCTGAACGGCATGTGCCTGGGCTTTTACGAAGAGTCGCGCAACGGGCACCGCATCATCGGGCACGGCGGCGACACAATCTATTTCCACAGCGATCTCCATCTCATGCTCGACGATGGCCTCGGCTTCTTTGTCTCCTATAACAGCGCCGGCAAAGGCCAGATCAGCGAGCGCACCGCGCTGTGGGAGCACTTTCTCGATCGCTACTTGCCTTACACGCCGCCGGAAGTTGCAAAACTCTCCACCGCAGACGCCGACGCCCGCCTGGTCGCCGGAAAATACCTGAGCAGCCGGCGCTCCGAGAGCACGTTTTTCAAGATCGCCGCCGTGTCCGACAATGTGCAGGTCACTCCCGACGAGAACGGGACCATCAAAATCGATGCCTTCAAGGACTTCAACGGTCAGACCAGGAAATGGCAGGAGATCGCTCCCCTCGTTTATCGATCAGTGAACGGCCAGGACCTGTTGGCCTTCCGCCGCGATGACCAGGGCCGCATGCAACTGGTCCCCAACTTTCCCGCGGTCGTCTTGCAGCGCCTCGGCCTCATTGCCAGCAGCGACTTCAATCAACTGCTGATCGTCTGCATTCTTCTGGTGCTGGGACTCACCCTTGCCTGCTGGCCGCTGGCCGCCGTCATTCGCTCGCATTACCACATCCGGCTCGATCTGGATGCAGGCTATATGCACCTGCGCCCCTGGGTGCGCGCCGTCTGCGCCGCGATCGTCGCTTTCGTCATCTGGTTTTACATTGCCTTGAGCAACGAGTCGCCCGGCGCGCTCAGCGCGCGCAGTGATCTGAAGTTCCACATCATCCAGACCATTGGCCTCCTGGGCGCGCTCGGCACCGCCGTCGTCCTGCTGGCATGCTACCGCTCGTGGCGCGACCGCCACGTCTGGTTCTGGACCAAGCTGTGGAATCTGCTGCTCCTGGCCGCGTGCGTCGGATTCGTCTGGTTCGCCCTGCACTGGAACCTGCTGAACTTCAGCATGAACTACTAGCGAACCCGCCGTCCCATGCTTCAACCATTTTCAAATTGTCAAAGAGCATCATTCTGCGCTGCTGACAGCCAGAAACATCCCCAACTGATTTCCTAGGCAGCTCTCGCCCAATAAGGCGACGCCTCCGGTCTGAACACACGCGCTGCAATCAAATGGATCCCGGTCTGCCTGCAGCCTTCAGAGGCCTCCACTTTGGGCCTCTCAGGAACCTTCCTCGCGCCTCGGGTCCTTATTTCTTCGTGTTCCTTCGTGTCCTTTGTGGTTCGAGCTTTTGTGGTTTGAGCTTTTTGTACCAGCCGCAGAAGCTTCGCCGCCGTTTGCAACCCGATCGCCAGCCTTCCTGCCGTCTTCAAATCGATCCGGCCGTCGATCAGCGCCTGCGCCATCACGCTCAGCGTGATCTGGATCGCATTGAAATCCATAAAGATGTCCGCCACTTCGAACTGCGGCTTTCCTTTCGTACGCACGCGCCTCACAACCTGCGCCAGCAACACCGCCAACTCGATCTTCCGGCGCAAAGCCATCGCCTGCTGCCCCGCATGCGCATAGCAGATGTGCGATCCATTCTCCGCCGGCGCCTTGCACTGCTTGCCATTCTTGTTGAACACCTGGCATCGCCGGTAATACGCATACCGCGCCTCCGGGACCCTGCTGCCTCGGTTCTCGACCATCTGAGACTCACTTATCATTTTCTTCCGATCACCAGATCTCCCGATCACCCGATGCCCTCCCCTCCCCCCTGGGCCTCAACTATGATTTCAAACCACTTACCCCAAATCATCCCAACGAATCCTCGCTGAAACAGCGCTCAAATTGCGTCGAATCCAGCCCTAATCGGCCTCAAATCGCGCTCCAACATCTCTTACTGGACCGTCGGTTCAGCCGGCATCACCCTCATCGCCACCGGCTTCCCCAGGCCATATTGCTGGGAAGCCTTTTCCTGCGCCTGCCGAACCCCATCCGCGAACTGCTCGGCCGTCAACGTCCCCAGTTCACCATGCTTGCGGCACCTGAACCGGACCGTCTTCCCTGCCGCAGCCATCTCCAACTCGCCGCCGCACTCCACACACAGCATCTCCATCCGCACCGTCTTGCCGTCTTCCTTAAGCTTCATTGAAAACTTGATTTCCATGCTTCACGCCTTCCTGGAGCACATTTAGCGCCTCTGCTGAATTTACCTTATCTTCGCCCAGCAAAACAATAGCGAATTGTAGTAGGCTGCGGAGCTTTCATCCCAACCGGTTGTAGGTTCTGTCACGAAGATTTTGGCGATTTTGCAACCGGGGCCCCTGGACCGCGCCGCCTTTGCGCGGGCTGGGGCAGAATTTCGGGTATTCTGGCAATGGCTCAACCCATCGCCTTGCCCATCTTCTCCAGCGCCGGCCCCAACTCCTGCGGCTTTTTGAGCACGCCTGCAAACAGATCGCCTGCGCGCTCGAACCGCCGCAGCACGTTGGCAATATGAAATTGCGCCGGCTTCAGCCCGGGCACAACCTCTTCCCACTTGAGCGGCGTAGCCACGGGCGCGCCGGGATGGGCGCGCAAAACATAGGGCGCGGAAATGGTCTTGCCGCTGGCGTTTTGCAGGTAGTCGAAGTAGACCTTGCCCTTTTCCCGCGCCGAAACCGTCCGCGGCATGGTGAACAGGTCAGGCCGCTCCCCTGCCACCCAACGGCACAGGACCTCAGCAAAAGCGCGCGTCTGGCTGAACTGGTAAATCGGTTCTACCGGGACATATATATGCATGCCGTTCCCGCCCGTGGTCTTGGGATATCCCTCCAGCCCGATCCCCCGCAGCTTCTCATGCACCAGCCGCGCCGCCTCCACAATCCGGTCATAGCCGCAGTGATACGGGTCAAGGTCAATCAAAATAAAGTCCGGGTGCTCCAGGCTCCCTAAGCGGCTCATATACGGGTTCTGGTCGATGCAGCCCAGGTTCGCCAGGTACAGCAGCGACGCCCGGTCGTCGCAGATCACCCGTATTTTCGATTCCGCATCTTCCTCGTCCTTCAACTCTTCCCGATGCAGCCATTCCGGAAATCCCGAGGCGTCTTTCTGGAAGAAATAATCCTGATCAATCCCATTGGGATATCGCTTGAGCGAGAGCGGCCTTCCCTGCAAATGCGGAACCAGTAGATCCGCAACCCCGTCATAAAAATTGATAAGGTCGCGCTTGGTGTAACCGTCAGCCGGATAGAAAACCTTCTTCAGATTGGTGAACTTCAGCTGCCGCCCATCGATCGTCAGCGCGACTTCGGCTTTGTCCGGGGGCAGCAGTTCTTTTCGCGCAGCAGGCGCATGCTCGACCAACCCTGTCTCGCGCACTACTTCCTGCGGCTCAACTTCATTGCGCATGCCCATGAACACCGGCGCGCGCAGCCGCCCGTCGCCCGTCCATGAGTTGAACTTCACCATGCACACCAGTTCGGGCTTGCACCATGTCACCTCGCCGATCTCGCGCGGCACGTCGCTCAGCACGGCTTTTTTCGTGATTAGCCGTTTGATCTGCTCGAATACTGACTTCAACGACTGCTGCGTAAATCCCGAGCCCACGTTGCCCGCGTACACGAGCTTTCCGTCTTTGTAATAGCCCAGCACCAGCGCGCCAAAATAGTCGCGCTCGCCCTCAATGAACCCGCAGATGACGAAGTCCTGCTGCATCGTCACCTTGATCTTGATCCAGCAGTTGCTGCGCTTTTGCTCGTAGCGGCTCTGCGCCTGCTTGGCGATGACTCCTTCCAGCCCCTGCGCCCGCACCGCTTCAAGTAATTCCTCACCCTTTCCGGCAAAGTGATCGGAATATCGAATGCTTTCGCTGGGCAGCAGGATCGAACTCAAAAGTTGCCGCCGGTCGATCAGCGCCGCCTTCCGCAGGTCATAGCCGTTGAGATAGAGCAGATCAAACGCAAAGAAGTTCAAGGGAGGAGGGGCTGCGCCCTTCAGCGCCGGCTTGGTGCCGAACCCCGTCAGGTTCTGCAAATGCTGGAAGCTCGGCTTGCCCTGTTCATCGAGGGCAACGACCTCGCCATCGATGATCGCTGTCTCTGCCTTCACCGCGGGCAACAGCGCCTCCGCGATCGGCGCAAACTGCTTGTTCAGATTGTTCCCCCGGCGCGAGACCATCCGCACCTTGCCATCGGCGATGAAGCACAGCGCGCGGTAGCCATCCCACTTGACCTCGTAAAGCCAGTCAGTGCCCGACGGAATCCCAGTGCCGAGTACCGCCAGCATCGGCGTCAGGCTTGCAGGCATTTCTGCTTTCACCGCGCCCTCAATCGATCCCAGCTCCGCCGGCCCGAGCACGCTGCGCGTGTCCGCTTCCGGGTCCCAGCCCTCGCGCACGGCGAAGTCTTTCTTTTTGATCAGCAGCCAGTCCTTGCCTTTGTTGCGGTTGGTGCGAACGAGAGCAAACTCCCCCGCCAGCTTCTGCCCATGCAGCTGAAACTTGAGATCGCCCTTCTTCCACTGCTCTTCCGGCGGCCTATCTCCAAGCCACTCATACGTCCCCCGGTCCCACAGGACCACGCTGCCGGCGCCGTAATTGCCGCTCGGAATCGTGCCTTCGAAATTGCCATAGTCCAGCGGATGGTCCTCCACATGGACCGCCAGGCGTTTGATCGCCGGATCGAGCGTGGGCCCATGCGGTAGCGCCCACGACTTCAGCACTCCGTCCCATTCCAACCTCAAGTCGTAGTGGAGACGCCGGGCGCTATGTCGCTGAATAAAAAAGCGGTTCCCTTCCCGCTCGGCCGCTTTGGCCGGCGGCGGGGCCCCCGGAACGCGCCGCTCTTGCGCGTTCTGGGGCGAGGGCTCAGGAGTCTTGGAGAAAACCCTTTTTCGCCGGTATTCTTCTAGTGACATGGACTACTGGGAAGATTGTAATGCACCGCTTTTTGTGCTTTGATACTTCTCTACGCCCTCGATTTGGAGAACCTGAAAAATGGCCAGTACCGTCTGGAAAGGACATCTCACGTTCGGCCTGCTGTCGCTTCCTGTCAAATTGTACAGCGCAGCGCGCAGTGAAAGCGTCGGCTTCAACCAGCTCCACAAGCATGACAACTCGCGCGTCAAGAACGTGCTCTACTGCCAGGCGGAAGACAAGCCCATTTCGCGCTCTGACGTTGTCAAGGGCTACGAGTACGAAAAAGACAAATACGTCGTCATTGACGACGAGGACATCAAGAAGGTCGCGCCCAGGACCGCCAAGACCATGGAAGTGCTTGAGTTCGTAAAGTCTTCCGAAGTTGACGCCATCTTCCTGGAAAGCTCCTATTACATGGCGCCCGATGAAGCCGGCGAGAAGCCGTACGCCCTTCTCTTCGAAGCGCTAAAGCAGAGCGGCTGCGTGGGCGTGGCCAAGATCGCCATGCACAATCGCGAGCACATCGTCATTCTGCGGCCCGGCCCCAAGGGCATTCTGCTCCACACCATGTATTATCCCGACGAGATCCGCCAGGTCGACGAGTTCCGTACCGATACCAGCATTGTGAAGGAAAACGAACTCAAGATGGCCCGGATGCTGATCGAGTCGCTGCTCGCCGAGTTCGAGCCGGGAAAATACAAAGACGCGTATCGCGAAAACCTGATGAAGATGATCCAGGATAAAGTGGAAGGCAAGCAGGTGATTGCCACCGCCGAGCCGAAGCACAAAGCGCCAGTGGTCGATATTCTGGAGGCGCTGAAGATGAGCCTGGCCGAAGTGAAGAAGCCTATTCGCTCTTCGACCGGCACGGCTGCCGCTCCGGTGGAAGAGGCTGCCCCGGCAAAGAAGGGCCGCAAAGCCGGAGGATAGCGAGGGACCGAGGGTCGTGCCACGGCGTGCACTTTAATCTTTTTGGTGCCAATTACCGGATCACCAAGTTACTCAATTACCAAATCTCATTGCGGCTTCCCCGGCGTGACCTGTACCGCTTTGTTCTTTTCAAAGGTCACGGTCACCGGGCTTCCCGCGTTGCTGAACTCCACGGTGCGATCGCCATATTTGTCTGAATCGGCGGCGCCGCTGGTTCCCAGGGCAAAGCCCGCCTGCAGTTCGCTCATCCCGACAATCGCCTTATGCCCATCGATGGCGCTCCAGATCTCCGGCGGCCAATGCTTGTAAAGCTCATGCGGATCTTCATAGAACAGCAGTTCGTTGACAAAAAAATCGAAATCGTCACCCTGGTTCGTGCCGATAGAGGTTGCATAGAGCCCGGGCTCGCCGGCTTTCTCAAAGACCGCCATGACATCCCTCTTGACCACGGCCACTTCCCCAGGCTTGAGCACAACCGGTTTCCGCGCCAGCACCACGTCCTTGACCTGCAATTTCGCCAGCGGCGGTAGAAGTGCGACCTGCCGGCTGAAGTTCACGCTGTGCGCCGATGCGTTATAGCGGAAGTAAGGCACGTTGTTTCCGCTCTTCACCCACACCGCCTTGCCGTCCAGCTCTTTTTTGGCGGAATTCAGGTCATAAGGCACAATTTTGCGGGGAGAGACGTAATCGTCCTGGTTGCTCGAGTAGGTGGGCTCGGTCTTCTTGGGCGTGCTGGTGTCACGCCGGCTCCACATCAGATAGCCGGCTTCAGCCCCGCCGGCCACTACGAACAGCAGGATCGTTATCCCCAATCGTTTCTTCAGGTCCGCATCCATAGCGCATTCACTGTATCATGGTGGGCACGCTCCGAATTTTATGGACAAACCTGCCGACGGCCGAAACGCTTATTCTCTCGGCCTGGCTCTCAGCGGAGGCAGCTTTCGCGGGCTCGCGCATATCGGTGTCCTGCGCACACTGGAGCGCTACGGCCTCTCGCCTGACTTCGTTGCCGGCACGAGCGCAGGTAGCCTGGTCGGAGCACTCTGCGCCGCGGGCAGGTCCGCGGACGAAATTGAAGCCATAGCCTTCCGGATTTTCTGGCCGGGCCTTCTGCGCACGCAAGGCATCCGCGGCTTCTGCCGCAGGTATCTCCCCTCGACTTTTGCGGAACTGAAACTGCCTTTACATGTAGCCGCCACCGAACTGCCCTCATTCAAGACGCATGTGTTCAGTTCGGGCGATCTCGCGTCTGCTTTGGCTGCGAGTTGCGCCACGCCCTCTTTGCTTCATCGTGTGCGCATCGATAGGGTTAGCTACACTGACGGCGGCTGGGGTAGCGTACTCCCTGCCTCCATTTGCCGCGCGAACTCGTGCCGAATCGTGATCGGCTCTGATGTGTGGTTGCGCAGCGCCGTTGCCGCGATGTCTGGAATGAGCGCGAACAGTAAGCATGCTCGAGCGCTCTACTCGCGCCAGTACGTGGAAGCGTTCCGCCAGTGCGACGCGGTCGTCCGTCCCCATATTCCGTTCTACACCTTCATTCCGAACCACAGCTCCATCCACACTCTGGTCCACAACGGTGAAATGGCCGCTCGGAAGACACTCGCCGAGTGCCCGGCTTTGGCAGTCTAAAAACCCAGTTTGGGCGCCGAGCCACTACCATCCCTGTATTGCCAGCCCTTGATTTTCGGAACGTATTGCCGCACCACGTGGTGCTTGCCTGTCGCATCTAATCTGAAGGGGAACAGGATATGCGTGGTTCACTTTTACCTATCGCTACTATCGGCAGACGTTTACGCCAGTGGATCTTTGCGGCCTCTCTTGTCGGATTTGCCGCCGCTCCGATGACCGCCCAGCTTCCTCAGACCTCCAGCACTGACCAGAACGCGCGCAACACCAAGCCCCTCCATGACCAAAAGGCGACCAGGGATGTAGCAGAAAAACTCGAGAAGGCGTTTGATCCCAGGAATGCAGCTTACGCCGGCTCCGCCATCAAGTCCGTGGTCGACGACCAGACCGTAACTTTGAACGGCACGGTCAAGGACGAGGGCCAGCATGAGATGGCCCTGCAACTCGCCCGCGCCTATGCCGGCAATCGAAAGATTGTTGACCGCCTCACCATCCAGCCCTGAATCACAAACCCAGCGTGTTTGCGTGTGCGCTAAGCGCGTTCAAACCTTATCGAACTCTGCAATGATTTTCCGCTGCGCAAGTTGTTGCGTGCTGCAATTTTTTTCATCAGGACCGCTGAATTTGATTCAGTTCTCTTCTTCGAGACTGAAAATTTCCCACAACAATATGCATTGTTCTGCAATTGCAGGTTTTAGATTTCTCTCAGAATGACCTGCTCCTGATCACACGAACTGACGGTTTTTAGCTGTTAAGTCTGCGCTTTCATTGGCCTTCATCGATTTATGTCATATGTCGCAAGTCCCATCGCCGGAGTTGGCATACCTTATGCAAGTCTCATACCCGGGTACATGTCCCATTGTGCAAGAAACTGATCTTGGCCTTCACGCAACTGGTTCAAGCGTCGATGGGTAAGAGGCCACGTTCAGCGCTGCAAAAATCACAACGAAGGAGTTAACAATGAAATTCTTAGCGTTTGTTAAGAGTCTGCATCGTGAAGAGTCAGGACAGGACCTGCTCGAGTACGCTCTGGTTCTGGCGGCAGTTCTGGTTGCGGTGGTTGCCGGCTCGAACAGCCTGGCGACTGACATCGCCACAGCGCTGACGACCCTCAACACCAAAATTCAAAATGCAATTGCGTAACCTGGAGTGGCGCCGGGCGCGGTTATGCCCTGCGGCACGGCGCCTTTTCCTTTAACCCCGGGATTCTCTTCCGGCGGCCGGTTAGCCGGATCCCCCATCCTGGATCATTTTCTGGCCGAGGAGCACGACAGTTTCTTGTTCGCGATCTTCGTCCGCACAGCCGAAAGCACACATGGCGATCAGGAAACCTACTGCCGGTTGGCATCACGATGAAGCGGGCCAGAAAGCGCTCGAGTACGCGCTTGTTCTGGTGGCAGTTCTGCTCGTCGCCACTGCGGTGAAGCTCTTTGCCGTCAGGTTTCTCGCTCAACTGGTTCCGATCTTCGCAGCCCTTGCGGCCTTAATCGCCGGAATCATTGACGTACGCAGCCGGCGCATTCCCAACCGCCTTACCTATCCCGCCATGTTGGCCGGATTGACGCTCCAGGCCGTTGTCTACGGCTGGCGCGGACTTCTTCTCGGGCTGGGCGGTGGAGCTCTGTTCGGCGGCCTCTTCCTGCTCTTCTATCTCATACGCACCATGGGCGCCGGCGACGTAAAGCTGGCGGCAGCCCTGGGCTGCATCCTTGGTCCGGCCGGTTCGTGGCAGGTCATGTTCACCACCGCAGTGGCCGGCGGCGCTCTCGCAATCCTGGTCATGATCTTCACCGGACGCGTTCTGCGCACGCTGCGCAGCACCCTAGCCGTGGCCGGCTTCCATGTCACCCATGGGCTGCGCACTCATCCAGTCGTAAACCTTGATAACCCTGCCGCCGTCCGACTGCCCTACGGACTGGCTTTCGCTGCGGGCACATTGTACTGGGCGATTTTTATGCACGCTTGGAGCTAGTCATGGGAACTCGACGTCTTGGTGTTGCTCTCTTTGCCGCTCTCGTCATTTCGATCGCGGTCACCACGTTTTTTTATTTCAACATTACGCGCAAGCAGGCCGGCGCCAAGCCGCAGATGAAGCGCGTGGTTGCGGCGGCCAGCGCTCTGCAGCCCGGCACGCCGATCACAGCGGACAACCTGACGGAGGTCAACTGGCCCGCCAACGTCGCCGTGGAGGGGCTGATCGATAAGAAAGAAGATGTAGTCGGCCGCGTGCTCATTCTTCCCGTCGAAGCCAACGAGCCGGTGCTGAAGCATGATCTCGCGCCCAACGGCAGCCTGGGTCTTTCGGCCAAGATTCCCAGCGGCATGCGCGCAACTTCAGTAAAGACCAATGAGGTCATGAACGTTTCCGGCTTCCTGTTCCCCGGTTCCCGCGTTGACGTGCTGGTGACGCTGCGCGGTGAAAATGTCGCCGCCACCACCACCCGCACCGTGCTGCAAAACGTGCAGGTTCTGGCCACCGGCAACAAGACCGATCCTGATCCGAACGGCAAGCCCGAAAACGTCAGCGTGGTCACGCTGCTGGTCACGCCGGAAGAATCGGAAAAGCTGGCCCTGGCCCAGAACCAGGCCGCGCAGAATCAAGGCACCATCCACTTTGTTCTGCGCAATGGCGGAGACACCGCCACCCCGGTAACGGCGCCCGTGGATATGGCCCAGTTGGCAGGATTCACACGCAAAAGCGACGAAAAGCCGCGCACCCGGCGGAATGTCACGGTTAAGATACCGGACCCGGTCATGTACACGGTAGAAACCCTGGCCGGCGGCAAGGTCGCCGTCGCCAAGTTCCCGGAAGCGCAATAAATCGAGGGCAAAGGGCCCGAGACAAGGAAATTCGAAGCCTGCAAGTGTACGAGGGGGAGGTAGTTCTGAAACAGCAAAGAAAAAATCGCATACTGCCGATGTTCGGTGTCCTGGCCCTTGCGGCCGGAATATCTCAAACCAGCCTGCTGGCAGAAGACCCCGCTCCCAGCGTAGGCAAGCCAACTGAGGCCGCAGTACAGGCAGCCGAGAGTTTTTCCGGTAACCAGGTGCTGCACATTCTCGTCGGCCATTCTGTGGTCATTCGCACCCAGGCCCGCCTGCGGCGCGTTCTGGTCGGCAATCCGGCGGTGGTCACCACGGCAACCACGGCCCCCAATGAGCTGGTTGTAACCGCGGCCACACCCGGCAGCAGCAGCGTGATTCTCTGGCAGGAAGACAATCAGTCGCGAATTCTTGAGGTCTTTGGCGATCTCGACGTCTCCATGCTGCGCGAAGCCGTGGCCCGCTCGTTCCCCAAGGAACCCATCCAGGTGGAGGCCGAGGAAGGCAGGGTCGTGCTCACCGGAGTCGCATCCGCGCCGCCCATAGCCGAGCAGATCAACAAGATGGCGGCGCCATTTTCCAAGGAAGTTGTAAATTCCATTCTGATCGCGCGTCCCGGCCGCCAGAAGCAGATCCTGTTGAAAGTCCGCTTTGCTCAGGTGGACCGCTCAAAGATAACCGCGCTTGGATTCAACATTTTTTCAGTCGATCCCATAAAGAATGGTCTGGGGTCAAGTTCAACGCAGCAGTTTTCGCCTCCAGCGCCCATCCGGGACAAGAATGACAACCTTACTGTGGGTATCAATGATTTTCTCAATCTGTTTTACTTCAATCCGCAGGTGAACGTCGGCGCTACCCTCAGGGACCTGGCGCAGAAAAACGTTCTTCAGATCCTGGCTGAACCCAACCTGCTGGCCGCCGATGGCGAAACCGCAAAGTTCCTGGCCGGCGGCGAACTCCCTTACCCGATCGTCTCTGGGAACGTGAACGGGCAGTCCACGATCACAGTGCAATTCAAGCCCTTCGGCGTCAAACTGGAGTTTGTCGGGAACATTCAAGATGACAACACCATCCGCCTGAAGGTCTTCCCGGAAGTCAGCTCGCTCGATTTCTCGAACGCGGTCCAGATCAACGGTTTTGTTCTGCCGGCGATCGCTACTCGTCATGCTGAGACCGTGGTCGAATTGCAGAACGGTCAGAGCTTCGGCATTGCGGGACTGCTGGACCAGCGGACCACGTTGCAGTATTCAAAGATGCCTGGGATCGGCGACCTGCCGATCATTGGCGCGCTCTTCCGCTCCAAATCCATCAACAAAATCAATTCTGAATTGATGGTCATTGTCACCCCGGTAATTATCGACCCGGCTTCGGGTCCGAGCGCGGCGCCCGAACTACCCAGAATGACCGTACCGAACATGGATTCGAAAGAGTTCGATAAAAAATTTCCAACGGGGAGTAAGTAATGGCGGCCCAGGCAAATATGTCGCATGCAGGAGATAAACCCAAGATCGCAGTCATCACGGTAGGGCTTGATCCGCTGGCGTACCGCACGTTGGCGCATCTCATCGCTGCGGTGCCCGCAGCGGCCATGACGGCCAGCATCGATACCTATTCCGGTGCGGAGTGGGAGGTTGGCCGCTCCGGCGAGCAGGCCCCCATGCGCGTCTGCTTCATTGATTATGATCAGGATCCGGAACAGGCGATCCGGCTTACCGAACGGCTGCAGGCCGATCACCCGGGCGTGAATGTTTTCGGCATTTCGTCCTACTCCGATCCGGAGCGGATCATTGTGGCCATGCGCGCAGGCTGCGCGGAATATCTGCTGAAGCCGCTGCAAATGGACCGCCTGCAGGAGGGCCTGGCGCGCGTGGAAGCCAGGCAGAAGGAGAAGACGCGCTCCCGGATTCGCGGCAGGGTGATCACTCTGATTGGCGCCAAAGGCGGCACCGGCGTCACCTCGCTGGCTCTGCACCTGGCCCTGGAACTTGCCGGGCAAGCGCAGCGCAAGTGCCTGCTCGTGGATCAGCATGAGGCGCTGGGCGACGCCTCGCTCTACCTGGGCACGGGCCGCCACCGTTACAGCTTCTACGAACTGGCCAATAACACTGACCGTCTCGATCAGGAGCTGCTCCAGGGTTTCCTGTTGCAGCACCGCTCCGGGCTGCACGTGTTGGATTCTCCGGAATCCACGGATTCCGTCCACAGCGCTCCAGTCGCCGCGATTGAGCGCACGCTGGCATTCCTGGCGGAGACCTATCCCTACGTCGTCATCGATTGTCCGCCCGGACTCACCACTGCCGGCATGGCGTGCCTCGCGCAGTCAGATCAGGTTGGTATTGTCATGACGGCGGAATTGCCCTGCGTTCGCAACGTCGTGCGCTACCTGGAGCAACTGGACAGGGCGGGCTACGCCGGCAACGTGCAAATCATCCTCAATCGTGCATCGAAGCGCGGGCCGCTCAGCGACGAACGAATCGAAAAAGCGCTGAACCGCAAGATTTCGCTGCGCATCCCCAACAGCTATAACGAAGTCATCCGGGCCATCAACGCCGGTGAACCGATTTCCTCCGGCAAATCTGATTTTGGTGCGGCGGTCCAGAAATGGGCTAAAGAAACCATTGCGGCCGCGCAAAGCAAAAATGCGCCGCGGCTGGTTGCGCCGTCGCCGCGCCCCGGCGGATGGTCACTGTTTGGCAAGACGGCTGGGGCCAACTGAATATGTCATTCGCCTTCACAACAACGTTGCCCGCCAACAACGGGAGCTCGACGCTTAAGTCCCATCAGGAGCTGAAGACGCAGCTGCACCGCGAATTGCTCAATAAGATCGACCTGGAGCGGCTCACCTCATTGCAGGACGTGCGCGCCCGCACCCAGGTGCAGAGCGTGATCTATGATCTGATCGCGAACAGCAACGTTCCCCTGAGCGCCCTGGAGAAGGAGCGCATCTGCCGCGAGGTGCTGCACGAGGTGTTTGGTCTCGGGCCGCTGGAGCCGCTGCTCCAGGACCCCACCATCACAGACATTCTGGTGAACACCCACCGGCAGGTTTATGTTGAGCGCGGCGGCCTGCTCGAACTCACGAATGTCGTCTTCAAGGACTCCGCCCATCTCCGCCACATCATCGACAAGATCGTTTCCAACGTGGGACGGCGCGTGGACGAATCGTCACCCATGTGCGACGCGCGCCTGGACGACGGATCGCGCGTAAACGTGGTAATTCCTCCGCTGGCCATTGACGGTCCCATCATGTCCATTCGCCGTTTTGGGCGGACGCCGATCGCCGTCGAGCAGTTGCTGGCCACACGCTCCCTGACGCCGCCGATTCTGGAGCTGCTGAAAGCGGCCGTGAAGGCACGGCTCAACCTGGTGATCTCCGGCGGCACGGGATCGGGCAAAACCACGTTGCTCAACGTGCTCTCCAGTTTCATTCCCGCGCGGGAACGAATCGTCACCATTGAAGACTCAGCCGAACTGCAGTTGCAGCAGCCACACGTGGTGAGAATGGAGTGCCGTCCTCCGAACGTTGAAGGCAAGGGCGCGGTGCGGCAGCGCGAACTGGTGATCAACGCCCTGCGCATGCGTCCTGACCGCATCGTGGTGGGCGAAGTACGTGGCGGTGAAGCGCTGGACATGCTGCAGGCCATGAATACCGGCCACGATGGCTCGCTGACCACCATCCATGCCAACAACCCGCGCGACGCTATCGCGCGCCTGGAAACCATGTCATTGATGGCGGAATTGAATTTGCCTGATCGCGCCATCCGCCAGCAGATTGCGTCCGCGGTTTCCATGATCGTGCAAGTCGCCCGCCTCAGCGATGGCTCGCGCCGCATTACACAGGTTTCCGAGGTCACCGGCATCAACGATGACATGGTAATGCTCCAGGACATTTTCGTATTCGACCGCCTCGGGATCAGCCCTGACAACCGTGTGCGCGGGCGCTTCCGCGCTACCGGCGTGCGGCCAACCTTCGATGAGCGTCTGAAGGCTTCCGGAATTCAGCTTCACTCCAGCTTGTTTGAGCACGT
>DASTJB010000108.1:0-12208 GCA_035717005.1 Candidatus Angelobacter sp.
GGAGATCGTCACCGCTCTCTCCGCCACGCCGGAAGAGGACCACATGCTGAATGTGGCCGAGCAAAAGCTGGCCACCGGTGACCGCGACGGCGCACAAAAAATGGCGCAGCAGGTGCTGCAACACAATCATGGCGGCGATCAGCCCGGTCATGCGGCGTTCATTCTCGCCCGCATCGCCTCGCTTTCCGGCCACATGGAAGAGGCGCGCACCAGCTTTGAGCAGGCGGTCTCCTCCGTGCATGATCCGCGCATGCTGGCCTGGAGCCACATCTATCTCGGCCGAATCTATGACATCCAGCAGGAGCGCGGCCGCGCCGTGGAGCATTATCAGGCAGCGCTGGCCGCCGGTGATCCTTCCGCGGACACCAAGGCAGCTGCGGAAAAGGGCCTGGCCAATCCCTACCAACCCGCCCAGAGGACCAAGCCGTGAGTAAAGTTGCCAAATTGCTTGCCCTTGCCTTCGTCGGCTGCGGCCTTGCCCTTGCGCAACAACCGGCGGCAACCGGCAAAACCGGCCGCAAGGTCCCCGAGGCCAAGACCCGCCAGGAATTCAACGACTACAATGCGGCCTATGCCACCGTCGGCGCGGCCCAGATGGAAAAAGCCGCGGACGACTTTGCCGCCAGGTATCCCGCCAGCGAGTTGAAAGCCTACCTTTACGCCAAGGCGCTCCACGATTACCAGGGCGAGAACAATCCCGACAAGATGCTGGCCGTGGGAAGAAAGGTCCTTCAGCTCGACCCGGAGAACACCATCGCACTGGTGCTGACCGCTACGGTCCTTGCCGATGGCCTGGACCAAAAGAACCCCGACCAGCAGAAGATCGCGGAGATCAGGAAAGATGCGGGGCATGCGCTTGAGACTGTGGACTCCTCCTTCACCCCTCCGGCGAACGCCACGCCGGAGCAGATCACGGCATACAAGAAAACTTTGCAGTCCATGGCCCACTCCGCCCTGGGAATTACGGCGTTGAAAACCGGCGAGGACCAGGCTGCCGAACAACAGTTGAAATCCGCAGCCGAGTTGAACGTCACCCAGCCCGATCCTTACATCTGGTATCACCTGGCCCTGGCGCAGGACCATCAGGAAAAGTATCCGGAGGCCCTGGTTTCGATCAATCGCGCACTGGAATATGTCGGCAACTCGGACCTGGCTGACATGGTAAGGAACGAACGTAAACGGTTGTTGGTGAAGAACGGATTTAAAGGTGACGAGCCGCCGAACCAGCCGCCGGCCTCCAATCCGCCATCGCCGAAGTAGAATTTGATTTATGAGCGCAACGCGCCTTCAAACCACGGCTCCCGGTCATGTTCCCGTTTCACGGCGGAAGGTCGTAAGTCTGTTTTCCGCAGCGTTGCTGTTGCTTTTGCCGGTGGGCACGCCCGCGCAGCAGGGCGGCGGGGTTTCGCGGCCGCTCGCCCGGACGGAGCAGGAACGCGTCGACTTCAATCGCGCTTATGCGTTGGCCGGAGCGGCAGCGGTTGAGGCAGCGGCAGATGAATTCTCCGGCAAATACCCTGATAGTGAGCTTCGCCACTATTTGTATTCCAGCGCCATGCTGCAATATCAGCGTGAAGAGAATCCCGCCAGGATGCTGGCCATGGGTGAAAAAGTCCTCACGCTCGATCCCGATAATCCACTCGCACTGGTGCTCACGGCCACGGCCGTGGCTGACGGCCTGGCCGACCATGATCGCGACCGCGAGCGCAAAGTGGGCATTGTGAAGCGCAACGCGACGCGCGCCATCCAGGTGGCTGAAAGCAGTTATGGCCGTTACGCCAGCGCCGGCCTCTACAAGACCACGTTGCAATCCATGGCGTATTCGGCGCTCGGGGTGATGAAGTTGAAGACCGGAGACGATGCGGGCGCGGAAAAGGACCTGAAAACGGCCTCGGAATTGGCCAAGGCCAGGCCCGATCCCTATGTTTGGTACCATCTGGCGCTGGCCCAGGATCATCGAAAGAAATATGGCGCAGCTCTCAATTCGGTAGAGCAGGCTTTGCAGCTCTCCAGTTCCAACCCTGAGCTGCAGAAGCTGGCGGAAGCCGAGCATGAGCGCCTGGCCGGACTGAGCAAAGGCCCGCGCAACGCCGGAACGGCGGCGCCACAGTGAACTCGACTGCCATGAAACACGATCTCAGCGCGCTGGAATCCGCTTTGGGCCACGCTTTCGCGCATCCGGAAATGCTGGAGCGCGCCCTGACCCATAGCTCGCACGCGCATGAGGAAGCCAAGGCCGCCGGGAGCGAAAGCGGAACCGAGAAGCTCGATAACGAGCAGTTTGAGTTCCTGGGCGACGCCGTCCTTGGCCTGGTTACGAGCCAGCTTCTGTTCGAGCGCTTCCCCACGTTTCATGAAGGCCAGCTCTCAAAGCTCAAGGCGCATCTGGTCAGCGCCGAGCATCTGGTGAGCGTTGCCGTTCGACTGGGGCTGGGACAGTACCTTCGCCTGGGCCGCGGCGAAGAGCGCAGCGGCGGACGCACGAAAGGAACTTTGCTCTCTGACGCCCTTGAGGCAGTCATCGCCGCCATGTATCTCGATGGCGGCCTGGAAAAGACCCGCTGGTTCATCATCGAGCACATTCTCAGGTCTGAGCTGGAGACGATCACGGCGGAAGGGGAAATCGAGTTCAGCCTGGCAGATTACAAGTCAGCGTTGCAGGAGCTGTTGCAGTCCAGCGGACGCCAGCAACCGGTGTACGCCACGGTGAAAGAGGAAGGCCCTGACCACCGCAAGACGTTTACCGTGGAAGCGCGCATATTCCTCCAGGGGCAGAGCAAGCCGGAATATGTGGCCAAGGCCGAAGGCGGCACCAAGAAAAAAGCGGAGCAACTCGCAGCCAAACAGGCATTGGAGCATCTGCGAGCGCATCCGGACCACGCATGAACCCGGAAGACCAACTCGGAGCGGCGCAGACGCCCAGCACGCGGGGAGAAATCCCTGCGTCAGCCGCGCCAGAGGGAAACCCGGCGGATCTGCAACCGGAGAGCCAGGGCACGGCTCTCGCGCAGGCCTTCGACCTGCCCCCCGCCCAGGTCGCATCCGAGAACCCGCAAGTTTATCCGCAGCACAGCCATTTCGGCGTTCAAGCGCTTTTCACCGTGGTGATCTTCACGATTTTCGTGATTACCTTCGTCGTTCAGGCCTTTCAGATCCCGACCGGATCCATGGAAAACACCCTGCTCGTCGGAGATTTTCTGCTGGTGGACAAGCTGCACTTCGCCGGCGAGGCCGGCTCAGGCAGGGTGCTGCCCTACGCCAATATTCATCGCAGGGACATTATTGTCTTCTATTATCCGGTGGACCCTAAGCAGTTCCTGGTGAAACGCGTGATCGGGTTGCCGGGCGACCATATCCGGCTGCGCAACCGCACCGTCTATGTCAACGGCGTTGCCCAGCATGAGAACTACGTCGTCCACAAGACGTGGAATTCTGATTACTACCGTGACAACTTTCCCGCGATGGAGCCGAATTCACCTGAGATCGACCGCGGTTGGCGCGACCAGTTCCCGAACTTTGTCGCGAACGGCGAGATCGTGGTGCCCGCGAACGATTACTTCGTTCTGGGCGACAATCGCGACCAGAGCCTGGACAGCCGCTACTGGGGCTTTGTACCTCGGGCCAACATCATTGGCAGACCCTTGGTGATTTATCTCTCGGTCCGGGGTTCGGGTCCGGCGGGTTCCAGTGATAAACTTTCAAATTCGGGAATGCTGGCCCACTGGCTGCATATGGCCCGCTGGGACCGCATGTTTCGTCTGGTGCGTTGAAATAACTCAATCCAGGCCCCCGTTCCGCGTGCCGTTGCGCGTGAATGGATAGAGGACACCTGTTTGTTCGCAAAAAACAAGGATCAGAACAAAGAGAAGAAGAAGGAAACTTTTCCGGAATTTATTGCCGGAATCCTGGCCGTATTGGTCTCTGCCATCTTTATTATTACCTTTGTTATTCAGGCCTTCGAGATTCCGTCAGGGTCCATGGAAAACACACTATTGATCGGCGACCACGTTTTTGTCGACCGCCTCACACCCATGCATGGGGGAATTCTGCGCCTGATAATGCCTTACCGTGAGATCCGGCACGGCGACATCATCGTCTTTGTCCACCCCAAGGACCCGGGAACGTATGTAGTGAAGCGGGTGATCGGCTTGCCGGGCGACCGGATTCACCTGAAAGATGGCGTGGTGTATCGCAATGGCGAGCCCCTGACGGAGCCTTATCTGTTGGGCAAAAGCACAGGGGTTGAATTTCGGGAGAATTTCCCGCGCGGGGTGCCCGACACTGAGCGCTATCCGGAATGGCCTATGCAGATGCGCGCATACCTCCGCGATGGCGACCTGCTGGTCCCGCCGGACAATTACTTCGGCATGGGCGACCACCGCGATGTGAGCCTGGACAGCCGCTACTGGGGCTTTATTCCGCGGGAGAACATTGTCGGCCGCCCGCTCTTTATCTACTGGTCGTTCGATACGCCCAGCGACCAGGAGGAGCGTAAAGGGACCAGCGAACGCATCGACTTTATTTTGCATGTGGTCGCTCATTTTTTTGACAAGACGCGCTGGGGCCGCATGTTTCACCTGGTGCGCTGATTTCAAACTCAGGAAACCGTTTTGGCCTCATTGAAAAAAAATTCAGGCAAGCAGGAAAAACCGCAGCGTCCTAAAGAGACTTTTCCGGAGTCGATCGCCGGAATCGCCTCGGTGCTCGTGGTTGGACTGTTTATTCTTACTTTTGTTGTCCAGCACTTCGAGATTCCGTCGCGCTCCATGGAAATGACGCTGCTGGTAGGCGATCACGTCTTCGTCGACCGCCTTACCCCGACCGGCAAGGGGCCGCTCAGCTGGCTGCTTCCATATCGCGATCTGCACCGCGGGGACACGGCAGTCTTTATGACTCCGAATCCGGCGTACAAAGGAATGTACCTGGTGAAGCGCATCGTCGCCGTGCCGGGTGACCGCATCCACATGCGCAACGGGGTTCTCTATCTAAACGGCGTGGCGCAGAACGAGCCCTATATCCGCCACGTAGGCATCCCAGGCCCTTATTCCTATCGGGACAATTTTCCGGAGTACGCAGGACCCAATGAGGGTCTTGCCGAAGGCTGGCTCCCAGTGCTCCGGGCCAGCATCAAGGATGGCGATGTAGTCGTCCCGCCAGACAATTACTTTGCCATGGGGGACAACCGTGATGACAGCCTTGACAGCCGCTACTGGGGTTTTGTTCCCAAGCAAAACATCATCGGCCGGCCGCTTTTCATCTTCTGGTCATTCGACTTACCCGAGGAAAACAGCGATCAGCCCAAGCCGGTCGCGGACCGAATCTCCTCGTTCCTGCATACGACCCTGCATTTCTTCAGCCTGACGCGCTGGAACCGCCTCTTCCACCTGGTGCACTGATGTTGAAGACGAAGCGCGGAAAAATCGTGGCCGCTGTGCTGGTGCTCCTGGCATTGGCCATTTTTCTGCCGCCAAACATCAATGGCGCGCGATTCAGCAAGCGGCTGGCGGCGGCGCTGAGCGCGGCCCTTGGCCGCGACGTGAAAATCGGCTCGGTGAAATACCGCCTCTTCCCCCGCCCCGGGTTTGATCTCTACGACTTTCAGGTGATGGATGACCCGGCGTTCAGCGCGGAACCCCTGCTGATGTGCGGCAAGGTAACGGCCGACCTGCGCCTCACCTCGTTATGGCACGGGCGGTTGGAAATCGCCAACCTCAAGCTGACCGATGATGCTGCTCCGCCAAGCCTGAACCTGGTTTACTCCGGCGAGCACTGGAATCTGGAGTCGCTGCTGCTGCGCGCCGAACAGGTGCCCACGGCGCCCACGGCGCGGCGTCGCGCCGAGCAGCGCTCCCGCTTTCCTTACATCGCGGCCACGGCCGGTAGGATCAATTTGAAGATTGGCCCGGAAAAGAAGCCCTACGCCATTACGAATACTGACTTCGCGTTCTGGCTGGCCGCGGAAAACGTCTGGCATTTGCGCATGGAAGGCAGGCCTGTCCGGACCGACCTGAACCTGAATGACACGGGCACGGTCAGACTTGAGGGCGATGTAACCCGCTCCACCAGCCTGCGTACCATGCCGGTGAAGCTCCAGCTCTCCTGGGAGAAAGCGCAGCTGGGCCAGTTCACCAGCCTGATGCTCGGCCAGGACAAGGGCTGGCGCGGCGCTCTGGACGGCAACGCGGAAATCGCGGGCCCGCTCCAAAACCTGCATATCACCGCGGCCGCCGAGCTGAGCAACTTCCGCCGCTTCGATATCAATCGTGACAATACTCCTCAATTGCAGACCCGCTGCCGCGGTGACTACACCAACTCCCTGCTGTCATTGAAGTGCGATACGCCGCTGGGCAGCGGCGGGCTGGTAATCACGTCGCAAATTTCTCCCGCCACGCAGAGCTACAATCTTTCCGTGACCGCCACGCATGTCCCTCTTTCCATGCTGGCGGCCTTCGCGCGTCACTCACGCAAATCTCTGCCGGACGACTTCAACGCCACCGGCGACCTCAATGCCGCCTTCGGCTTCCATTCCAAAGCCGGCGTGCATGATTTCCATGGAACTGGAATGACCACGCCTTTTCTGCTGCAAACTTCCGTTGCTGAAAAGCCGTTCCCGGTAAGCGCGATCCACTTCCACATGGGCCCGCCGGACACGCCGGCATTGGCGGTCCCGAGAAAGAAAAAAGCCGGCGCAGCCGGCGCTCCGGTGCTAACTCCGCCGTCGCAGGCATCAGCGTTAACGTTTGATACGTTCTCCGTGCAGATGGGGCCTTCCACTACGCTCGATTTGCAGGGGAACGTCGACTCCGCGGGATACTCCGTGAGCGCCAAGGGAATGGTGCCCATGGAGAGGCTGCTGGCCTTCGGCCGCGCCACCGGATTCCCCTCCCGGGTAAGCAACGCCACGGCTTCGGCGCAGGTCGACCTCAGTCTCAGCGCCCCGTGGGCCAATGTCACGCCCAGCCGGTTGCACGGGACCGTCCATCTGCAAAACCTGGCTGCCTGGATTCCAGGCGTGAAAGACCGCCTGGTCCTCACGGAGGCCGACGCTCAGCTGACAGACACGCAACTGGTGCTGAACCACATGACTGGACAATTTGAGCATTCGCCCGTGGCTTTCACCGGATCGGTTACAAGTCCCATCTGCGAGGCTGACGCCGCCTGTCCATTGGAGTTCGATCTTCATCTCGATTCTCTGGCCGTGAGCGATGCGGCAACGCTCGTGGGATTTACAGACCAGGGCTGGTCAATGCCTTTCGTTTCCGGAGCGGACAACAAGTTCCCCGATTTTCGCGCCAGGGGAAATCTCTCGATCGGCGAACTGAAAGTATCGGACCTGCCGCTGGAGAAATTCGCCGCGCGCGTCGAGCTGGGCGATCACATCCTCTCCTTCAGCCATCTTGCTGCCAAGCTCGCCGGCGGCTCCACCCAGGGCGATTGGAAGATCGACTGGAGCGGAGCGCAGCCGCGCTATAGCGGTTCCGGATCAATGGATGCAGTCGCGCTTGACCGCGTCTCCCCGCCTGACACCGTGGCAGGCCAGGTTGCACAGTGGATCGCCGGCAAGGCCCAGGTGAGCTATTCCGCTCATTTTGAGGGCAAGACCGAAACCGAGATGCTGGCCAGTGCCGCCGGAAGAGTGGAATTTCAGGTTGGGAACGGCAACTCCCGGGCGCTGCTGCTGGAAGCCGGGCGGCCAATGAAATTCCAGGTCGCGCAGGGCGCCGTGGAGCTTGACCGCCAGTCTTTAAGAGTGCTGCCAAGCAAATTCAAAGCAGAGAACCGCATCTATATGGTGAGCGGGACTATATCCCTGGCGAACAAGCAGGCGAAACTCAAGGTGAGCACCACCGGTACGGAGTGGAACGTTACCGGCGCTCTGGACCGGCCACAGATTGCGCCGCAGACGCAGACCGCGCAGGCCGCTCCCGCAAGCAGAAAATGAAATTTTTGTCATCTATACTTACGCTGTCTCTGCTGGCCGGCGTCGCACTGCCGGCGCAGCAGCAGGCGGCACGACCAGTTCACCGGCCGGCCCTCGCACCCGGACATCGCCTGGCCCAGAGCCTGCAAGTCAAGATCGACCGTATTCAGAAAAACAGCGAGCGCTCTACGCCCGACCAGGCTCCGACGGTCATGACCGAGGAAGAAGTCAACGACTACATCGCCGCCGGTGGAATCGTGCTGCCGCAGGGCGTAAAAAAACTACGGTTGCAGGGCGTTACGGGAGTGGTAACCGGCTTTCTCAACGTCGATTTTGACGAGATCCGCGCCGGACAAAGCTCTTCCAATCCGCTGCTCGCAATTTTCAGCGGCCGCCATGATGTGCGTGTCGAAGCCGATGCTGCCGGCAGCGCCCACCAGGGCCGCGTGCACGTGCGTGAGGTCGCAATCGACGGCTACACCGTCCCGCGCATGGCGCTCGAATACTTCGTAAGCAAATACATCACCCCCAAATATCCAGATATCGGGCTCGATTCCAGGTTCCAGCTGCCGGACAAGATCGATACCGCAGTTGTCGGCTACCACAAGCTGACGGTGACACAGAAATAGCTCGTTCCGGCGGGGAAAGCACGCGCAACTTACCTTTCACTTTTCCGATAGAATATCCGCCATGCTAAAGCACATCCGCTGGAACAACGTGGAACAGGAAAAGCTGAACCCTCTGCTTGATCGCCAGATGATTACCGGTGAAAACCTGATGCTGGCGCGCGTGCTGCTCAAGAAGGGTTGCGTGGTACCCGAGCACAGCCACATGAACGAGCAACTCACCTACATTGTGGAAGGCGCACTCAAATTCTGGATCGACGGCAAAGAGATTATTGTCCGCGCCGGCGAGGTGCTCTGCATCCCCCCGCACATGCCGCACAAGGCTGAGGCCGTAGAAGACACAGTCGACATCGACGTCTTTTATCCGCCGCGCCAGGATTGGCTGAGCAAGTCAGACGCGTACCTGCGCAATGCCGAACCGGCGCCAAGCCGCTAGCAAGGGCCCAAGCGACTTCCAAAAGGAAAAGAGAGGCTGGTCGGAGAAAAACCAGCCTCCCGGTGGTGGAGTTTTTTCAAGATGAACACCGGATGCGGCTAAGGCGTCCGACGAGAAATCCCGTCAGCAGCCCGGCCTGCGACTCCGCTACGCTCGACGCTTTTGGGGGAGGAAATACCACCGTTCCAATTGCGCCGCACCGTTATCTGTGCATCTTGCGCCGTGGCTGACCGGCACGTTGATTCGAGCGGACCAACGAGTGCCAATACGAGCAAGCACCGGCATCCGGCATTGCGATTAGCGGGATCGCAACTCCAAAGCGGCACTGGCCCTGCCCAAGCCCCCTACCACCACTCTTTTTCCGTGCATTCATCCAGGCAGAGCAGTACGGGAACCCCCTGCCGGAGAACGTTCGTGCGGAGTACAACAATTTGAACGCAGCCTCATCTCACCAGCAACGGCTTAGAACCTTATTAGCGGCGAATTAAATTTTCCAATGGATCTGTTGCGGACGGTCCGCCGAAGAATGTTGTTGTAAAACGCATGAATGACCTTAGGAAACGTCAATACCGATGGAACGCATCAGCTCAATACCATTGCTGGTGGTGACCACGCCGGGGCGGAGCCGGTAGTCGAAGGAGAGCTTACCCGCTTCGAACTTTTCCTGGAAATGGACATTACGCACGCGGCCGGGAAAAAGCTCTTCCAGGGAAGTCAGGGCCAGATCGTGCGTAGTCACCAGCCCAATGGCGCCCTTGCCCAGCAGCATTCGCAAAATGCCCTCTGTGCCGATGCGGCGGTCGCGCGAGTTGGTGCCCTGAAGAATTTCATCCAGCAGGAAGAGCGTGGGCTGGGAGGCTGAGACGTCGATCACCTGGCGAACGCGCTTGATCTCGGCATAAAAGTGGGAGATCCCTTGCTGGAGCGAGTCAGTAGCGCGCATCGATGCGGCGATGGCCACATGCGAGAGCCGCAACCCCTGTGCCCGGACCGGAGCGCCCATCATGGCCAGCACGGCGTTCACTCCAGCCACGCGAAGATAGGTGCTTTTGCCCGACATGTTGGAGCCGCTCACCAGCAGGACCTGATTTTCGCCGCCGAGCCGCACGTCGTTGCGAACACATTTGTTGGCCGGCAGCAACGGATGTCCGAGGGCTTCGCCTTCAAACGCCGGCGCTGCGCCTGCCGGAAGCAGTTCCGCGAAAGCGTCATTTGCGTGCTCAAACGCGTAAGCGCCCAAAGAAGCCAGCGCCTCGATCTGCCCGGTTGCGTCCAGCCAGACCGCTACACCACCGCCGTACTTGCGTCGCCAGCGGTCGAGCGCGAAGGCCAGTTGCAGCGAGTACAGCAGCGGGACATCGAAGAGCCGCACGAACCAGTTGTGGCGCGAGTCTTCGAGATCGGAAAGCGTGTCCAGCCTGGCGATGCAGTGCGAAGGCGCCAGGCCATGCGTCTTGAGTTGCGCCTGGAGACGTTGCAAAAACGGTGAATCGAACTTTTCCGCTTCGATGCGGCGGAGAATTTCGGACAGCGAGTCGAGGCCTTTGTGCGATTCATCCAGTCCGGCAAAGACCTTCTCCAGTCGATGCCGCAGGCGAAACACGATGCCCCCGTTGATCAGCACGGTGAGGACAAAAGGCGTCCACAAGCTGATAAACGCATACACCAGCGCCGCCATGCTGACCATGGCCAGGAGCAGCGCCCACCAGCGGCCGTCTTTCAACCCGCTCGGTTCCTCGGCCCAGCGCACCAACTCCTTCGGATGGCCCTGAATGCGCTCGCTATCCCCCGCAACCAGCAGGTCTTCGCGCAAAGCGACCTTCTCTTTGAACTCGATGATCGCTGCCTTGCGCTCCTCAATTTCCTTGACCGGCGCGGGTGCAAGCAGCCAGTTCGCCAGCCGCTCCTTGCCCATGCGCGTGCGCGCGGTTGAGAGCAACTGAAAAAGACTGCCCTGCCCCAGAATGTCGAGATCGTCGGCATAAGAGTGCAGCGGATCTTTGAATTCGTCGCCGGTGTCGCCGCTTCCGGCCCAGCGATCTTCGATCCGGGCCAGCCCGCGAACATAGACCGCGGCGGCGCGCTTGGCCCGGCTCATCTCCCGCATTACGCGGCGGTGGACCACGCCGAGTGCAACAAAACCGGCGACCGTCCCCAGCAACAGGTAGAAGCAGAGCCAGCTTGCGCGGGAAAACCAGGCGAGAACCAGAATGGCAAGGAAGACAACGATCTGAACGTTGCCCAGCAACACATGCCGGCGGTTGAGTTGAGCCGCATTGGATTCATGCTGCTTGAGCCGCGTTTGGTACTCGGCCTGCGCATGGTCCGGGAGTTCGCCAGATTGCGCAGCGGAGGGGTTCAGCGAAGCGGCGGGCTGGTCAGAGGTATTCACGGTTCGTTGGACTATTTATTTTGGCCGCTCTCCTGCGCAAAAGCAAAAGGGCACGCTCGCCACGTGCCCTGATGCAAGATCAACGGTCGGTTCTTACCACACGCGGCAGGCGTTCTCCGGCGCCATGGGTTGTCCGGACTTGCAGCCGAAAGCCTTTTGGAACTCCGGCATGTTGCGGACCACGCCGTTGACGCGCCAGCGGCCAGGCGAGTGCGGGTCCACGCGCACCAGCAGCCGCGAAAGCTCGGGCGTGGTGTTCTGGCACCAGACGCGTCCAAAGCCCAGGAAGAAGCGTTGGTCAGGCGTGTAGCCGTCAATCTTCTTATTGGGATCCTGCCCGGACTGCGCCATGAGGTCATGCAGCGCCATGAGTGCGATGCGCGCTCCGCCATTGTCGGCCGTGTTCTCCCCCAGCGTAAGGCGCCCGTTGAGGTGCAGATCGTCGATGGCCACGAAGCTCGAGTACTCGTCGGCAATGCAGCTGGCCCGCTTTTCAAATTCCTTGCCGTCTTCGGCAGTCCACCAGTCGCGCAGGTTGCCCCTGGGGTCGAACTTGCGTCCCTGGTCGTCAAAGCCGTGCGTAAGTTCGTGGCCGATTGCCAGACCTATTGCACCCAGATTGATAGATTCGTCCATCGACTGGTCAAAGAATGGAGGTTGGAGAATTCCTGCGGGAAAGACCACTTCGTTGTGCGAGCCGCTGTAAAACGCATTCACCGTGGGCGGCGAGATCTGCCACTCGCTCTTGTCCACCGGTTTTCCGATCTTCTGAAGCTGGCGGTTGGACTCAAACTCGTTGGCGCGATAGTAGTTTCCCAGCAGGTCTCCGTGGA
>DASTJB010000109.1:0-38787 GCA_035717005.1 Candidatus Angelobacter sp.
GGCGGTACGGGCGGGGGCACGGCAGACGGTACAGTGCAAGCGGCTACGATGATGCCACCACAGTGGTCCCCGGCCCTATTGAACAAGCCCGGGTACGGACCGCCGATGTGGCCGGGGCCGCTGGTGTACGCGCCGGTAAACGAGCTGGGGGTGGTGTTTCTATTTGGGGCGATCGCGTGGCAGATGGGCTACGTGGCGCAGCGGTGGCAAACAGAATTTCCCGATTGCGAACTTGTTCGCCACATGGGTGATGGCAGGTGCCAGCTGGTGCGCGCCGAACTGGAATACGAGAGCCGGAATTTCCTGAAGCACATGCACGACATCAGCCAGTGCGACCTGATCATCTGCTGGAGGCACAACTGGCCGGAATGTCCGCTGGAGGTGGTGGAGCTGCGCAAGCTGGTCAACGCAGAGATGTTTGCGCGGGCGTTTCCGCCGCAGATGTATGCGGGTTGGCAACAGAAAAACCTTACCGCCGGTGAACGCGGATCAGGGAACCCCTCGGAGACACGGAGAGAGTGAGAATCGGGTGATCGGGTGATCGCGCGTGATCGGGTGATCGGAAAAAAGGCCCCCAAAAGTGTTGGAGCTAGAAGAACTATCTGCTTCCGCACTCTTTGCGCCCGGTGTCGGCCACGCTGGCGATCAGCCATTTCCCATCAACCCGCACCAGGTTGAACAGGTCCGTCCCGCAGTGGTCGACCTTGCCGTCGGCGAGAAACTCAAACGGCGCCCACACCACGGCCAGGTCATTATCGACGCGCACCAGTGGATCGTGAATCCGCTCCTCAATCGGCCCTTTGCTCGGTTTTCCGATCGCCTCGGCAAAGGCGTCAAACGTGAGCTGCACCGGCTTGCCATTGCGCATCAGCGTGAGCGAGCCGCCCGCGAGCAGCGGCTTCTTGAAGGCCGCGACGTCGTGTTTGGCCATGGCGTCAAACATCTCGTGGATCGGCGCCAGCACGGCCTGTTCGTCAGAGGTCTGCGCGGGCAGCGGGTGGATGAGAACGGCGGCCGCGATCGTGCCGGCAAAGAACAAGGTCGAAAGGAGACGATGAGAAAGTTTCATGGGGGATGATTGTAAACGTCTCAGTGATTCCTCACCAGAATAACGATGAAGTGAGGATCGGCAGCATTCAGCGGAGTGCCATCCCTGGTAAACTTCACTTCGACTGCATACTTTCTCCCTGCTTCACCCATAAACATTCCGAGGAATTTGAATAGATGCTCATTGGTAAATTCAGCATCAGCTTCGGTCCGGTTGGAGCCCTGGGCAACAATGTGCGCGCCATCCCATACTGTCCAGTTCGTTTCCAGCAAGGGTGCTTGAGAGCACCTTTCTTTATCCAACGGCCCGGATGTGATTCCCATCATGCACACCATGTCGAAAAACGGAATCTGCCCCTTCCGGGCCTGAAGCATGATGAAGTACGCCTCACCTCTTACCGGGAACTCGGGCGTTCGCACAGTGCCAACCGCAAGCGATACCGGCATATCAACATCGGAATACCTATATGGGTGATCCGGGTGTCTTCTAACTCCAGCACATGACGCGAATGAGAGCATAGCGACCGTCATGGCAATCAGCTTGGATCTGAAAATGCATTTCATGATTTCCCCGACATTTTCTGCTGCAGCTGGAAACTATCAACGGCCTGGGCTGGAGACAAGCGGCAAAGCACGGCAGGCTACGACTCTGGGTTTCTTGCGTCCTGATACTCCACTCCGACTAGAAACAGCCCGCTGGCCGGCGCCGTGGCCGCCGCGGCCGAGCGGTCGCGCAGCTCCAGAATGCGCCGCACGTCTTCCACCTTCAAACTGCCTTTGCCCACCATGAGAAATGTCCCCACCAGGTTGCGCACCATGTGGTGGAGAAAGCCGTTGCCGCGCACGGTGTACTCGAATTCGTCTCCTGCACGCTGCCACTCGGAGCGAAAGATGGTGCGCACGTTGTTGGGTTCATCGTTGTCGCGGTGACGTTCGGGATCGACTGCGGCGAACGAGGTGAAGTCATGCTCGCCTGTGACCACGCGCGCGGCCTCGGCCATCCGCGCCTCGTCCAGCGGATAGGGATGGTGATAGACATAACGCGCCAGAAACGGCGGGCAGATTTCGCTGCGGAAGATCCGGTACTGGTACGTCTTGGCCACGGCCGATTTGCGCGCATGAAAATCCGCCGGCATCTCCTCAACGCCGAGCACGCGAATCGCCTCCGGCAGAATGTCATTGAGTGCGCGCCCGAGGTTTGCGGCCGGAATCGGCGACTCGATGGCCATGCTGGCCGTCTGCGCCAGCGCGTGCACTCCGGCGTCGGTGCGGCCCGAGCCCTGCGGCAGCGTTTTCTCGCCGGTCAACTGTTCCAGCGCCGCGGCCAGCGCGCCTTGAATGGTCGGGCGGCCGGGCTGGACCTGCCATCCGGCGAAGTCGTGGCCGTCATACGCGAGTGTGAGCTTCAAATTCCGTGGCAAAAAATCGTTACCTTTAAAAGCAGGGCCCCCCATTCGCGCGCGTGCCCGCGACTCGCGCCAACGCATGTTGGATGGCTGAGCGCGTGAATGGGCAGAGAAGTGTTCGAAATCGAACACTTCCTCGCTCCCGCGATTACACTTTTTAACGCCCTAAGCGGTGCTTGAGCCGATATACTATCCCGTTTCCGCCACTCGCATGTCGGTTTCTGGAACCACAACGGTCATTCCCGCGTATCTTCATTGCAACAGGTGACGGAACCGGGAATTTACAGTCTCTATAAGTTACACAAAAGCTCCGTGAGCAAATCGGGAGAAGAAGAATGTCTGTAGCTTTTATTCGTAATAGTTTTGTGAGGAAACTTGCCGCGGCGGCCTGCCTGTGGGCATTTCCCTTGTCAGCGCAGCAGGCCAGCACCGCGGTGACGTTGTCGCCCGCACCCAGCGGCGGGCAGTCGCAGCCGGGAAAAGAGCCCCTGCCGAACGCGCCGGTGGTAAAAGATCTGCCGTCGCCCACGCACGTGGACTACTCCCGGCCCGCGCCGCTGCTGCCCAATCCCTTTAAGCGTTACGTTCCGCGCGACGTTCCGCCGCCCGCGTTCACCAACGCGCCGCGGATCGAGCAGCTGATCCAGAACGGTAAGCTGATGATCTCCCTCGATGACGCCATTGCCATCGCGCTGGCCGATAACCTTGATATCGCCGTCGCACGCTATAACCTGCCCATCGCCGACACTGACATTCTGCGCACCAAGGCCGGAGGCACGTTCCTGGGCGTGAACTCGGGCGTCGTTTCCAATACGCCGGGCGGCGGTCAGGGCGGAGTTGGATCAGGAATTTCCGGGGCCGGGGCCGGAGGAACTACGGCGGGAGCAGGCGGCGCAGGAACCGGGGCGGGCGGCTTTGTCGGCTCCACCAGCGGCGCTGGACCTTCACCCGATAGCTTTGATCCCATCATCACCGGCACCTTTTCCCTTGAGCAGTCAGCCACGCCCACCAACTTCGGTCTGCTCGCCGGCCTGGGCAGTTCCGGCGCAACCATTCCGACCTCCACGGCCCACACCACCACCGGCAACCTGACCTACTTTGAAGGATTTTCCCCCGGCACCGCCCTTACCGTGACGTTCAACAATCAGCGCCAGACCACCAACGGCGCCCAGCAAAGCTTCAACCCGGCGCTGACCAGCAGCTTCCGCGCCACCGTCCGCCAGCACCTCCTCCAGGGCTTCGGACGCAACCTGAACCTCCGCCTGCTGCGCACCGCGCGCAACAACAAGAAGATCGCTGAAGAAGGTTTCCGCCAGCAGGTCATTTCCACGGTCAGCCAGATCGAAAACATCTACTGGGACCTGGTCAACGCCTATGAAGCCTATCGCGTGAACGGCCGTTCGCTGGCGCTGGCGCAGAAGACTTTGTCTGACAACCAGAAGCAGGTCGAAATCGGCACCCTGGCGCCGCTCGACGTCGTGCGCGCGCAGAGCTCCGTAGCCTCCGCCGAGCAGGCGCTCATCGCCTCCAAAACCAACCTTCAGCTCCAGCAGCTGGTGATGAAGAACGCTCTGACGCGTAACCTGCCCAGCAACTCCGCTCTCGTCCAGGCCGAGGTCATCCCCACAGACACCGTGCAGATCCCCGAGCAGGAGAACCTGCCGCCCGTTGAGCAGCTGATCCAGATGGCCTTTGACAACCGTCCCGACTACAAGCAGCAACGCATCACTCTGCAAAACAACGAGCTCAACATCAAGGGCGTGAACAACGGTCTGTTGCCGGTGATCGATCTGATCGGTTTCTATGGCGGCTCCGGTCTGGCGGGCGTTCAAAATCCTCTGGGCATATGCACCGCCACCAAAACCACCAACTGCACTCTTCCCGGAACCATTCCCACCAGCGGCTTTACTGACGCTTTTGGCAACCTCTTCAACTCCACCGGTCCTGACAAGGGCGTGGCCATCAACATTCAGATTCCACTGGGCAACCGCGTCGCCCAGGCCACGCAGGTGCGCGCGCTGCTGGAATACCGCCAGTCGCAGCTTTCGCTCAAGACCGTGGAGAACACCATCACCATCGGCATTCGCAATGACGTTTTCACTCTGGAGAACAACCGCGCCAGCGTCGTAGCCGCACAGAAAGCGCGCGATCTCGCCGCCCAGACGCTGGACGCCGAGCAGAAAAAATACAACCTCGGCGCCTCTACCTACCTGGCCGTGTTGCAGGATGAGCGCGACCTGGCCGCAGCCGAGTCCGCGCTGGTCAGCGCCATGACCAACTACGCCAAGGCCCGCGTGCAGCTCGATCGCGACACCGCGCAGACCCTCGACCGCTACAACATCAAGATCGACGAAGCCGTCACCGGCGAAATCAAGACCCAGCCAAACGTCCCCGGCATCGTCGCCAACAAGAACGCGCTCCAGGACACGACTACTCCGGCACAGCAACCACCCAAATAATCACGTTGCAAACGTGGCCCGGCCGATTTTCGAATCTGGCCGGGTTCTTTTTTTGTTCAGCAAAAACCGCACATTCTTAAGCGGAAACTCCGGTGGCATTCTGTCCCGATCTGGGCTATAGTCCATTTTTCTCTCCAGTACTATGGGCAGGATGGAACCATGAAGCTTATTCGCGCCATTACTTTGCTTCTGCTCTTGACAGCTTCTGCCTATGCAGTCGGCAAGGATAAAGAAAAGCCCAACGACAAGCCCGAAGATTGGCTACCTATCACTCAGCAGGACTTGGCCATCAAGGCAGCACCTAACGATCCTGGCGCCGATGCCATCCAGCTCTACATGAGCTATTACAAGGATGAGGATGCCGGCTTCATCGCCGTCTACAAACGAATCAAGATCCTCAACGCCGGGGCCCTGCGCCCGGGTAAAGGCGTGGTCGACGTGGAAATCCCCATCGCGCCGGGTGAGACGCTGAAAGAGCTTGCCGCCCGAACCATCCATCCCGATCAGAAGATCATTGACTTCACCGGCAAGCCTTTCGAAAAGGTGGTAGTAAAGCACCGCGGGCTCAAGTATGTGGCCAGGTGCTTCACCCTACCGGATGTCAGTGTCGGCAGCATCATTGAATACCGTTACGTGACTACATTGCGGCGCTATGTAGTCGATAACATTTCTGAATGGCCCATCCAGCAGGACCTTTTCACGCTCAAGGAGCATCTGCGGTTTCGCGCCTTCCAGGGACTGGTTAATGTTCCCACGGAGTGGAGCAATGTAATGCACCGGTCGAAGGTTGCCTATTCCTATCTCAATCAGGTTGATTTGAAGGTCCCGGAGAACAAGGAAGGCAACCTGATGGAGCTGGTGCTCGAAAATGTCCCTAAATTCGACTCTGAGGAATACATGCCTCCGGAGAGCGACTACCGGCCTACGGTTCTCTTCTATTACGGCGGCCGGGAGATGGCGTCGCCCGATCAATTCTGGGAAGAATGGCAGAAGCTGATCAGTGAATATCTGGAAAAGTTCATCGGCAATTCGGGTGAGATCCGCAATGCCGCTCTGCAGGCCGTGGGCAGTGAAACCGATCCGGAAAAGAAGCTGCGCAGGCTGTATGCCCGCGCCCAGCAGATCAGGAACCTTTCCTTCGAGCGTGAGCGTACTGACCAGGAGCTCAAGGGAGAGCATCTGAAGCGCAGCACGAACGTGCAACAGGTGCTGGAGCGCGGCTACGGCTCGCAAGGCGAGATCGACGCCGTTTTCACCGCCATGGCGCGTTCGCTTGGATTTGACGCCGTCATGGCCGGCGTTTCCAATCGTAAAGAGCGGTCGTTCAACAAAATCGTACTCTCGCTCGCGCAGATCAGCTCGAGCGCCGTGGTAGTCAAGCTTGACGGCAAAGAGCTGTTTCTCTCACCCGGAACGGCGTTTGCTCCTTTTGGCATGCTGCGCTGGACCAGCACCGCAACCTCCGCGCTCAAGTACAGCAAAGGCAGCGGATTCATTGATATGCCGCAGCCGGAAAATTCCGTGATGAACCGGTCAGCGCACGTAACTCTGGCCGCTGATGGCTCCCTGGACGGGGAGATCTCGGTGGAATACAACGGGGAAGAGGCGCTGGAGCACCGCCTGGACGCGCTCGACGAAGACGAAGAGGGCCGTCGCAAGGCCCTTGAAGACGAAGTGCAGGCCTGGCTGCCCAATGGTGCAGTCGTCAAATTGAAGAGCTCGGAGGGCTGGAAATCGGCGGAGCAGCCGCTGGTGGCGCGTTTCAGCGTTCATATTACCGAATTTGCTTCGCTTACCGGAAAACGCCTGCTCGCGCCCGCCTTTTTATTTTCGACATTGCAGAAAAACATGTTCATCAATGACTGGCGTCATTATCCCATCAGCTTTCCTTATCCGTTCACGGAATCGGACGAGCTCTACCTGAAATTGCCCGAGGGCTACACCCTGGAAGCGCCACCCTACCGCCGCAAGTCCGGTCTCTCTTACGCCGGATATGAGATTTCCAGCGCTCTTCAGGACGGTCAGCTCGTCACCAGACGCAAGCTGCGTTTTGACGGATTGCAAATCCCTCCTGGGCAGTATGGAGAGCTGAGGGAGTTCTTCGGGATCGTCCAGAAAGGCGATAGCGGCCAGGCTGTTCTGCAGGCAGGAGGAGCCGAGCACGCACAATCGAATTGAGAAAGCTCTGCTGATTAAAGGTGAAATTCGCGCCCGCATGGCCGCTGAAAGCCTGTGGTACGAAAGGGTCTTTGGTGCTATATTTCTGTGCCACCGCTTGACGCCCCCTCATGCTGGTTTCGGAGCCACAATGCATAAATCCTTGAGAGTAGTTGCCCTTGCCGCGTGTTTGCTTTCCCCTCTGCATTCCTTCGCGCAAAAGGAAGATTGGCTTCCCGTGTCGAAACAAGACCTGGAAATCGCTCAGGTTCCCGGGAGTGCCGGGGCTGACGCCATCCAGCTCTATTACGCCAACTTCATCGATGACACGGAGCAGACCGAGTTCTATTACCAGCGGATCAAGATCTTGAATGAGAAGGGTAATCGCCACGCGGACGTAGAGATCGTGGTCCCGCCTGAAGGCTCCATTACCGGGCTCAAAGCGCGCACCATTCATCCCGACGGCAAAATCATTGAGTACAGCGGCAAGCCGTTTCAGAAGACGGTGGTCAAAAGCCGCGGCGTCAAGGTCCTTGCCAAGACCTTCACCATGCCTGACGTGACCGTCGGCAGCATCATCGAATACAAGTACAAGATCCAATGGCCGTTCATCATTACTGATAACTACTGGATCATTCAGCACGACCTCTACACCGTCAAGGAAAGCTTTCGCATGAAACCCTATTCCGGACGGCTGGAGGGCTTTGAGAACGGACATCAGGTGGCGGCCACCTATTCCCACATGCCGGGCAGTGTAAATAAGCCGGTGCAAAAAAGCGGCGGCTTTGAGCTGGACATTGAGAACATGCCGGCTTTCGAGGCCGAAGGTTATATGCCTCCGGAAGAAAACTACAAGCCGCAAATGCGGTTTTTCTATGTTGCTCCGACCGCCTCAACCACTGAGAAATTCTGGCAGGAAGCGGACCGCGACTGGAATGACGCCGTCGAACGCTTCATCGGCAACCACAAGGAGATCAGCCAGGCGGCGGCCGAAGCCATCGGCAATGAGACCGATCCGGAACAGAAGTTGCGCAAGCTCTATGCCCGGGCCCAGCAGATCAGAAACCTCAGCTATGAGCGTGAACGCAACGAGCAGGAGCAAAAGAAGGAGCACCTTAAAGACAACCAGAATGCCGCAGACGTCCTGGCGCGGGGGACCGGTTTTAAGTCTCAGATCACGCGTTTGTTTGTCGCCATGGCCCGCTCCGCCGGGTTTGAGGCCAGCATCGTTCGTGTCGGAAATCGCAAACAGAGGTTTTTCGATAAGAACGTGCTTTCCCGGCGCCAGCTGAGTGCGGAAATCGCCGTGGTCAACGTCGCCGGTAAAGATGTTTACCTCGATCCCGGGACCCGTTTCTGTCCCTATGGGAACCTGCGCTGGATGTATACCTCCGCCAACGGCCTGAAGCTCGATAAGAAGGGCGGCTCTTTTGTGACGGCGCCCTCGGCGCCGTATGACCAGGCCATGACGCGGCGGACCGCGGACGTGGTCCTTGCCCCCGATGGCACGTTGTCAGGGGCCATCACCGTGAAATTTGAAGGCGGCGAGGCCCTGGAGCACCGGCTGGACGAGCTCGATTCCGACGATGCGGCCAGAAAGAAAGACCTTGAGGATGAAGTGCGACGCTGGTTGGCGCCCGGAGCCAATATCAACTTGAAGAAGGTGGAGGGCTGGGATTCACCTGATCAGCCGCTGACCGCCACCTTTGATGTTGCTGTTCCTTCCTATGCCTCAGCGGCGGGGAAACGTCTGCTGGTGCCTGCCTACCTTTTTCAGTCCAGGCAATTCGACGCCTTTAAGCATGCCGAACGACAATTCCCGGTGTATTTCCCGTATGCCTTCGGCGAAGTGGACCGCGTGAACATCGCAATTCCGGCGGGATATACCCTGGAGAGCGTGCCCCAGCAGCAAATGGCCAACCTCAGCTATGCCAGTTATCAGAACCTGGTCCAGTTTAACGGCAAGCTGATCGTCACCCAGCGCATTCTGCAGGTGAATGGCGTCTTCATCCCCAAAGACCGTTATTCCGAAACCAAAGACTTCTTCAGCAAGGTGCAGGCCGGCGACGAATTGCAGGCGGTTCTCAAGGGAGGGACCACGAATGCGCAGAACAGCAATTAGTGCGGCGATCTTTTTCTTCCTCGGGCTTACGGCTGCCCCGCGGGCGTCCGCCGGAGTGCCGGACTGGTTGCGCTATGCGGCCCAGCAGCCTTCCAGGACCTACCCCAATGACGTGAATTCTGTGATCCTTCTCAGCGAGACGGAGACCACGGTAAAAGATAATGGTGACACTGTTACCCATGAACGGCAGGTGATCAAAGTACTGCGGCCGGAAGGACGAAATGAGGCCTTTCAGGTCGTTCCTTTTGACGAAGAAACGCGGCTGAGCTATTTCAAAGGTTGGAGCATCAGCGCCAACGGCGTGGAATATGAGGCCAAAAAGGATGATTCGGCTGAAGTCGTTGGCGGGGAAGGCTATGAGATCTACACCGACGCGAAGCTTAAAATCATGCGTATTCCCGGTGTGGATGTCGGCACAGTAGTAGGCGTGGAGTGGGAGCAGAAAAGGCATCCTTATACGTTCGAAGATCAGTGGTTCTTCCAGCACCATCGGCCGATAGTGCGGGCGCGGTTCATTTTGCACCTGCCGTCAAACTGGGAATATCGCGCTGCCTGGCTTCATTATCCGGAGCAGGCGCCGCAAACCCAGGGCACCACCTACACCTGGGAGCTTACGGACATACCCAGGATCGAGACTGAAGCACAGATGCCGCATTGGCGCTCCCTGGCCGGTCGCCTGATCATTACGTTCTTCTCTGAGAAAACCAGGGGGCGTTCGTACGCGAATTGGAACGATTACGCGGCTTGGGAGAACCAGCTCGTGGTCCCGATGCGCGAAGCCTCGCCGGCTCTGCAGCAGAAAGTACAGGAGCTGGCGCCGGCGTCCCTGCCGGTGATTGATCGCATCAAGGCTCTGGCTCGCTTTGCCCAGCGCGATATCCGCTATGCCGCCGTCGAGGTCGGCATCGGAGGCTGGCAGCCCCATCCGGCCAGCCAGGTTCTCAGCAACCGGTATGGTGACTGCAAAGACAAAGCCAACATGCTGGCAACCATGTTGGCGCAGATCGGAGTGAAGTCGTACTACATGCCCATTCACACGGACCGGGGAGTGACTTCGGAAAACAGCCCTCCGAACCTGGGTTTTGATCACGTGATCTTGGCGATTCAACTGCCCGAGGCCAGCTTCAAAGGCTCGTTCCCGGCACAGTATGAACATCCCAAGCTGGGGCACCTGCTTATCTTCGATCCCACCTCCCCGGTGGTCCCGTTCGGCCAGATCCCTTCTTACGAGCAGGACAACTATGGTCTTCTGGTGACCGACCAGGGCGGGGAGCTGATTCATCTGCCGCTCAGTTCGCCTGAGCTCAATAAGATGACGCGTACCGCCACCCTCTCGCTGATGCCGGATGGCACGTTGAAAGGCGAGGTCCAGGAGGTGCGCAGCGGCTGGCAGGCTTCGCTGGGGCGCTCCAGCTTTGAGCATCAAACGACCTCTGACCGGCGCAAGATTCTGGAGCACTTCCTCGGCCACATGCTCGGCAATTTCCAGCTCGACAGCGTGGATGCCGAGAACCTGGACGATATCGACAAAGACCTGATCATCCACTACAAGTTCACCGCCAGCCACTACGCCAAGAGCGCCGGTCAGCTCCTGCTGATGCGCCCGCGCGTGCTCGGCGAGAAGCTTGGATCGCTGGATATGACCAAGCCGCGCCACTACGCGTATGAGTTCGACGCGCCCACGCTGCAGACTGATGTTTTTGAATTCAGCCTGCCCGAAGGCTACAAAATTGACGAGCTGCCCGATGCCGCCAGGGCGACCTTCCCCTTTGGCGAGTACACCAGCAAGATCGAAAACACGGGCACCCAGCTCAAATACAGCCGTGAATACAAGATCAACGCCGTCAGGGTGCCGGCGGAGAAGATCGGCGATCTGGGAAAGTTTTTCCATCAGATCAACCAGGACGAACGCAACATGGCCGTGCTTAAAAAGGCCAATTGAACCCGTTCCAGATTGCGCCGTAAGAGGCGGCTCCGGCTGCTTGCCGCTGCTTTTCGTCATCTTCTATCATAAGATCAGGACTATCTATGGCAGATCATTCGAAGAAGAAAGAGCCCAGTGGCATCGCGGAAAGCCCGATCGCTGAAATTTTTGAAGGACGGCATCCCGCCGAATCCGAGAAGCGCTGGGCCGAAGGCACGCTGGCCAAAACACTGGAGAAGGCGCCGGAAAAGCCTGTCGGCGCCGCTACCGGCACCAATCTCGATGAAAACGGCCATGCCCGCTTCACCACTCTCAGCGGTGTGCCCATCCGGCGGCTCTACACCCAGGCTGATCTGCCCGAAGACTGGAATTACGAGAAGTACCTCGGCTATCCCGGACAGGCGCCGTACACCCGCGGCATTCATTCCAGCGGTTATCGCGGCAGGCTCTGGACCATGCGCCAGTTTTCCGGCTTCGCCTCACCGGAGGAGACCAATGAGCGCTACAAGTACCTGCTGGCCCACGGCGGCGGCGGACTCTCCGTGGCCTTCGACCTGCCTACGCTGATGGGTTATGACTCTGACCACATGGCCAGTGAAGGCGAGGTCGGGAAATGCGGCGTCGCGATCGATTCGCTGGAAGACATGGAAATCCTCTTCAACGGGATCGATCTCGAAAAGACTACGGTCTCGATGACCATCAATTCGCCGGCCTCGGTGCTGTGGGCGATGTACCTGGTGGTCGCGGAGAAGCAGGGCGCCGGCTGGGAAAAGATTTCAGGCACCATTCAGAACGACATCCTCAAGGAATACATCGCGCAGAAGGAATACATCTATCCGCCGGCGCCTTCGATGCGGCTGGTGATCGATACCTTTGAATTTGGGTCGAAGTTCACGCCCCGGTTCAACACCATCTCCATCAGCGGATACCATATTCGCGAAGCCGGTTCCACCGCTTTGCAGGAGCTGGCCTTCACCATCTATGACGGCGTGGAGTACGTAGAGTGGGCGCGCCGTCGCGGGCTCGACGTGGATGAGTTCGGCCCGCGCCTGAGCTACTTCTTCAACTCGCACAGTGACTTCTTTGAAGAGATCGCCAAGTTCCGCGCCGCGCGCAAAATCTGGCACCGGCTGATGAAGGACCGCTTCGGCGCGAAGCAGGAGCGCACCTGGCTGATGCGTTTCCACACGCAGACGGCCGGAGTGTCGCTGACGGCGCAGCAGCCCATGAATAACATCGCGCGCGTGGCCCTGCAGGGTCTGGCCGCGGTGCTGGGCGGCACGCAGTCACTGCATACAGATTCCTACGACGACGCCCTGGCGCTTCCCACCGCAGATGCCGCGCGCATCGCACTGCGCACCCAGCAGATTCTTGCCTATGAATCCGGCGTGGCCAACACCGTCGATCCGCTGGCCGGGTCGTACTTCGTCGAAAAGTTCACGCTTGATATGGAAAAAGGCGCGTTCGACTATTTCGACCGGCTCGACGCCATGGGCGGCATGGTCAAGGCGATCGAGAACGGCTTCCCGCAAAAGGAAATCGCCGAGGCCAGCTACCAGTACCAGCGCGCGGTTGAGGCCAAAGAGAAGATCGTGGTGGGCGTCAATGATTTTGCCGTCGAAGAAAAGCAGATGGATACGCTCTATATCGACGAATCCGTGGCCCGCCACCAGACCGCCAAGCTCAAGGCGCTGCGGGAGCGCCGCAACAATAGCGAAGTCCGCAGCAAACTTGACGCCCTGAAGCGCGCCGCCGCGCTGGAGCCGAAAGTTCGTCCTGACGGCCGCATCAGCGACGCCAACACCATGCCGTTCATCATCGACTGCGTCCGCGCCTACGCCACTGTGGGTGAGATCTGCGACGCTCTGCGCGAGGTTTACGGGACGTATGAAGAGGTGAGCATCACGTAATCGCCGTGATCGCCGACATCACGCGACATCGCCGCCATCGGAAACCCGACAAAACGCCGGCAGGACTGAGCGATGGGATTCTTGTGGCGCAGGCACTCTTGCCTGTGCTTGTCTACTCCAAAAACCCAATGGACCGCAGGCGCCCTCGCCTGCGCTGAAAGAATCTCAAAGGAAATTGTTCCAAGATCCCTGTACTTCCAGAGTGCCAAGATTCTCAACCCAAAAATTTATCGTTGCTATAGGGGTCCCTCCCTTCGCAGAGAACGCTCAGGGTCGGGATTTCAGAAAAAGCCGATGGTTTAAAATCAACCATCCATGAGAAAAGCCGTCGATCATCTCAAGAAATCCGATGCCATTCTGGCCGCGATCATTGCCCGCGTGGGCGCGTGCCAGATTGCCTACCGTGAGCCGACTTTTGAAACTCTGGCGCGCGCCATCGTCTTCCAGCAGCTCTCGACCAAGGCGGCGCGCACGATCTATGGCCGGCTGGAAGAGGCTGCCGGCGGCAAGCTCACGCCGGAGGCGATCCAGCAATTGAGCGTCGGGGAGATGCGCCGCGCCGGTCTCTCCCGCCAGAAGCTCGGCTACATTCGCGACCTGGCGGAGCACGCCATCAGCGGCAAGGTCGACTTCTCCCGCCTGCCCGCGATGAACGACGAAGAGGTGATCGCCTCACTCACTGACATTAAGGGCGTCGGCGTATGGACCGCGCACATGTTTCTGCTTTTCTCCCTGCGCAGGCCTAACGTACTACCGGTCGGCGACCTCGGCGTGCGCACGGCGATTCAGCGTCTTTACCGCAAGCGCAAGCTGCCCACGCCGAAACAGGTGGAGCAGATCGCGAAAGGCTGGCATCCGTATTGCAGCTTTGCTGCGTGGTACCTGTGGCGGAGTTTGGAGCTGCCCAAGGACCAAAAACCTACCTCGGAGGCACGGAGACACGGAGGAAAACGCCAGGTAAAAATACGGGCTGCGCGCGCTTCATAACTCGGACCACTTCCCACGTGAGAAGATTTCGGCGGTGGGCTGAATGTCTACGGGAAAAGATAAACCAATTCAGCTTTTCCTCCGTGTCTCCGTGCCTCAGTGGTAGGTGTTAAGCCTTTTGATAGAATCAGAGAAGATGGCTTCTGACCGCAAAATCCGTGTGCTTGTAGCCAAGCCGGGCCTTGACGGCCATGATCGCGGCGCCAAGGTGATTGCCCGCGCTCTGCGCGACGCCGGCATGGAGGTCATCTATACCGGCCTGCGCCAGACGCCGGAGATGATCGTCAACTCTGCATTGCAGGAAGACGTGGACGTGATCGGTCTCTCCATTCTGTCCGGCGCGCACAACGCCATTGTGCCGCGCGTCTCCGAGATGCTGCGCCAGCACAAAATGGATGACGTGCTGCTGCTGGTGGGCGGAATCATTCCTGAGCAGGACTTTGAACATCTCAAGAAGAGCGGCGTGCACGGCATCTTCAATCCCGGCACCCCCATGGACGAGATTGCGGAATTCATCCGCAAGAACGTCAAGCCCCGCGGCGTCATCTCTGCCTAGCTGTCGATTGCCTGGTGAGCCCGGCTTGAGCGGCGAGCCGGCCGCAACAGGAGCAAGAGAATGTGCGGGGGTAGAGAATCGTAAGCGGTTTGGAGCGCAGCGACAGAATTAAAAGTCATCGCGCGTCATCGGAACACAAAACCCTGCCACTGATAAACACGGATCACACTGATTTACACGGATCACAAAAGGAGGCCGACGAGCCTCATCGAAGGTCCCTTAGGATGGTCCGTACAATCCGTGTTTATCCGCGGTGAGGTTTTTCAATGATGCCGATGTCTGTGATGACGGGCGATGACGGCGATTTTTCCTCGATTTTCCCCGTCAAACACATATACTTGAGCTTTATCGCCCATGACCACGCTTGACCAGATTCTCGCCACTACTCGCGACCGCATTGCCCGCGCCAAGGAGCGGGCGAAGGTGCGTCCGCTGGAGAAGGCGGCCGCGGCGCACACGCCCCGCGGATTCCGCAAGCGTCTGGCTGCCATGGCGCAACTGGGACCGGCGGTGATTGGCGAGTTGAAGAAGGCGTCGCCTTCCCGGGGCGTGATTCGCGGCAGCTTTCCCGTGGGAACTCTGGCCAATCAGCTGGCGCGCGGCGGCGCATCGGCCCTCTCCGTCCTCACTGACGAAGAATTTTTTCACGGATCGCTGGCCAATCTGCTCGAAGCTTCGGCGGCAACCGAGCTGCCCTGCCTGCGCAAAGACTTCATCATCGACGAGTTCCAGATCACCGAAGCGCGCGCTCACCACGCCGACGCCATCCTGCTGATCCTGGCGGCGCTGGATGACGAAACCTTCCGCCGCCTGCTCGATTTCGCCCGCGCCCTGGAACTGGACGCGCTGTGTGAAGTCCATGACGAAGAGGAGCTGAGGCGCGCGCTCGAGGGCGGGGCTGACATCATCGGCGTGAACAGCCGCAACCTGAAGACGTTCCAGGTCAGCCTGGACACGCTCGCTGACCTTGCCGCCAGCATCCCCAATCACGTGCTGCGCGTGGCGGAGAGCGGGATTGACAGCGGCGCCGATATTCGTGAACTGCACTCGGCCGGCTACCAGGCGTTCCTGATCGGCGAGGCGCTGATGCGCGCTGAAGATCCGGGGCAGAAGTTGCAGCAGCTCCTGCAGGAAGCAGGATGGTATTCGCCTTCCGAATCGGCCTCTCCGCGTTGGCGTGGCACAGTCCAGTAAGAAGCCGAAAGAATTCCCAAAACAATGAATACCTGGATCAAAATCTGCGGGACCACTTCTGTGGAAGACGCGCTCAGCTCGATTGCAGCGGGCGCCGACGCGCTGGGCTTCGTTTTTGCCCAGAGCAAGCGGCGGGTCACGCCGGAGCAGGCGCAGGCGATCATCCGCGAGCTGCCGCGCAGTGTGGAGAAGATTGGCGTCTTCATGAACAGCACGGCGGCGGAGATTGCGAGCGTCGTAAGCTCGGTGGAGCTGACGGGGATCCAGATGCATGGCGAGGAATTTCCCCCGGAGGTGTACGCGTATCTGCCCCGGGACCGACGCAGTTCCATGCGAAAAATAAAAACGATCGAGGTGCGCGATGGCCTTGAAGGCGATTTTGCCCGCTTTCTCGCTGAGCCTGGAACCGTGGATGCGTGGCTGCTGGATTCAGGCGCCGGCAGCGGAAAAAAATTTGACTGGCAGTCGGCGCAGTCGTGGATTACACGATGCAAAGAGCGGTTTATCGTTGCCGGCGGACTGACGCCGGAGAATGTTGGTGAGGCGATCAGCTCTTTCCATCCCTGGGGCGTTGACGTGGTGAGCGGCGTGGAGCGTGAGCCGGGACGGAAAGATCCGGAAAAATTGGCGGCATTTGTTGCGGCGGTGCGGAGGGCCGAAAAGTCATGAGATCGAGCGCGGTACGAAAAGAGAAAGAAGTGGCGGGGCGCTTTGGCCCGTACGGCGGTCGCTATGTGCCGGAGACGCTGATGGCGGCGCTGGAAGAGCTGGAGCGCGAGTATGAGAAGGCGCGGCGTGACAAAAAATTCCGCGCCGAGTTCGAGCGCCTGCTGAAAGAGTACGCCGGGCGGCCGACGGCGCTGTTCCATGCGCGCAGGCTCACGCAGGAGCTGGGCGGAGCGAAGATCTATTTGAAGCGCGAAGACCTGCTGCACACCGGCGCGCACAAGATCAACAACTGCCTGGGCCAGGCGCTGCTGGCGCTGCGGATGGGCAAGCGGCGCATCATCGCCGAAACCGGCGCCGGGCAGCACGGAGTGGCCACAGCCACGGTGTGCGCGCTGTTCGGCCTGGAATGCGTGGTCTACATGGGAACGGAAGACATGCGGCGCCAGGAGCTGAACGTCTTCCGCATGCGGCTGCTCGGCGCGGAGGTGCGCGGCGTGGAATCGGGCTCGCGCACGCTGAAGGACGCCATCAACGAAGCCATGCGCGACTGGGTGACTAACGTCCGCACTACGCACTACCTGCTCGGCAGCGTGCTGGGCGCGCATCCGTATCCCACCATGGTGCGCGATTTTCATTCGGTGATCGGCCGCGAAGCGCGGGCGCAGATCCTGAAAGCCGAAGGCAAACTGCCTGCGGCAATCATCGCCTGCGTGGGCGGCGGTTCAAATTCCATCGGCATCTTCCACCAGTTCATCAAAGACAAACGCGTGAAGCTGATCGGCGTGGAGGCCGGGGGACGCGGCACCGGACTGGGCGAGCACGCTGCGCGCTTCCGCGGCGGGCAGCCGGGCGTGCTCCAGGGAACCTATTCCTACGTATTGCAGGATGAGCACGGGCAGATCGCGCTGACGCACTCGATTTCTGCCGGTCTCGACTATCCTTCCATCGGGCCGGAGCATGCGGCTCTGGCCGACTCAGGCCGCGCGGAATACGTTGCCGCGTCGGACGAAGAAGCGCTCGCTGCATGTACACATTTGGCGCGGACCGAGGGGATCATTCCCGCGCTTGAGTCATCGCACGCGGTTGCCGAGTGCATCAAGCGGGCGCCGAAGATGAAGAGGTCCGATATTGTGATCGTGAACATATCCGGCCGCGGCGACAAAGACATTGGAATCCTGCGCGAGAACTTGAGAATCGATTAATCGCCGTCATCGCCGTCATCGGAAGAGGGTCAATGGACACGACTCAGAGCAATCCGAGATCCGTTAACGTAGACAAGCATCACGAATTACGAGATAGGACGAAAGCTTTCGCTCTACGTGTGATTCGTATGTCGGATGCACTCCCCAGGACGCGCTCCGGAAACGTGATTGGCAATCAGATTGTTCGTTCTGCAACTGGTATGGCCGCCAATTACAGAGCAGCAGGTCGCTCGCGCTCTAAATCGGAGTTCATAGCAAAGATTGGCGTTGTCATTGAGGAAGCGGATGAAACCGTTTTTTGGCGGGAGATGCTCCGCGACAGCGGCATTATCAAACCGGCAAAGTTGGTTGACTTGCTGCAAGAGGCAAATCAATTACTCGCGATTTTCACCGCGTCACGAAGGACTGCAAAATCATGAAGAACAAAGTTAATCTAACTCGCCCCCAGGGGTCACGAGTGATGACGGCGATGTCGGCGATGACGCGCGATGACGGCGATAGCAGAATAGCCAGATCTTTGAAGAACGGATCAGCTTTAGTCGCCTACGTCACTTGCGGCGACCCTAATCTCGCAACCACGCGCGAGATCGTGCTCGCCGCCTGCCGCGCGGGTGCGGACGTCGTCGAGCTGGGCGTCCCGTTCAGTGATCCGGTGGCCGACGGGCCGGTGATCCAGCGGGCCAGCGAGCGCGCGCTGCAACAGGGAACGTCGCTTGGTGACGTACTTGAGTTGGCGCGAGAGGTGAGGCAGGAGACAAACGCCGGGCTGATCGTTTTCTCCTATCTCAACCCCATACTGCGGTACGGCCTGGCGCGGTTCTGCGCGGATGCGGCCAAAGCTGGAGTGGATGGCGCGCTGATTACCGACCTCACGGTCGAAGAAGCAGGCGAGTACCGTCAGCAGATGGCGGCGCACAAGCTCGATACAATTTTTCTGGCCGCACCGACCAGCACCGACAAACGACTGAAAGCCATTGCCGAAGCCTGCCGGGGATTCGTTTACGCTGTTTCCCGCACCGGCATTACCGGCACACAGAAACAACTTGCCGACGACGCTCAGGAGCTGGTCAAGAGGATCCGCAAGTTCACGAAGCTGCCGGTCGCGGTGGGGTTCGGCATCTCGAACGCCGAGCAGTTTGCCCAGGTGGGCCGGTTCGCCGATGCAGCCGCGGTGGGCAGCGCGATCGTCCAGGCTATTGAGCAGAATCCCGGCCGCGAGGCGCACGCTGTAGCTGAACTGATCAGCAAAATGAAGGCCGGAGTTCCGCAGTCGGCCGGCTCCGCCCGTTAATTTCGTTAAGTTTCACGGCAAAACTTTTCACTTCATAAAGTTTTGATCTTCCTGATATTCTATTTATCAGGAAGAGCGAGAGCTATGGATATTACAGGGTGGCGCAAGAAGATCGACGAACTGGACCGGCAAATCGTGGAGCTGATCAACGCGCGCGCGCACGCGGCGCATGAGATCGGCAAGCTGAAACGCAATACCAGCATGCCGATCTACGAGCCGGACCGCGAAAAGACGATTTTCGAAAACATACAATCCGCGAACCGCGGTCCCCTTCCTGAGAGTGAGCTGCGCCAGGTATACGAGCGCATCATCGACGTGATGCGCAACATCCAGAAAAACGAGATTGTGCCGAAGATGGAAGCGGGCGCGCGGCAGACGGAGTTTGATGTTGAGGTGAACGATTGATTTCTTTCTGAAATCCCGAGCCTGCGTTCTTTGCAGGCGAGGGAGCCCTATAGCCGCGAGAAGCCGTGGGGTCGAAGAATCTAAATAGCACTTAAAGAGATTACGAAGAGAGCAGGGCTCCCTCACGCGCAAAACCCGCGCGTTCGGGATAAAAGATATTGCCGGCGAGCCCGACCACGGGGCGAGCCGGCCTGCCCCAGGAGCAAGAGAAATCAAGGGCGACGAGAATCGTGAGCGGTTTGGAGCGGAGCGACAAAAATAAATGATAGTAGCCATGCAGGAGCAAGCCACGGAAGAGCAGATCCAGCAGGTGATCGACCGCCTGATCAACATGGGATTTGAGGTGCACCGGTCGACGGGCGCGCGGCAGACCGTGCTGGGCGCGGTGGGCGCGCGGCACGAATTCGATATCCGCGACATCGAGGTACTGCCCGGCGTGATGGAAGCGCACCGCATCAGCTCGCCTTATAAACTGGTGGCGCGAAGCTGGCGGCCGGAAGGCACGATCGTCAAGTTCCCTCACGGCGTGACCATCGGCGGCGACGAAGTGGTGCTGATGGCCGGCCCGTGCTCGGTGGAGTCGCGCGATCAGATTTTCGCCGTAGCCGAGTCTGTGGCGCGTTCAGGTGCACGCTTCCTGCGTGGCGGCGCATTCAAGCCGCGCAGCTCGCCCTACACTTTTCAGGGTCTCGGTGAAGAGGCGCTCAAGCTGCTGCGCGAAGCCGCGGACAAATTCGAGATGCTGGTTGTGAGCGAGGTGATGGAGATCTCGCAGATCCCGCTTATGCTGCCCTACGTCGACCTTTTGCAGGTGGGCGCGCGCAATATGCAGAACTTCAATTTGCTGCGCGAACTTGGCAAGGTGCGCAAGCCGGTGCTGTTGAAGCGCGGCATCGCGGCGACTATCGAAGAGCTGCTGCTCTCCGCCGAGTACCTGATGGCCGGCGGCAATTACGAAGTTATTGTCTGTGAGCGCGGCATCCGCACTTTTGAAACCTATACGCGTAACACCCTCGACATCTCCGCTATCCCGATCGTGAAGAAGCTCTCCCATCTTCCGATCGTTGCCGATCCGTCGCACGGCACCGGCCGCCGCGACAAGGTTTCACCCATGGGCCGCGCCGCCATTGCCGCCGGCACTGACGGCCTGCTGATTGAGGTCCACAACTGCCCTGACAAAGCCCTTTCCGACGGCGCTCAGTCGCTGTATCCTGAGCAGTTTGCACGGCTCGTAGGTGAGCTTCGCGTGATTGCTCCGGCAGTGGGACGCAGGCTGGTTTGATCCCCGCGAGCCGCGTGCTCAGAAAACCCGAGTCTCACCACTGATCAACACGGATAAGACTGATCAAAGAAGCTTTTGCTTTTGCTCTGTCAGTGTCATCCGTGTTTATCAGTGGTAAGGTTTAGAAGTTCATGGCGTTCAGGCAAATCACAATTATCGGCACGGGTTTGATCGGCGGCTCGCTGGCGCTGGCGCTGAAGGCGGCGGGGTTCGGTGGGAAGATTGTCGGCTGCGACCGCGCGGCGGTGCTGGACCGGGCGCGGGCCATGCGCGCGATCGATCTCGGCTCAGAAGACCCGGTGGAGGCGATTGCCGGCAGTGACCTCATCATCCTGGCCACCCCGGTCGGCGGCATCATCGACCTGATCGAGCGCATTGGGCCGCTGGCCTCGCCGGAGGCGCTGATCACCGACGTCGGCAGCACGAAAAAAGAGATCATCGAGCGGGCGCGCTCCGTCTTTGGCGATAAGGCGCCGCAGCGCTTTCTCGCCGGCCATCCCATGGCGGGCAAGGAGCACAGCGGGCTGGAAAACGCGGAAGCAAAACTGTTCTTGAACGCGGTCTGGCTCTTGTGTCCGCAGCCCAGGCAGGAGTTTGAGCGGGGCAAGATCAAAGACTATTGCGATCTGCTGGAGCAGCTGGGCGTGCGCATTTTGAAAATTGATGCCGAGCGCCATGACCTGATGTGCGCCTGGGTCAGCCACCTGCCGCAGATGATCGCAACCGCGCTGGCGGGTACGGTGGTGGACGAGCTGGACGGAAATCCCGACCTGCACGCCATCGGCGGCCGCGCCCTGCGGGAGATGACGCGCATCGCCTCCAGCCCATATTCCATGTGGCGCGACATTGCGCATACCAATACTGCGAACATCGAGCGCGCGCTGGCCAAGCTGGAGCAACGGCTGATGCACATCCGGGAAAACCTGCGCACACCGGCGCTGCGCGAAGAGTTTGAGCACGCCAACCGCTTTGAGATCGGCACGCGAGACGTGGCTGCGACCGTGCTGGTGCTGCCGGGCTGGCAAAATTCCGGCCCGCGCCACTGGCAGACGCTGTGGGAGCAGCAGAACCCCATCTTCCTGCGCGTGCAACAGCGCGACTGGGAGTTTCCGCACCGCGAGTGGTGGCTGGAGCGCATCACGGCCGAGGTCAAGCAGGCCCCCGCCCCGATCGTTTTTGCGGCGCACAGCCTCGGCTGCATCGCGCTGGCGCACTGGTGCAAGGCCGCGCCGGCCGAGGCCGGCAAGATCAAGGGCGCGCTGCTGGTTGCACCTTCTGATGTCGACAGCAAGGATGCGCCCAAGCAGCTCAAGGATTTTGCTCCAATCCCGCGCGATCTGCTGCCGTTTCCTTCCATCGTCGTAGCCAGCAGCAACGATCCTTATCTCACGCCGGAGCGCGCGCGCGAGTTTGCCCGGGGCTGGGGAAGCCGCTATGTCGATATCGGGCCGGCCGGGCATGTGAACGGTGAATCCGGTTTGGGCGATTGGCCGGAAGGGAAGCGGCTGCTGCGCGTCCTGATTGAGGGTGAGTGAGCGGCCGGCATGACGATCTACGTCGAGTTGTTGAACGAAGGGACAGATTGCTGGCGTCCGGTAGAAGCTCAAGAGCTTGAGGATGGATGCTTCAGGATCATTGGTCCTGAACCGGATGAAGAAGGTTGGCGTTTTAAGCCCGGTGAAGTCGTTCTTTGTGAACGGAAGCAATTTCAAACTGGGTCTGGATTGGCGCATTTCGAAAAGTCAGTTAGAGACTTCAATTTGAGATGCTCTGAATAACTAATTAAAATTGTCTGTTTATGAATAAAGTCGTTTCCAGCGCTGATGAGGCCGTCCGCGACGTGAAGGACGGAGCGATGATCATGGTCGGAGGCTTCGGGCTGTGCGGCATCCCGGCTGACCTGATTGATGCCCTGGTCCGCAAGGGCGTACGCGACCTGACCACAGTTTCCAACAATGCCGGCGTGGATGATTTTGGCCTGGGCAAGCTGATGCAGACCGGGCAGATCAAAAAGCACATCGGCTCGTACGTCGGCGAGAACAAGCTTTTCGAGCAGCTTGTGCTCTCCGGCAAGATCGTGCTGGAGCTGAATCCACAGGGCACGCTGGCCGAGCGCATACGCGCCGGAGGCGCGGGCATTCCGGCATTCTTCACACCGACAGGAGCAGGCACCGTGGTCTCAGAAGGCAAAGAGATGCGTGAGTTCGAGGGCAAGCAGTACGTCATGGAGCGCGCGCTCAGGGCCGACTTCGCGCTGATCAAAGCATGGAAGGCCGACCGCTGGGGCAATCTGATGTTCCGCAAGACCACGCGCAACTTCAATCCGGTGATGGCGACCGCGGCGCGCGTGACCATCGTGGAGGCGGAAGAGATTGTGGAGCCGGGGCAGCTTGATCCCGACAGCGTCCACCTGCCCAGCATTTACGTGAAGAGAATTGTGCTGAGTAGCGGCCAGCCGAAGCGGATTGAGAAGCGGACGACGAGGAAGCGGGCTTAGTTTATGGCGACGACACCGGTCAGCAACAAAGTGGAAAAACAAAAAGACGTGGAGAAGCGCGAGCGCATCGTGAAACGCATCGCGCTGGAGATGAAGGACGGCTTCTACGTGAACCTGGGCATCGGCCTGCCCACGCTGGTAGCGAACTACATCGCGCCGGGCGTTGAGGTGATCCTGCAGAGCGAAAACGGCATGCTTGGCGTGGGGCCGTTTCCCATCGAGGGCGAAGAAGATCCGGACCTGATCAACGCCAGCAAGGAAACCGTCACGGAGGTCAAGGGCACAGCTTATTTTTCCAGCGCTGACTCGTTCGCCATGATTCGCGGCGGGCACGTGGACCTGAGCGTGCTGGGCGCCATGGAGGTCGACGAGCAGGGAAACCTGGCCAACTGGATGATTCCGGGAAAGATGGTGAAAGGCATGGGCGGCGCCATGGACCTGGTGGCGGGCGCGCGCAGGGTGATCATCGCCATGGAGCACACGACGAAGGACGGCGCTCCGAAGATCCTGAAAAAATGCACGCTGCCGCTGACCGGCATGAAAGTTGTGAATACCATTGTGACCGAGATGGCCTACATCAACGTCACGCCGCAGGGGCTGGTGCTGGAGGAAGTCGCGCCTGGCCTGAGCGCGGAAGACGTGCAGAAGGCCACGGAAGCAAGGCTGATCGTCAGCCCCAAGTTGAAAACCATGGGAGCGTAGAAAACCAAATTGCTCTTCCGGCAATCGGAATGAGAGATTGCAAGGGGGTTACGATGCGGGCAGACCGAGCTGAAGTATCGTGGGACCAGGAAAAATCAAAATGGCTGGTGCGGATCGCCGTGGGCGAAGAGGTGGTCCGGCGTTATTGCAATCTTCCGCGCAACGCCGCAGAAAATGACCTGCGCGCGGCCGCGCAGAAGACGCTCCAGGACGAAGGCTATGAAGCCGACGGCGCAGCCATCAAAATCCAGCAGCCGCGCAACGCGGCGTAAACGGCTCGTTCGAGATCCCGGCCGTTCGTCTGCGATCAGACGAGCGCCGCCGAGATCGCCGCCAGTTCCTTGAGCGAATCGCTGAACGGCGCCCGTGCAACTCCTCGCTCGGTCACAATCGCCGTCACGTATTTGTTCGGAGTAACGTCAAAGGCGGGATTCTCCACCAGCACGCCATCAGGCGCGACCTGCTTGCCCGCATGGTGCGTCACTTCCTTGTGCGAGCGCTGCTCGATCGGAATCTGATCGCCGGTCGGCGTGTTCATGTCCACGGTGGACCATGGCGCAGCGACGTAGAAGGGAATTCCGTGCTCTTTGGCGAGCACGGCCACGGAATAGGTGCCGATCTTGTTGGCGACGTCGCCATTGGCGGCGATGCGGTCTGCGCCTACGACCACGGCTTTGATTTTGCCCTGGCGCATCATCGCGCCGGCCATGTTGTCGGCGATCACGGTGGTCTGGATGCCATCCTTCATCAGCTCCCAGGCGGTGAGACGAGAGCCTTGCAGAAACGGGCGCGTCTCGTCGGCGAAGACATGGAGCTTCTTGCCGGAATCGATGGCGGCGCGAATGACGCCAAGCGCGGTGCCGTAACCGCATGTCGCCAGCGCGCCGGCATTGCAGTGGGTGAGCACGCCGCCGGAGTTGGGCATGAGCGTGGCGCCGTGGCGGCCCATGGCCTGGTTCGCGGCGATGTCTTCGAGGAGCATCTGCTGCGCCTCATCGACCAGCGAAATCTTAATCTGGTGCACGCCTTCTGGAGCCAGGGACTCAAACTTCTGCTGCATTCGGCGGATCGCCCAGAAGAGATTGACTGCGGTGGGGCGAGTCTCACCCATCGCGCGGCAGATCTGGCCGAATTCGTTGCGCAGCGAGGAGACGTCTGTCGCAGTGGACTGCTTCACGCCGAGAGCGATGCCCATGGCGGCGGCCACGCCGATGGCGGGCGCGCCGCGGACGACCATGTCCCGGATGGCCGTCGCAACTTCCTGGTAGGTGCGGCAGGTTACGTAGATTTCTTCCGTTGGGAGCCGGGTCTGATCGATAAAGCGAACGCCCTGGCTGGTCCATTCAAGGGTTTTGATCATCGCTTCTTAGATTGTACTTGGGGCGGGATTCACCGCAAAGGACGCCAATGGCAAACCGAGTTTCACCGCAGAGTACGCGGAGAGCGCGGAGGTTTGATAAGTCGCGGTTCAGTTGATTTGTTGTTTCTTTCTCTGCGTCCTCTGCGCTCCCTGCGGTGAAAGATTTTTTGCCTGGCTGCCGGCTTGCTGGGTCAGTTCGGTTTTCGCGGCACGACCTGTTCATTCAGGATGACGAACTGGGCCGGGCAGGTGCTGGATCCGCAGATCACCGGCACAACGCCGCGCATCTGCCGCCGGGTTATCAGGCCAAGGGTGCCGCACTCCGGGCAGGAGAGGACGGCCCAGTAAGGATCTTCCTGGTCGCCCACTTCGCCGGCGTTCTCCAGAACAAAGATGCTCCCGGGCTCCATCTGCTCGGGAAGCCATTCCGTCACGATGTTCAGCTCCGCCACCATGGTCACCTCCGTTGCTTCTCCCTGCTCAACCGTCGTTTCGACTCCAGCGTGCGCCGCCGCAGATTAAGAGCTGCGGCGTTTGCCTGCGCCACGCGTGGACTGCTTCTGCGCCGGACGCCGGTTGAAAATTTCCGCGCGGACCTCGCGCACGGCATCGCTCAGGCACACGCCCAGCAAGGGCTGGCGCGAGTTCTTGAGGACGTCGATCACCTGGCGCTGCGAATTTTCCAGATAGACGCGTTTGCCGTCGGTCAAAAGGTGGTACTCCGATCCGTTGCTCACGGCCTCTGCCAGCCGGCGTCCCAGTTCCTTCTGCAGGAAGCGCATGATGCGGCGGACGCGCTGGAGCGGGAAGCCCTTGCGCCGGAGGGCGCAGATCACGGCGATCTCGGTCACGTCGTCGAAGGTGTAGAGCCTGCGCCGGCCTTCGCGCTGCGGCCGCACGATCCCGCACTCGTCCCACCACTGCAGCTGCCGGGGTGTAATCCCGGTCAGCCTGACCACCTGCGTCGATGTAAACCGCTGGTCCATCTTCTCTAAGGAATGTTTAAAACATTTCCTCACTTCAATGTTTAAAACATTTTAGGAGCAGTATCGAGAAAGTCAATAGGAATTGCCAAAACCGCCGAAATTGCCAGAATCGCCGGAATTGAAGATCAGACCAATGCGGTGGCTTTAGCAGGCGCCGCCACCAACGAAGTGGACAACTTCAAGCCGGTCGCCGTCCTTCAGTGTGATGGTTTCCCAGCGGGCGCGGGGAACGATCTCAAGATTGAGTTCCACGGCGACACGGTCGGGCTTCATGCCCAGCTGAGATACGAGGGCGGCGACGGTGAGGCCGTCCGGGAAGTCGCGTTGGTCGCCGTTGAGGAGAAGAAACACAGCTCTTAGCCTTTAGCTCTTAGCCCTTGGCTTGCGCATGGGTCATTGTAAAGTGTTGTTCGATAGTTAATGCAAGTGGTCGGCGATTGATAGTGCGGGTAGATGCTCCTTGGCTAAGGGCTAAGGGCTAACGGCTAAGGGCCCAAAGCGCGATCAATATCCCCGCGTTTTATCGACTTCATTCAGCAACGGCTTCCCGGCTAGAAAGCGGCTCAGATTTTCTGCGATCAACTTGTAGTGCCGCTCCCACAGGCGCTCAGTGACGGCGGCGGTATGCGGCGTGATGAGCAGGTTATCGAGCGACCAGAACGGGGACTCCGGCGGCAGAGGCTCTTCATTGAAGACATCGAGCGCCGCGCCGGCAATACGGCGGGCTTTGAGCGCCTGGAGCAAGGCACCTTCATCCACCAGCGGCCCGCGAGCCACGTTGATGAGGTAAGCGTCAGGCTTCATCTTCGCGAGCCGGGCGGCGTTCATGATCTCGGTGGTTGCCGGCGTTACGGGCGTGCAGAGCAGGACGTAGTCAGCCTGGGGCAGGATGTCATCGAGCTGCGCGGGGCTGAATACCGCATCGGCGCCGTCGGTCCCTTTGCCGGGATTTTCGCGCACGCCCAGCACCTTCATCCCGAGCGCCCGGGCGCGGGTGGCGAACTCTCGGCCGATCCCGCCCATGCCGATGACGACGACGGTTGAATCGGCCACCTCGCGCGGGCGGGGCCGCTCGTGCCAGAGCTGGTCCTGCGACCACGTCTTCATTGCCTGATATTGCATGGCCTGGGGCAGGCGCTTGGCCAGCGCCAGCAGAACGGCGATCGCATGCTCGGCGACGACCGGGCCGTGAATGCCGGTTGAGTTGGTCAGGAGAACGCTGCTGCGGACCAGCTCGGGAAACATGAGCTGGTGGACAGCGGCGGCGGGCGAGTGGATCCAGCGCAGCTTCTTGGCGGCCACGAATTGCTGCGGCCGCAAGGACCATCCGATGAAGACGTCAGTGTCAGGAATCTCTTCCGGGACGTGGTCGTAGTTCTGGAGCTGGACGAATTGATGATCGGGGAAGTCCTGTTGCAGGCGCTCGCGGATCCAGGCCGGCGCGTGCCAGAGTTCGAAGGAGTGGTAATGGACGATTAAGGTCTTCATTTCTGTCGCTGCGCTCCAAACCGCCGACGAGTTTGGCTCGACCATGCGGTCTTCTGCGCTCGTGGCAGGCGGCTCGGCGCGCAAGTCGGCCTCGCCGCTCTTCAAGATGTTTTCATAACCCGCAAATCCCTCCCCGTCATCTCTCTTGGTTGGTCGAAACCAAGCATACCTAATACCGTGGGCGAGATGTCCTGCAATGAACCATCCTGCCGGAGGGTGAATTTCTCCGCATTGTCGCTCACGACGATGAACGGCACCGGGTTGGTCGTGTGCGCCGTGTGCGGACCGCCGGTGGCCGGGTCAATCATCTGCTCGGCATTGCCGTGGTCGGCGGTGATCAGCATGGCGCCGCCACGGGCGCGCACGGCCTTGTAGATCTCGCCCAGGCAGGCGTCTACGGTCTCGACCGCCTGCACGGTCGGCGGGATCTTGCCGGAGTGGCCGACCATGTCAGCGTTGGCGAAATTGACGATGACGACGTCGAAAGCGGAATCGTTGGCCGCTTTGATTACGTTCTCGGCGATTCCGGCCGCAGACATTTCCGGCTTCAAATCGTAAGTGGCCACTTTTTGTGACGGAACCAGCACGCGATCTTCGCCGGGAAAGGGCCTCTCCACGCCGCCGTTGAAAAAGTAGGTGACGTGGGCATACTTTTCGGTTTCGGCGACGCGCAGGTTGCGCAGGTGGTGCTCAGCCATCACGTTGGCCAGGATGTTCTTGAGCGAGTCCGGTTGCACGACAAAGGGCAGCGCGAACTGCTTGTCATATTGCGTCATGCAGACGTACTTGAGGTTTTTGGGGACGCGGCTGCGCGGGATGGCGGCGTCGAGCGCCTCGGCGTCGGGCAGTTCGCGGCCGCCCTGAGCCGTGAGGCCGCTCTCCCGCGTGAGACAGCGGGTAATCTGGCGGGCGCGGTCGGCGCGGAAGTTGAAGTTGATCACGGAGTCTTCATCGCGGATGGTCGCCACCGGAGCGCCCTGGTTGTTGACGCAGGTAAAAGGAATGATGAACTCGTCGGTCACGCCGCGATTGTAAGAGTCCTTCACGCCCTGTACCGGATCGACGTACTCGCCGCCTTCGGCCTTGCCCGCGACCACGGCGTCAAAGGCCTTCAGCTCGCGGTCCCATTTTTTGTCGCGGTCCATGGCGTAGTAGCGGCCGCTTACGGTGGCAATTTTTCCCACGCCGTACTCGCGCATCTTCTGTTGCAGCTGCTGGATGTATTCGGCTCCGTTGGTGGGGAGGGTGTCGCGGCCGTCCATGAAGCAATGAACATACGTGCGGTCAATGCCGTTCTGTTTGGCCATGCGCAGGAGCGCGTAGAGATGGTTCTGGTGGGAGTGCACGCCGCCGTCGGAGAGCAGGCCGCACAGGTGGAGCTGGCGGCCGCCGCTGCGCGCGTTCTTCATCGCCTCCAGCAGAACGGGGTTGGAAAAGAGATCGCCTTTTTCGATCATGAGATCGATCTTGGTGATGTCCATGTAGACGATGCGCCCGGCGCCGATGTTGAGATGGCCAACCTCGCTGTTGCCCATTTGCCCCTCGGGCAGCCCGACATAGCGCCCGCTGGTGTGAATGAGTGTATTGGGATATTCGCGCAGCAGGCGATCATAGCTGGGCTTGCGTGCGAGAGAGATGGCGTTGGCGCTGGAGGGCGGCGCGTAACCCCAGCCGTCGAGAATGATGAGAACGAGAGGGCGGATCATGATGAACGGAGAATTCTAAATCATCAGATAAACACCTACCACGGAGGCACGGAGACACGGAGAAAACCAAAACCATTAACCACGGAGAACACGAAGGAACACGGAGGAAGGAATCGAAAAAATCTTACCGCTGATGAACGCGGATAAACGCGGATCTGAATCGGCCAGCGGAAAGTCTTGAAACCCGGAGGAACGGAGGAACAGGTTCCAGTGATAGCATAGGCGGCAGCCGGAGAGCATGATGATCAAGAACTTTCGCATTACCAGCCTTGTATTGCTGATGGCCATCGCCCAGGCGCTGTGGACGCAGAATTCGCAGAGCCAGGGTTCGCAGACGAAAGACGCGCCCAGGCAGCAGGAGCCGGCAAGCAAGCAGCCCGAGAAGCCGCGGATCGAGCCGCCGCAGGTGCATGAGTTCGTGATCGCCAACTTCAAGACCGAGAGCGGCGTGACGCTGCCGCAGGCGAAGGTGGTCTATGGAACGTACGGCAAGCTGAACGCCGCGAAGGACAACGTAGTGCTCCTGCCTTCGCATTACATGGCCGAACACACCGGCTACGAGTGGCTGATCGGGGCGGACCGGGCACTCGATCCGGCAAAGTATTTCCTGGTGGCGACCGAGCTTTTCGGCAACGGACATTCCTCTTCGCCCAGCAATACGGCGGAGCCTTTTCACGGGCCGCGGTTTCCGGTGACGACGATCCGCGACAACGTGGAGGCGGTGCACCGGCTGCTGACGGAAGAGCTGAAGGTGACGCACGTGCGCGCGATTGTCGGGTTCTCCATGGGCGCGCAGCAAGCGTTTCAGTGGGCGGTGAGCTATCCCCGTTTTGCCGATCGAATTGTGGCGACGGCGGGAACAGCCAAGACGTGGCCGCACGGCGTGGTGCGGCTGGAGGGGCAGATCGTCGCGCTCACGGCCGATGCGGAGTTCAAGAACGGCGATTACACCGAACAGCCGAAAAAAGGCCTGGAGGCGTTTGGCATGGTGTGGACCGGCTGGCTGTTTTCGCAGGAGTGGTGGAGAAAAGAATTGTGGAAACAGGATTCGCCGCCCGGCGCGACGTTTGAAAGCGTGGTGAAGGAATTCCGGACGAACTTCATTCCCGGCGCGGACGCGAACAACCTGATCCTGCAATGCCGCACCTGGGAGAAGCACGACGTGGGGACCACGCCGGGCTTCAACGGCGACGTGGAGAAGGCGCTCAAGTCGATCAAGGTTCCGTTCCTGTATATGCCTTCGGAGACCGACCTTTATTTTCCTATCGGAGACGCGCGGTATGAGGCAGGCTTCATGCAGACTGTGACCCTTACGCCCATACCGTCACTGTGGGGGCATACGGCGGGAGCCGGACCGAACCCCGCGGACTTGAAGTTTTTGAATGAGAACATCGGGGCGTTTCTGAAATAAGCTTGTGGGTAAGTAGGGAAGCAATTCTGATGGATCGAAAGACCAAGAGTTTTATTGCGAATTATCTAATCAGGCCGCCACTTCTGGTGATTTCTTGCCGGCGCGCGGCGCTCCAGTTCGGCTTCCACCTTTTCCAGCCACCGCAGTTCGGTGCGGAACTGCTCGATGACGAGGCTGATCATCCAAACCGCTTCGTGGAACCTGTGCCCAACTTCCTTTTCGACGGCGAGCAGCGTTTGTTCCTCGCGCGCCAGCTCTTGCTCCAGGAATTGCCGTCGCCGCTTCATTTGCCGCCGCATAACGCTCGGCCTGGCTTGCCAGGAAAGCGCCATCCAGGTGAGAAAAGGCGGGCGCTCGCGCTGGTTGGTCCAGTCTTCGCGTTCGAGCGCGGTGGCCAAAGCATTGCGGCCTTTTTGCGTCGTTGCGAAGATCCGCCTCTCCGGTCCAAGTGACGGTTCCCGGCCGCCTGCTTCACGAATGAGACCAAGCCGTTCGAGCTTCTCCAGGGAATAATAGATCTGGGGACGCGAGACGCCGGCCCAGTCCTGCACCTGCCGCCGCTCCAGTTCGAGGTTAGCCTGATAACCATGCATGGGCTGCTCTGCGAGCAGACTCAGAAGCACCAGGTCAGCGACGGTCAGTTCGCGCCTTCTACTGGCCGCCATTCGCTGCCTTCCGTTGCCGGCTCCAATACCACCACTGGCACTGTTCGGCCGGCAGAAGAGGATTGCGCGCCTGCGCCACCGCTGCGGAAAACACGTCCTGGCAGCAGATATCCATGCGCTGGCCAGTGACGCGGCAGAGCTTTTGGTAGAGCCTTACCGGATTCTGCCTGGCCAGCTGCCGCACGCTGCGGATCCCAAGGATTTCAAAGTCGCGCAGCATGGCCGGGCCAACTGAGATAAGTTGGTCGAGCTGCCGGGACGCCTTTTTGACAGTTTTCATAAAAGCCCCCATTGACAAGTTCATGGAAATCGTCGTATCGTCCACTAGTCTAATTTAGATTAGATTGAAAGACAAGGAGATTTTATGCGAATCATCCCGGCGATTTCAGCGGTCCTGATCGCTTTGCCGATGAATACGAATTCCACCTCGGAGGAGAAGATGAAATCCGCAGCCGTCAAGAAGATCACGCCTATTTTGTTTGCGCGAGAGATTGAGCCCTGCATCCAGTTCTGGACCGAACGCATGGGATTCAAAAAGACCGTAGAAGTGCCCGAGGGAAAGACGCTGGGCTTCGCCATTGTGGAGAAGGACGGTCTTGAACTGATGTATCAGAGCTACGCCAGCGTGGAAAAAGACAGCCCGGCGACAGCGGCGGCGGCAAAGAAAGGGCCAACTTTCCTGTATATCGACGTCGATGATCTCAATCAGGTATTGGCGGCAGCCGGCAACGCCGAGCTGGTCATGGCGGTGCGGTCAACCTTCTATGGCGCGAAGGAATTTGGCATCAACGACCCGGCGGGGCACTACGTGATTTTTGCCCAGCAGGGCGCGGCGGAGCAGCATTGAGACTTGCCAGTCGGACAAGCGCCCGCGAGAAGCGGACGCGGCAGCAATGGCCTGCCGGACAATGGCGGCTTGTGCCTGTATTGCAGCGCGGTTGACTGCTATAGTTGAGGGTAAACCCCCATGCAGAAGCTCCCCAGTTCAGGTCTGCTTCAGGCTAGCCGCAGCCTGCTTCTTCCGGCGTTGTTCGCGGCAGCGGCAACAGTTTTTCTGGCCGCCGGCTGCAGCGGCGGAGGCTCTGATCGCGCCGAATATGCCTACGTCGCGGTAACGGAGGCGGGCCTGCGCGATCATGTCTCCACCATCTACAACAAGACCGGTGTGGTGCGAAACGGGGAGCGCCTGCAGGTCCTGGAACGGATGCAGAACAAGCGCTTTGTGCGGGTGCGATCGCCGCGCGGGGAAGAAGGCTGGGTGCAGGAGCGTTACCTGGCTGACCAGCCGACCTTCGACGAGTTTCAGCGCCTGGCGGGGCAGTTTAAAAATGTTCCGGCCCAGGCTACTGCCACCACCGAAGACCAGGTCAAGGTCCACGTGCTGCCCGGGCGCAAGACCGCATATCTCTACCTGCTGAATGAAAAGCAGAAAGTCGAACTCATCCAGCGGCAAACTATTGATCGCAATTCTCCGCCTTTGCAATTGAAAGACGAGAAGTCCAAAGAGAAAGATAGCGATACAGACAGCTCGGACGAGGAGCAGCCCAAGACCACCGAGAACACTGGGCCACCCGTGCTGCTGGAAGACTGGTGGCTGGTGCGCGATGCGCAAAAGCGCGTGGGTTGGGTACTGGGGCGGGCGCTGTACCTCGATGTCCCAGAAGACATCGCTCAGTATTCCGAAGGCCAGCGTATGGTCGCTGCTTTTCCGCTGGATGAGGTCCAGGACGGCGACAAGAAAGTCCCTGAGTATCTGGCCCTGTTTACCGAAAACAAAGACGGAATGCCGTACGACTTCAACCATGCGCGGGTATTTACCTGGAGCGTGCGCCGGCACCGGTATGAGACCGCGTATCGTGAGCGTAATTTGAACGGCGTTCTGCCGGTCACGCTGGGCCGGCAGCAGTTTGAGAAGGAAGGCGATCTGCGTACGTTCACACTGCGGGTGAAAGATGAGGGCGCGGTGAAGGAGAGGCTCTACAAGTTCAATCCCCCCATTGTGCGGCGGGTGCTCGCGCCAGGCGAGGAGCCGCCCAGGCCGCACCAAAAGAAGAGCGGCGGCGCTTCGCGGTAACTGCTTCTGGATCAAATACTTGTGCGTTAGCCTGGCGAACGCCCCGGGTAGGGTGGCATCCAGTCATCTTTTTCTGCCGTCCAAGAGGGTATGGCAGAAAAGGTAAAGCGGTTGAATCTTGAACGGGACTACAAGAAGTTTTTGTATTTCATTGATGGCAACGGCAATGTGTGCCAAAAGCCGAAGTCGGGCGAAGGCGAGAACCAGGTGTTGGTGCCCAAGGCCATTGAGCGTGACAACCAGTATCTTTATTTCATTGACAAAGATGGTGACGTAGCCCGCTCACCACGCGCGACGCGCCGGACCAGGAAGGCTGCATAAGCGCCGGCGGATGAGCGCTCGCGGGCTGAACTTACTGGTGTTTCGCGCGGGCCGGAGGTGTGTGGCGGGCGCGGAATTGAGAGCCGGGCTGCTGCGCTCAATTGCATCCGCAAAGCTTGATCCAGGCTCTGAGAACGTTCTGAGAGCGCTGCTGCGTGCCGGCGAATTGGAGTGCGGAATCGCTGATGCCGCGGAAGCCGGATCTGCGGAATCTATTTTTACGATCTTGACTGATGCGCTGGCCGATGCGCTGCTCTCCAACCGGCCTTATCCTGAATTTCAAAAGACAATCGAGGCCGTTTCCCATGCGCCCGTTCCCGAGCTGCAGGAGCTTTCACGGCCGGAAGGCTTTGCCTACTACGCTCTTCATCCCGTTGCCTATGCCCGAGTGCTGGATAAGCTTGCTTTGGGGCAGCATGCCTTTGTAATCGGGATCAGGAGTATTGGAACGACATTGAGCGCTATGACCGCAGCGGCCGCTCGTCTGCGCCAGGTGAAAGTCTCGCGTATGACCGTGCGGCCCGGCGGGCACCCTTATAATCGCGAAACTCAGTTCACTCCGGAACAGAGCCTGGCCGTTGGCGATGCCATTGGCCGCGGCGCGGATTTCCTGATCGTCGACGAAGGCCCGGGATTGAGTGGCTCTTCGTTCCTCTCCGTGGCTGAGGCGCTGGAGCGAGCAGGAGCAGCACGCGAACGGATAACCCTGATCTGCGGCCACCAGCCAAGTCCAGAGGCGCTCTGCGGCAACGACGCTGCGCAGCGATGGCGGCGCTATCGGACAGTGAGCGCCGCCGCGCAAGAACCACAGCGGCCCGGCGCAGCCCGGGTTTTCGTGGGCGCAGGCGAGTGGCGCAGCCTCCGTTTTGCGAGCAGTTCGCGCTGGCCGGCGTCATGGACCAACCTGGAGCGGCTCAAGTATCTTTCGGCGGGCGAGCGGCGAAGGTTTTTCAAGTTTGCCGGCCTGGGACACTATGGCGATCCAGTGATCGAACGGGAGCAGGCCGTAGCCGACGCTGGGTTTGGCCCCGTCCCCAAGCGCGAAAGTGATGGCTTTGTTTCCTATCTCTGGCTCGAAGGACACGCAGCGTCGGCGGGCGATCTTTCTCCCCAAGTGCTCGATCGCCTGGCAGAGTACTGCGCCTTTCGCGCGCGGGAATTTTCGGCGTGCAACGCCGGCGTGGGCGCGGTCCAGGAGATGGCGGAGCACAACCTCGCTCAGCTGGGCGCAAATCTTTCGCTCTCTCTCAAATTGGAGCGGCCGGTCATTACCGATGGCCGAATGCAGCCGCACGAGTGGATCATTACAGCGAAGGGCGAGATGCTCAAGACCGATTCCGGCAGCCACGGCGATGATCACTTCTTTCCCGGCCCGACCGATATCGCGTGGGACCTGGCCGGCGCGATCGTGGAGTGGCGCATGGAACCGCGGCAGGCAAAAGAGTTTCTGGATTGTTACTACCGGGCCAGCGGCGATGACGCCGGTCCGCGGATCGAGGGCTTTATTCGCGCTTACACCGCGTTTCGCTGGGCGTATTGCAGCATGGCCGCCAACGCCATGCGGGGCACGCCGGATCAGGCGCGGCTCGAGGCGGCGGCGGAATGCTATGCCGCGATCTTGCAGACGTCCGCAGCGATCGAGCCAATTTCCGCTTCTGTGGCTCGCTGAAAGCGATGGTCCATCGGCTAAACTAGGCTGGCATGCGCGATCCGGTTGAACTGGAGATTTTTAAAAGTCTTTTTCACTCCATTGCGGAAGAGATGGGCGCCGCTCTGCGCCGAACCGCATTTTCACCCAACATCAAAGAGCGGCGCGATTACTCCTGCGCCGTGTTCGACGGCCACGGCGAGGTGATTGCCATGGGCGATCACATGCCGGTGCATCTCGGGTCGATGCCCATGTCAGTGCGCGCCGCAGTAGAGAAGCTCACGCTGGCCCCGGGCGACGTGGCGATCCTCAATGATCCATACTGCGGCGGCACACATTTGCCGGACATCACTCTGGTGGCGCCCGTCTTCGTCAACGGCAAGAAAGCTGGGCAGAGTGCGCGGCCCGCTTTCTACGTGGCCTCGCGGGCGCACCATGCCGATGTCGGCGGAACATACGCGGGATCGATGGGCATCTGCCGCGAGATTTATCAGGAAGGCATTCGCATCCCTCCGATCAAGTTGATCGTCGCCGGCAAGATGCAACAGGATGTGCTCCGCCTGCTCTTGAACAACGTGCGCACGCCGCAGGAGCGCGAAGGCGACCTGAACGCGCAGATCGCGGCGTGCCACACCGGCGCGGCGCGGTTGCTGGAGATCGTGGAGCGGTATGGGCTGGCGCGCGTGCAGCGGGTCGTGGTGGAATTGCAGGATTACTCGGAAAAACTGATGCGCGCCTTCCTGACGAAGGTGCCGCGGGGCCGATATGCGGCCGAGGACTTTCTCGACGACGACGGCACGGGCTCGGGCCCAGTGCGAATAGCCGTGGCACTGACATTTGAAAAGGCGATTGCCGGAAAGCCGGTTGTGACAGTCGACTTCAGCGGCAGTTCGCCGCAGGTGGCGGGCAGCATCAACGCAGTGGATGCCATTACGTACTCGGCTTGTTTTTACGTATTCCGCTGCCTGCTGCAAGAAGACGTCCCTGCGGCAGCGGGATTGATGCGTCCGGTGAGGATGATCGCGCCGGCGGGAACCGTGGTCAATGCGCGGCCTCCGGCTGCCGTGGCCGGAGGGAACGTTGAAACGTCACAGCGGATCGTCGACGTGCTGCTGCGCGCGCTGGCCCAGGCCATGCCCGAGCGAGTGCCCGCCGGCTCATCCGGCACAATGAACAATCTCACCATCGGCGGCATCGACGAGCGTACGGGCGAGCCCTTTGCTTACTACGAGACCATCGCGGGCGGGATGGGCGCGCGCCCGGACCGGCCCGGCGTCAGCGGCGTGCACACGCATATGACGAACTCGCTCAATACGCCGGCGGAAGCGCTGGAGTATGCCTATCCTCTGCGCGTCACGCAATATTCGCTGCGCAAAGGAAGTGGGGGCGCAGGCAAGTTTCGCGGCGGGGACGGGATTGTGCGCGAACTTGAACTGCTGGCCGATTCTGAGGTCACTCTGCTCGCCGATCGCCGGAGTCGCGGCCCGTACGGACTGCACGGTGGCGTGGATGGCTCGGCAGGAAAAACGGAAATTTTTCATCCGGATGGCCGGTGCGAGACCCTCCCGGGCAAAGCCAGCGGGCGCGCGAAACAAGGAACGCGGGTACGGGTAGAGTCGCCGGGGGGCGGCGGCTGGGGCAAAAGCAGCTGCTAGCGGCTGGCACCTAGACCACTAGCTGCTAATTGCCAGCTGCCAGTTGCTACTGTTGCGGCGTCGGTGTCGGAGTTGGCTGGTTCTTTTTCTTCCGATTCAGCACCTGGTTCAGCACATCCCCCAGGCCCGGCGTTGGAGTAGGCGTGGCCTGGGGCTGCTGACCCTGATTGTTTCCGACTGACGGATTGCCCTGCTGTTGCTGCTGGTCCTGTTGTTGCTGCTGCCCGGTGATCGCGCCCACAATTCCACCGATACCACCCCTGCCCTGTCCGCCGGTCTGCTGGCCCGAAGTTCCGCCCTGGTTCTTGTTGCCCAGGATCGCGCCCAGAATCCCATTTGTCAGCTGGCCGGGATTCTGGCTGGTGGGCAGAAGGTTTTTGAGCTTCATCTGTGCGATTTGCTGAACGTCAGGCGCGACCTGCGGATGCTGGAAGGTACCGGTGACTATGACCGGCAGCACCAGCTCGCCCTGATTGTTGGCCAGCGCCGTGTTCATGAACCCGCCCACCTGCGTTCCGCCAACCTGCTGGCTGAGCGCCTTGTTCAGCACGGCGGTCACATGCAGGTTCAGCGACTGGTCGGCCAGATTGACCAGACCGGCGGCCGCCAGAGTGCCGCCATCGATTACAGCTTTGAGGTTGTTGGTTTGTGCCACACCGTTTTTCACGTCGAAGTTGCCGGTGAGCTGGAACAGATCGGTATAGTTTTTCGCTGCGGCAAAATTCCCGCCGACAAATTTCCCCACCGAAGCCAGCTCATGCAGCAGATCAAGATTCATCAGTCGCCCATTGGTGAGATTGATGGCCATATTGCCGTTGAGGCTGCGTGCAATATTGTTGGCCGAGCTGGAGCTGAACGATGCGTTGACGTTTGACGCCAGAAGTCCGTAGATCGTCTGTTTGAGATCGGAGACCGAGGAGACGAGCTTGTTGGCGTCGACCTTGTCGGTTTTCAGATTGACCGTGTAGACAGGCTGCGGGGGGCGCATGTCAACGGTAATGGTTCCGCTCTCAGTTCCGCCGTAAACGCCGGCGGTGACAGGGTTCATTTTGATCAATCCATGGTCCAGAGTCACGTTGGCGTGGGCGTTGTTCAACTGCAGGTCGTCATACTGAATCATCCCGATCGTGACGGTGCCGCCGCCGGTCATCCTGGTGAGCAGGCTGGGCTCGGCGATGCTGTTGGCGCGCGATTGCGCTTCGGCTTTGGGCACAATGTTCCAGAAGCCGAGCTCCGCTCCGGCACGCTTCGTAGGCTGCGCCGGCGTGGCATTGAAGATCTGCTGCAGCTCGGCGACATTCACTTTGTCAGCATTCAAGGTGAACTGGACCTGCGGCGCATCAAAGTTTTTGAGCGTAAGCTCGCCGGTCGCATTCGTCTGGCCGATTCCGGCAGACACGTTTTGCAGCACAATTGAGTTCTGGCTGAAGCGGATGTCAGAGTTGCGCACCTGGAACGGCTTGGTCAGCGAAGGCAGCTTCACGCTGGCGTTGCTGATTTTCCCGGACCCGGAGAAGTTCAGCGCAGACATATTTTTGGTCGGGCCCTGCGCGTGTACGTCGAGGCTCAGGTTCCCGTCACCCGACATTCCTTCCACGGCGCTCACCCCTGCGGCCCTGGCGATGTTGATGATTTCGCCGAGCCGCGCATTCGGAGCCCGCAG